>JAQUPI010000043.1 GCA_028716705.1 Candidatus Omnitrophota bacterium | reverse complement strand
TTTTAATATTTTTGGCTTTGAAAAATTAGGCTTATTTATTGGAGAGTTGGCTGAGCGGTTGAAAGCGGCGGTCTCGAAAACCGTTGTCGCCGTAAGGCGACCGGAGGTTCAAATCCTCCACTCTCCGTATTTTTTTCCCATTTAATGAATCGATGAAAAAGAAACCGGCGAAACACAAGATCAAGAGATACCTCGCGGTTTACAAGAGAGGGGCCCGGAGGCTGACCCTTAAAAGGGCCCTGGCATGGACAAAGATCAACCTGAGATCCCATCCTTTTGTCCTCGGCATATTATTTTTTCTGTGGCTGAATAATGCTTTGGATATCAAGAATTACTCGAAAGGGAACATCATCCCCTTAATACGGTTCCACATTTATATTCTAGCGGCCTGGCTGATATTAACGGTTGTATCCAACCTTTTAAATGATAAGTATAAGGTAAAATGGTACTTGCGCAAGCGGGTAGTCTTTAGCCTGCTTATACTGGTTACCCCCGTGGGCCTGATACTTTTATGGTCGGGGACAAAATTCAAGAAAAAAACGAAGATAGCGCTTACTTTTATTTTTGTCACATTGTTCATTGCCACGCAAATTTATTACACAAAAAAGTATGAAAAGATCTTGGCCCAAAACCCGGTAGAAAGGATCATAGAAACGATCTCAAAGCCGAAAAAAAAGACCTTTGTCAAGGGCCTGGATAAGGACCTATTGGCCGGCCTGCAGTTACCCTCTCTTCCCGAGGCGCAAAGGGTTAAATTGGCGGTTTCTGATATAGCTTCGCGAAGTTCACAAGCGACGGTGTCGATAAAGGTCAGCGATAAAAAAGGCGAAGAGATGGGAAAAGGCAGCGGATTTCTGGTGTCAAACGACGGAGTTATCGTCACTAATTTCCATGTTTTGGAATCGGCGTATAAGGCGGAGGTAAAAATCGGAGAGGGTGAATATAAAGAAGCCTTTTTCGTTAAAGGAGATCCGGGCCTTGACATGGCGCTTTTGAAAGTGGAAGGGGAAGATTTTCCTTACTTGCCGGTGGGTGATTCTGATAATGTTATTAACGGGCAGTTCATAGTGGTAATGGGGGATCCCTGGGGTTTTGAGCGTTCGGTATCAAGCGGGATAATCAGCGGCGTGCGTTCCAAGGGGGATATAAAGGTCTTGCAAATGACGGCACCGGTTTCTCCGGGTTCAAGCGGGGGCCCGGTGATAAACGAATACGGGGAAGTCATAGGCGTCACTACCGTCGCCTCGTTTTTCATGGCGCAGAACCTTAACTTCGCCGTCGCCATTAACAACTTGAAAAAATTAATCGCTGAATAGAAAATAAACCTGAGGACAAAACCTGTGTCCTCAGGCGTGATAATCCTTATTCTAACTTATACCGGCTCAACATGCGAACTTTTCGCGCCCGTGATCCCGCCTAAGGCTGCAGCTCCCAAAGAGAATAATTGTACCAAGAATCCGCCGAACATCGCAGCGCCCGCCGTTTCAGCCGTTTTTTCCGCGGCCTTCTGAGCCCCGCGTCCAAGATCCTGCAATCCCCTTTGAAAATCCTTATATCCGGCTATCGCCTTATCTACATTAGCGCGCGCCTGTTCAAAGGAGACGTTGGTTCGCTGAGCGACGATGCTCGCAAGCTGTTCCCTGTCGCCTTCGGTAACCGCGTCCGGGCCTTTGCTCAATACGCTGGAAAAAGCCCGCCAGGCTTCCTCTAAAGAAGGCCCCGGTTTTTGCATCTGCCCCTCAATCTGCTGCCGGGCGTTTCCAAAAAGCGATTCTATTTCCAGCCTCAGCGGAGCGGGGAGCTTGTTGATATCAAAACCTGAAACAGCCTGCCCTATCCCGCCGCCTATGGCCTGCGCGCCGCCCGCTACCATGCCAACAGCCCCGGAAAAAATTATCCCCGCTGCCGCAGTCGCCGTAAAGACCGCGATCAACATCGCTAATGCCCAGGAGATTATCCCATGCAAGGCGGCGTTAAGCCTTAATGTGGAGCCGGCCAACCGGCCGCTTACCCATGATCCGATATAAGAGGAAACCAGCATTGTAATTATCCACCATATCACGGCGCCGGCGCCCAAGGTTTTCAAAGACATCATTCCCCGGGAGAGGTCAGCGTTCCATAATCCCAATGACGCTCCCAGAGTCGCGAGCATCAACCCGCTTACCAGCAAAATCACGACACCGGCAATGATCGCTCCCCAGGAAATCGCCGGGTAGTACCCGATATCAGCTTGTTCACGCATATACTCCTCCTTTTTAACACTTGCCTATAGGCAATTTTTTATTTTAACATCTTTCTTCAGCGGAAGACTGACCAAAATACTCTTTTTCCGGATTTTTTTCTACTTCAGGCGCTAAAACCCTAGAAATATATTATTCCAAAACGTAAGGCGCCCGCTATCCTCCAGAATACTGACAAAAACGGGATTAGAAAAGAGGTAAAGACCATTTCAAGGACATGGCTTAAGGATTTGGAAGTGCGCGAAAGCCTTTTTACCGCGAACATAAGGGACATGAAAACCCAAAGAAGGATAAAACCCTTTAAGGCGGGAAAGAAAAGCAGGCCAAGGATCCCGGTAAGCGCGGAGGAAACGGTCAGGTAATAAAACCATGGAGGCGAGTGCTCTATGAATTTCCTGAAAAACCAGGGATGTTTTTTGAATAAAAGGGCATTATATAAATTCTTTTTTTCTTCTTTGATCCCCATGCCCCACGGGATGTTACGTACGTGGTGGGTCACTACGGAGTCCTCCGCGAGTCCAACTGGCAGCCTTCTTGAAAGCACGGTAAAATACAGATCGGAATCTTCCCTCCAGGCGGTTTTGAAATTCTCGTCGAATCCCCCGGTTTCTTTCAGCACGCTTTTTCTGTAAAAACAGTTTGCCGTAAGGAAACGGCATTCCTGCATCCGGGCAATGCAGAGTTCATAATCCCTGGGTTTCTGGGAGACCGGAACCTTTACTACTCCCGAGACAGCGGCAATTTCAGGGCTGAAAGAAGCCATGCCCGCGCTTAACCAGTCGGGTTCAGCTACGCAATCGTCGTCAATGAAGGCGATTATGTCAGCCTCGGCTTGTTTCCATCCGGCGTTTCGCGCCGCTGCCGGGCCGTGGTTGCCTTCCACGGGCACATATTTGAATTTCATGAAGATATAGGCCAGCGCGAAATAAAGGATCGTAGCCCGGGTTTCGGGATTGGCTCCGTCATCAGCCACTATGACCTCGTATTCGTCGCGGGAAAATCTTTGTTCGGCGACGCTTTTCAGGCAGCGTTTTAAGAGATTATTCCGTTTGCAGGTGGGTATTACGACAGAAACTCTCATTTTAATAATTCTCCTCCCATGTGGTTTCGCTTCCAGCGATCGGGCGCAGGCCGATTACGCTTAAGAACAGATCCCAGCTGGATACTTTTTTTACCTTTTGACGTATCTCCGCGAATTTGCCCGAAATGACCGTGTCAGCGATAAGGCGCAAAATTGCGGAGATAACAAATAGAGAAGCCATTTGATAACCCATGATCGCCGGCAGGTATTGAAGCAGGTTCCCGCCTAAGAAGGCGCCCAAAAAAGAAAAAACGCAGGTGATGAAATGAAAAGCAACCAGGCACTGGACCCTCTCAAAAGGCGAACAGCAATCATAGATATAGTTTGTGGAAGACAGGTTAAATCCCGCCCAGACGATCCCTGATAGAAATTCCACAAACATAAGGGCCGCTGGATTGCGGACAAAAACCCATAATAGGGGGATCAGCGCGATGACCCAGCTGGTCTGCCTGAGTATTCTTACATTACCGACCAGGTCCGCGTGCCTGCCCCAGAGCGGGAAAAAGATAAGGCCCATAAGGATGGAAGAAAGATGTATGGCTGTGTACCAAATATAATTTAATCCCAGCGATTTCCAGAGCCAAACGCTGAAAAACGGGAGCGAGAACTGGGCGGCGAATGTGGTCAAAGAGACATAGATCAAAAATTTCAGGAAATTGCTGTCTTTTGATAGATTTATCAGGTGCCAAAACGGAAGCGTGAACTTTCTCAGGGCTTTTTGCGGCCTTTGAGGGTTAGGGATAGAAATATCTTTCATTTTTCTTATGATCAGGACCGATATAAAACGCGACATGGCTACCGCCAGAAAGAGGATCGCGAAACCCGTTACCTGGAAATTCTTTTGTTCTGTTAAGTGCAGCCAGGCGCCAAATAACCCGGCGATGGCGAGCCCCGATACGCCCGTGACATGGCTTCTGCATCCGAAAAATTTACCCCGCTCATTATCTTTTAGGTAATGGCTGACGAGGCTCCCCCAGGAAGCGCCGATGACCGTTCCCAGCGCCCTGAAGATCACTATGAAAAAGATAAGGGCGGTGATCGTGGCCCTGTATCCGCGGAATACCGGAAGGATTACAAGCGGGAACAGGACGAATGTTTGCGCGAAAGCGCATAAAAGGACTATTTTTAACCTGCTTCCTATCATCCGCATTAGCCGGTAAGAGAATAAGATGATAACGGAGGAGGCCAAATAGGGAAGCGCGATAAGGTCCCCGATCTCTTTATTAGTCGCTCCCAAAAAAAGCGCGAAAGGTATAAGGTAATAATCCAGCGCTTTTATCACAACCTCAGCCGCTATTCCTTCGCGCACGCTGTTTTTGAGGCTTTCCCTGAACGGTGAACGGGGATTGATGAAATCATTATAATGGTGCCTGATCTTAACGCTCCTTTATGATTTTTCGATTAAAAAAGGACCCATTATAAGCGCGTCTATAGGCGACGCCCAGAACGCGCCTAAGGCGTCCTGGGGAGAACAGACAATGGGCTTACTATTTATGTTAAAAGAGGTATTTATCAGGATAGGAACGCCGCTCAATTTCTTAAAAGAAAGTATAGTGTCATAATAAAGCGGGTTCTGGCAGCGGTTGACGGTCTGTATCCTGGCTGTTCCGTCTATGTGGGTGACCGCGGGGATAAGGGGTTTTTTCTCCCGGATGACATCGTATACAAACAACATGAAAGGTGAAACGCCCGCCCCCTTAAACCATTTTCCCGCTTCTTCTTCCAGGACGCAGGGAGCTACGGGCCTGAAATCTTCCCTGCCTTTGATCTCATTGAGGCGCGTTTGCATCTCAGCGGTCAGCGGAGAGGCGAGGATCGATCGGGCACCCAATGCCCTCGGGCCGAATTCCATGCGGCCCTGGAACCAGCCCACGATTTTATCTTCAAAAAGCAGGGAGGCGGCTTGCCGCGGTATATTGTCAAGCTTGCGGTATTTAGTCTTAGCCCATGCCAGAAAACGCTCGATCTCCGTTTCGGGGTATTCCGGCCCGAAATACGCATGGGTCATCGCCTGGGGCCGTTTTCCCGAGCGCTGGTTGGAATCAACAAGAACTGCCGCTCCCAGCGCCGTACCAGCATCGCCTGCCGCGGGCTGGACCCATATTTCTTTGAAATCGCCCTTTTCTTTTATACGGCTGTTCATTACGCAGTTTAAAGCGACGCCTCCGGACAGGCATAAATTTCTTTCTTTAACGGATTTAGCCAGCCAGGAAACCATATGCAGGACCGTTTCCTCAAGCGCCTTTTGCAGAGAGCTGGCGATGTCGAAATGCCGTTGTTTTAAAGGCGCCCCTTTTTTCCTGGGCGGGCCGAAGAGCCTGTTCAGGTCAAGATAATCAATTTCATAGCGGCCGTCCTTTTTTAGATTTATCATCCGGCGGAATTCATTCCTGTAATTAGGCTTTCCGAAAGAAGCCAGCGCCATGACCTTGTATTCATCGCTTGAATGCAAGAATCCCAAATGCTCCGTCAATTTTTCGTAAAGGATGCCTATCGAGTGCGGCATGCTGATCTCCTTGATCACCCAGATTTGTTTTCTTTTTCCCACGGCGAAGGTGGTGGTTACCTTTTCGCCGCGGCCGTCCAGCGTCAAAATTGCGGCGCTCTTGAACGGGCAGACCAAAAAGGCGCTTGCCGCGTGGGCCATGTGATGGTCGATATAATGCCATTGAGTTTTAAAAATCATTCCTTTTTTCCTGAAACGCTCCTGTAAATGATGCGGGCAGCCATCCAGTAAATATTTAGGCGCGTTCAATAAATACAGGTAAAAGAGGGGATCCCAGGGAGAAAACCCGGGTTTATGCTTTTTATCCGGTTTGATCTTTAAGCATACATGATGCGGAGTTTTCCCGGGATTATAGAAAAGCATAGGGTTGAAGGAGTAAGCGATGTGGTCAAGGTCATAAATAGATATATCCGCCTGGGCGAGGCAATAGTGGATAGCGTGAAAAGGCAATTCATAAGCGGAAAAAGGGACAGGGCGTTTTCCATGCTTGATCCCGGTAAACCGTTCTTCTTCAGCCGCGGCCACGATCTTGCCGTTCTTCACCAGGCAGGCGGCAGAATCATGAAAAGCGGCGTTAATTCCGAGCGTGTACATGATCTTCCTTTTTTAACCGCATTATCGAATCCGCGGATTCCACAACCTGGTCCGGATGCACCCTTCTCAAGCATAAATGATGCTGTTCCGGGCAGTCGCTTTTATAACAGAATTTACAGGAGACGTCATAAAATAACACCTTGCTTAAGACATTCCATGGCGTATGTTGCGGGTTAGTCAAAGCATAAAGCACTACCACCGGAGTCTGCAGCGCCGCGGCTATGTGGATCGGCCCGGTATTATTGCTTATCAGTAAGGGGCTGACTTGTATCAGTGCCGCTAATTCCTCGATCTCTAGGGTTACATCCACGCGGAACGCTCCGCCGGGTAAAATCCGGCATATCCGCTTTATGATCTCCAATTCCGCCTTATTCCCGGTTAACACCGCTACATTCTTTTTGATATATAGCTGCCGGATAACTTCCGCGAAAAAATCGGCAGGATAACGCCGTGAAGACGCTGATGCCCCCGGGTGAAGAATATACCAGTCATCGCCCGATATACCCCAGGCGGTTAATTTCCTGTAAGCCGCTTCCCGGGCCGGCCGCGGGATCGTAAGAGAAAGGCTTTTATCCCGGGTCGAGTAGCCAAGTATATTCACAAAATGCAGCTGCCGTTGGACTTCATGGCGTATAAGCCGCTGGGGCTCCGGTTCAGGAAGCCACCAATTTATCAATTCATAGGGGTTCTCCCGGCAGTATGCGGCCCGTAAAGGTACCTTTCCTAAATAACATAAAAGAGCGGCCGGGAGAGCGCTTTGGCTGTAAGTCGTAAATATTACAGCCGCGTCAAAACAACGGCTTTGTATTTCAGATATCATTTTTGATACAGCCCCGTCTTGTGAAGGCAAATGGCCGTCTCTCTTGACCCAGGGCGCCTGTAATACCATCGCGTCATCTATTTCGGGAATGAGTCCGGCGATGTTTTTCCCGGCTCGCGAGCAAAGCAATGTAAGTTTTGCCCCGTTTTCTCTCAACGCCCTCATGGCAGGCGAACACATCAATACGTCTCCCATATTGTCGAGCCGAACGCAGAGGATATTTCTTATATTTTGTTTAGGCCAAATTTTTTTCATGGCGTCTGGTTTTTCCTGATAAAACGCGCCGCCTCAAGAAAACCGCTTACGATGGCATCCGGTACCCTGCCCAGGGGCATCTTCCATTCGGTTTCATTGCCGTTGTTTATCAGCACGGTGGAGCAGCCGGATCTTTTTCCGGCTTCAATATCATCCAGGGTGTCTCCGATCATCCAGGAGCTTGTCAGATCTACATTCAGCTTCCGGCCGGCTTTTTGTATAAGCCCGGGGAGAGGTTTCCGGCAGCCGCAGGACAGCTTAAATTTTTTTACTGTTCCCCCGGGATGGTGAGGGCAGTAATAATAACCCCAGAGTTTTATCCTGCGCCTCAACATGCGTTTAAGAATGAACTTTTTGACCTTTTCGATATCCTTTATCGTATAAAAACCATATGCCGGGCCAGGCTGGTTTGTAACCACTATCAGCCGGTATGACGCCCCGGACAGCATCTTTAAACCTTCCCACACATCCCTAAAGAACGTTATTTTCTTGACGTCTACGTTATAAGGGAGGTTTTTTATGAGCGTACCGTCTTTATCCAGGAACACGGCCTTATTTGGCGACATCTTTATAAAATCTTGAGACGGCTTTCGCCACTTTTTTCCAGGTAAAAACAGAGCTCACTCTCAAAAACCCTTCTTCGCCCATTCTCGCGGCTTGCTGGGGAAGGGCCATGAGCATAGCCAGGCGGGATGCCAAAAATCCCGGTTCTTCCGGAGGAACCAAAAACCCGGTTTTTCTGTCAACTACACTGTATTTTATGCCTCCTACGGCGGAACCGACTACCGGGACCTTACAAGCCATGGCCTCAAGGGGAGTGATCCCGAAAGGCTCATACCAGGGGGTACTTACAAAAACGTCGGCGGCGCTATAAAAGAATTTCAGCCAGTTGCGGTCCGCGCGGCCAAGAAAATGTACCCGCTTGGAAAGGCCCAGCCTTTTGATTACGCGGGCAAGCCGGCCGATCTCCGGGGTCTTTTTGGCGTCCGGATGGCGGGTTTCTCCGCCTACGATCAGCAGCTGCGAATCATAACTGTAAAATTTAACCAGCAGCATAAGCGCGTGTATGACATTCTCGATCCCTTTTCTTTGGACGATCCGGCCTAACTGCAGGATTATTTTTTTCTTGCGAGACAAACCCAGTAAGGAGCGGGCGTACGCCTTGGATATGGGTTTTAATTCTTCGGGATCATAGCCGCACGGGATGATCTGGATCTTTTTGGGGTCCGCCCCGTAGAGGCTTATCATGTCTTCCTTATCTTGGGGGCATTCCGCGATAATACCGTCCGAAAAACGCATGATATCCTCTTCGACGGAGAAACGTATGTCCGGAAAGCGGTCCTGCGCGCCCTGATACTGCCTGCGGATCTTTCCAAGCGCGTGGAAGGTGACGATAATGGGGATACCCAGTTCTTTTTTTATCTCCATCCCGGCTTGTCCGGAATCAAAAAAATTAGCGTGTAATACCTTATAATTCATCTTGTTTTTTTTGATAAAATTACGGATTCCCAGCGAGAACTCAGGTATAAAAGGGAGCAATTTCTCTTTGGGTATGGGCGCCGCCGGGCCGGCATCGATATGCACTACCCTAAATCCGTTTTTCCTGACAATAGGTTTTTCGTTAGGATGGGTCTTGCGGGTGAAGACATCGACAAAAAAGTGTTTAGAAAGGTTTTTCGCGATCTGCATAACGTATACATTCTGTCCGCCGCTGTCTGTTCCTCCGAGGGCGGCCAAAGGGGAGCCATGCAGGCTGATAATGGCGATCTTGTCTTTCATTTGCCTATCCTTTTGGTCAACGCGTGGTTCCAGTCATTGACGAACCTGAAGATGCTGAAATTTTTTTTGGCGTATTGGCGCGCTCCGGTCCCAAGGCGCTTAGCGTAGTTATGGTCTTTAAGCAGGCGCTTCATTTTCTTAATCAGGCGGTTGGTATCATTGTTTAAATACCCATTAATGCCGTTTTTGACGACAAAGATCATTTCCGTAGCCGGCAGGCCTATGACCGGCAGCCCTATCATCATCGCCTCGCAAAGGGAAAGAGGCATGCTTGTGTAGCGAATGGGGCTGAAGAAAAAACGGTATTTCGCCAGACGGTAAGGCAGCTCTTCATGGGAAATTTCGCCAAGACCGCCTACAGGCGATGAGCCCATTCCCGCCAGTTCCAGGGGAAGAAAGCGGCGCACGGATTGGAAGAGATCGTAACCCATAAGCCGGCCGCGTTCTTTGATATGGTTTATCACGGTGATGCCGGATTCGAGCTCTCCCGAATACACGGCGTCGCGGGGCGTTAAAACCCCGTGAGGTATTATGGTTACAGGCGAGCGCCCACAGTCCCACATCAGCCGGTTATAGCCGGTTACATGAACGATCAAGACATTAGGGTCGTCCACCGGATGTTTTGTATCGGTTGGATGCGGGAGGGGAGGGTTATGCTCCAGGAATATCTTGGGCAGATTGCGCTGTTTTTCGGAAAGAATACGGAATTGTTCGGTAGTATAATGCGCCTCTCTCTGGAAAAGAACGCAATCAAGATCTAATTTTTTTACTTCTTCCGCGGGAACCTCTATTACATTCTTGCCCCATTCGAATCCGGAGCCCTTGCCCATATAATCGCCCTGCTTCTGTGAATCCACGGGTAGATAAAAAAGGTGGGGGACTTGGCTCAAATAGTACAGATAGTTACCATGAACATGCCAGGTAAGGATCTTATATTGCCGCATATTTTTATTTTCCCTTAAGCTAAGCTTTGGTTACATAAGTCGTATACGTTTTTGACCGGTATTCCAGAAGAGCAGCTGCGGTCGAAAGGACAATTGACGTATGGGCAGGGCCGGCATGATACCGGGTGAAAGATATATGGATGAAGCCTGTGGTTCAGGGGCGCCCACCTGGCGGGATCCGATCCTGTGACAATTACCAGGCTTTTGGTTTTCATGGCAGCAGCCAGATGAGATACCCCGGTGTCGTTCGTGATCAGGAGCCTGGCGTTCTTCAAAAGAAGCGCAAGGCTGCCCAGCGATGTTTTCCCCGCGAGGCTGATGATTTTATTTAAGGCATGGCCGAAAGATCCTTTTATTAATTTTTCTTCTTTTTTTGTGCCTGTCGCCACGACCGTATGGCCGTCAGAGACTAGCCGTTGCGCCAAAGAAGCGAATTTTCCGGTATCCCATCTTCTTGAGCTAAACCTGGCTCCCGGGTGGAGGCATATGTAATTGTTATCTTTAAGGTAATAGTCTTCCTTGATCTTTAAAAATTCTTCCTTATCCTGCTCATAAACGGGGAATTCGAGCTTTTCTCCGGAAGGAGGGATCCCCAGGAATTTAAGCAGGCCAAGCAGCTTGCGTATTTCATGGCCTTTCTCCGGCCATCTGGTAAAAGTCTCGGGGTGCGGGCGCCAGGAATCTTTGCTGTAGAAACCTGCCGTGCGCTTCGCGCCTAAGAGCTCAATGAGAGTATTCACAAAAGTACCGTCTCCATGCATCTGCAGGGCCAGGTCAAAGTTTTGCCTTCGGCAAGACCGGATGAATTCCTGGATAGCTTCCATATCGGGTTTTCTTTCAGGCAGGCCCGGATAACCCGGGAATTCCATAAAGCGGTCTATATAATGAGAGAACCTTCGCGCGAAAGAAGCGGCCCAGGGCAATCCGATCAAGGTTACCTCGCTCTTTGGGAGCGCCTTGCGAAGCGCGCGCAGCGAGGGGACGAGGCATAACAGGTCCCCAAGGAGCAAGGCCCTGAGTATGGCGATCTTTTTCATCTTCTTTTTATTTTCTAGATAAAAGCTCATTTTTTAAATTAAGAAACAGGTTAGTCTTCTTATACCCAAAAAGCGAAAAAGTGTCTATTGTCCGTTTCCTTTTTCTTCTGACTTTTTTCTACAAAACGGAGCCAAGACTTGACCAAAAAAATATCATCCGGCCCCCGAAGAAAAAAGTCAGATAAAAGCGGAATCCAGCAATGGACAATATCCGGGGCCGCCAATATAATTTAGCTAAATTGCCCGCCTTGATCGGCCGGGCGCGCGTTAGAACAAGGGAGTAGAAAGGTTTTTCGCTAAAGCGGAAAAAGGAGGGGCAATGCTCAAGGAGGAAAGTCCTTAGAAGGCATGGAAAAAGATTCGATAGCGGAAAGGAAGTGCAAATGGAAAAGAAAAATAAAATGAGCAGCGGAGTTTTTGATGTGCTCAAGCAGGATCACAGGAACGTACAGCATCTTTTCGGGCGTATCCTAAAAGAGCATAAACGCTCTGATGAAACTTTTAACGAGATCAAGCAAGAGTTAAAAGTCCATATGGCCGCTGAAGAAAAATTTCTTTATCCGGTCCTGGAGAACAATGAAAAAGTAAAAGATATGATCCTGGAATCGTATGAAGAGCATTCCGTGGGCAAAGAAATGATGGAAAAGCTGGAACACGACTCAAAGGATGACGCTCATTGGCTGGCCAAGGTCAAGGTCCTCAATGACGTGATCGAGCATCATATCGGAGAAGAAGAGGGTATGATGTTTCCCAAAGCCAAGAATATCCTCAGCAAGCAGCAAAACGAAGAAATAACCGGACTTATCCAGCAGGAAAAAAGCGAAGCGTCTGCGGGATCGGCTCCCGGTGAGTTGGAGTAAAACGTGAAGCAGGTATGTTTAAACGTAAAAAAGGAGGTAGAAATGAACGGTAGAAAGATATTGTTGGTAATGCTGGCGTTGACCTTATGCGCCTCAGTAGCTTTCGCGCAAACCGGCGGGGCAACCGGAAACACCGGCGGAGGGACGACGGGGACCACAGGCGGTATGACCGAAGGAACAACGGGCACAATGGGCACTACCGGCACCACTGGAGCAGGCAATCAGACAATGGGCGCTGGTACAGGCACAACGTCTGAATTGGACGCGATGAGAACAGCCGGATTTGGGCAAAGAGACCGGCTTATCAGTATGTTGGAAAGCAGGAGGAGAACGGCTACCGGCGATGACAGGTCCACTTTAGACGCTCAGATAAGGCGTTTACGTGACGCGAATGCCGATAACTGGGATTCTACCCGCGACGCGGTTTTAAATGAAATAAATCGTGAATAACCTGTAAACACAAAAAAAGGGGCAGGCGTTTTCGCAGCCTGCCCCTTCAAGTAAATCCTCCCAAGGATCCTGCCGCATCAAGCCGCAATTCAAGTTGCTTTTCGGGAAATTTTCTGGTATAAAGATTAAGCAAACCAAAGCATGGAGAGGTGGCTGAGCGGTTGAAAGCGCACGCTTGGAGAGCGTGTGACCCGCAAGGGTTCCAGGGTTCGAATCCCTGCCTCTCCGCCATGTTGGAAATGGAGCGCTCTGAAGAAGCCCCCTATAGGGGGCTTCCGACGAGAAAACGAGGCGGCGCTCTTTTAAAATAAAGTTCGAACCAATCTTTTGCAGAAATTCCTTCTGGGATTCTAAATTTCCCTCTTCCACCGCGCAACGGGCTCTATTCAAAGAGGTTACGAATTCTTTCGCCGGTTCGAACCGATTAGAGTCTACCGCAGCAAAATCCTTCGCAGATTCCTGTAATTTCTTCTTTTCCTGGATAAAACTTTCCTTTTTGGCTTGATATTCCTCAAGCGTCAAAGACCCCATTAAGTACATATCTATTAGTTTGCTTATCTTATCGTCAATCGCCTTAATCTTAGCGTCCAGATTTTGCTGCGGTAGGTCTGATGATTGGACAGCCGCGTTTCTGTCTTTAGCAAGCTCATTCAAAATTTTCTCTGTCCAATCATCAGACAAAGAAACTTTTTGAATGATAGCTTTGGCCTGCGCGGCAAGCTCTTCTTCGCGGATATATTTCTGCGAACATCGCACTAATCTTTTGGTGCAATGGTAGTAAGTATGTCCCTTTTGAACTTCCGCAGTAATTGAGCGTCCGCACTCACCGCAGCGCATCAGCCCCTTAAAAACAAAAGGTCTGTTTTGTTTTTCTTTGTGCTTGCCGCGCAGGCGCATTACCTCCTGGCATTTATCAAAAAGTTTCTTTGTGATAATTGGTTCGTGAGTGCCTTCATACATCTCGCCCTTATAGCGGAAGACGCCATAATAGAGGGGATTCTGTAGTAAAAACTGGTAGTCGCTTCGGGATAGAGGCTTATCGCGTCTTCCGCTCATCCCAAGAGAGTTTATCTTCTCGCGTATTCCTTCCAAAGTATAAGAGCCCGTTGCGTAGAGTTCAAATGTCTTTCTGATGAAAGGAGCTTTGCCCTCGTCCAGGATAATTCCTCGTGTCTTGCGGTCATTAAGGTAGCCTACGGGCGCCCACTGCGGCCAGATACCTTTTGAAAGCTTAAGCCTTATCCCGCGTCTAATATTCTCGGATAAGGCGTCTATGTAATACTTACTCTGGCCAAAGACAATAGAGAGCATAAATTTGCCTTGAGCGTTGTTATCAAAGCGGAAGGTAGGAAAGCGTAGGTCCTGAATAACCTTTTGATCTACGAGATAGATTATTTTGCCGCCGTCTATGCTGTTTCTCGCTAATCTATCAGGATGCCAGGCAAGGATGCCTTCGGCGGCACCGTGCTCGATCTGAAAGAGTATATCATTGAACAGTGGGCGCCCTGGCTTCTTGGCTGTCTTAGCTTCGATTACCTCATTAATGACCGCAATATTCTCACGCTTGGCATATTCGCGCAACTCCTTAAGCTGGGCTTCAATAGAGAGGACTTGGCGGTCTTCATCATCGGTTGACTTACGGGCATAGATAAAATAGCGCATGGGCAAAGCTCCTTTCTTTCAATAGAAGGGAAGAGGGAAATTTAGAATCCAGTCATTTAATTTTGAGCCGCGATTACTCAAAATTAAATGACCAAGAGATTGGTGAAGAACTTTATTTTAAAAGAGCGCCGCCTCGTTTTCTCGTCGGAAGCCCCCTATAGGGGGCTTCTTCAGAGCGCTCCATTTCCAACATGGCGGTGCGTTTACCGTTTTGTTCTAACATTATTTAGCGCACCGTCGTAATTTACTTGTCAATAGGCCCCGCGCCTGTCGGCGCTCCCGTATCTCCCTTGCACCGCTCGGCTTCTGTGGGCAGAAG
>JAQUPI010000042.1 GCA_028716705.1 Candidatus Omnitrophota bacterium | reverse complement strand
AGAGTATCCGGATATCACCACCGATTACGCGCACGTGGACGCCACGACTATGTGGTTTGTGAAGAACCCGGAATGGTTTGACGTGATCGTCACGGATAATATGTTCGGGGATATCATTACGGATTTAGGGGCGATGATCCAGGGCGGAATGGGCATCGCGGCCGGGGGCAATATCAACCCCGAAGGAGTCTCAATGTTTGAGCCTATCGGCGGGAGCGCGCCTAAATATACAGGAAAGAATGTGATAAATCCTTTGGCGGCGATTTGCGCCTTAGGGATGCTGTTGGAGAATTTGGGCGAAACCAAAGCCGGCCAGGCAGTTGAGGCGGCGGTGATCAAGATAGTTACCAAGAAATTGAAATCTCTTGCCGCGGGAAAGATGGGGTATTCTACTTCTGAAGTTGGAGATTTAGTTGTAAAGCACCTAGATTAGCGCAGTTGTTGAGATTAACAGTTAAATTGCGAGACTAGTACAGAAAGTGGGGACAGTCTCTTAACAATAAAATAGAGACTGTCCCCGCTTAAAACCAAGATAAGTTTTTTTGCTAGTTAAGCGTAAAGGATATAGTATGAAAAAATATAACGTAGCGGTAGTCGGTGTTGGAGCCGTAGGGATAGAGATGCTGCGGTGCTTAAGGCAGCGCGATTTCCCCGTGGGAGACCTGCGCGTTTTCGCGCGCTCGAGCAGGGAGATCGAGGTCGACGGGCAGAAATATTCCGTGGAAGCAATATCCAATGACGCCTTTGAAGGGATAGATTTCGCTTTATTCGCCGGGACCGAAGGCGAAAAGGGGGCCGCTGTTACTTTCGCCGTCGAGGCGGTCAAAAGAAGGGCGGTAGTGATCGATAACGGCGCTGATTTCAGGATGGACCCTAACGTTCCTTTGGTTGTCCCGGAAGTAAACGCTAAAGACATAAAAAAACATAAGGGTATAATCGCCAACCCTAATTGCTCGACCATTCAGATGGTCGTGGCCCTTTCGCCTATTTATAAAAAAGCTGGGATCAGGAGGATGGTAGTCACCACCTTGCAGGCCTCATCCGGCGCGGGCAGGTCCGCCGTGGAACAGCTAAAAGAAGAGGTTTCGGCGATCGCCTATACTGAATTCAAGGAAGTGCAGGCACAGATCAAGAATAAAGCTATGCCGCAGCAGCTGGGTTTTAACGTTTTTCCCCAAATAGGGGGTTTTACCGAATGTGATTACACCAGCGAAGAATGGAAGCTGGTGAAGGAAACTCACAAGATCCTGCATGATGACAAGATAAAGATCTCGGCAACCTGCGTCAGGGTCCCCGTAATGACCGGGCATTCGGAATCGGTCTATATTGAGACCAGGAAAGCCCTGGAGCCGGAAAAAGCGAAGGATCTCCTCTCGGATGCCCCGGGCATCATTCTTATAGATGAGCCTAAAAGCGGGCTTTATCCCATGCCTAAAGATATCGAAGGCAAAGACGAAGTCTTTGTCGGCCGCATCAGGAAAGACCCCTACATAAAGAACGGCCTTTGGTTATGGATCGTCGCGGATAACCTGCGTAAAGGCGCCGCGCTGAACGCGGTCCAGATAGCCGAATTACTGATAAAATAATAAATAGGACAGACGCCGTTTTTCTTGAAGAAAATGGTATGCGCAATATTAAATTGACCATAGAATATGACGGTACCAGGTATGCCGGATGGCAGGTACAGAATAGTCATAAGTCACAGGTCACAGGTCACAACTTAAAGACGATACAACACGAAATAGAAACTGCTCTTTATAAGATGCTGCACAAAAAGATATACTTGCACGCCTCCGGCAGGACAGACGCGGGGGTCCACGCAAGGGCGCAGGTAGCGAATTTCAGGACAGGTTCAAGGTTAACGCCGGATAAATTGCGTATAGGCTTAAACGCGTTATTGCCGGAAGATATATCCGTCCTGGAAGCCGAAGAAGCGCAGGAGGCGTTTCACAGCAGGTTTTCCGCCAAGTCAAAAGTTTACCGCTACACGATACTGAACAGGTCCGCAAAGCCGGCGATCTTAAGGCAGGCGGTTTATTTTTACCCTTACCCTTTGAATTTAAAGCTGATGCGCAAAGAAGCGCGGGTTCTATTGGGAAGGCATGATTTCAAATCCTTCCAGGCCGCCGATAAAAGGAAAAGAGGCGCCGTAAGGAGAATAAAGAGGGTGGAAGTCAAGCGGGATAAAGAATTCATCCATATCGACCTGGAGGCCGAAGGATTCCTTTATAATATGGCAAGGAACATCGCGGGGACCTTGGTCGAAATAGGAAGGGGCAGGTTCCCTGAAGGAAGCATGAAAACGATCCTTTTGGCTAAAAACAGGAAATTCGCCGGCCCGACACTCCCCGCAAAAGGCCTCTGCCTGCTGAAAGTAATGTATTAATTTTATTGACTTACATGGAAATTATGTTATACTTTTAATTCTTATGAATAAAACATATATAGCGAAAAAAGAAGATATAAAGAGGCAATGGTATCTGGTAGATGCTAAGGATAAGATACTGGGCAGGTTAGCCGTGAAGGTGGCGGTACTGCTTAGGGGTAAGCATAAGCCGATATTCACCCCTCATATAGACACCGGAGACGGGGTTATCGTTATAAACGCGTCAAAGATCAAAGTAACGGGCCGGAAACTCAAGCAGAAGGTCTATTTGCGTTATTCCGGTTACCAGGGCGGGCAAAGGCAAGTTAAGCTGGAGACCATGCTTAATAGAAAACCCGAAACAGTCATCAGGCTTGCGGTCAGCCGCATGCTGCCCACGGGCCGTCTTGGAAGCGATATCTTGAAGAAATTGAAGGTCTATCCGGACGATAAGCATCCCCACAAACCGCAGAATCCGGTCGTTTTGGAGGTATAATTATTATGGAAGAGCTTGTAAAATTTACGGCAATCGGCAGAAGAAAAGAGGCTATTGCCAGAGTCACATTAATCCCCGGGAAAGGGACTATTATCGTGAATGAACAACCATACGAAAAATATTTCCTTCGGGAGACTGACCAGATCATCCTGAAACAGCCCTTATTGTTGACCAGTAACTCCGATAAATTCGATGTCCGGGCAAATATCGTGGGAGGCGGACTCACCGGCCAGGCCGGAGCGTTAAGGCTTGCCATAGCCCGCGCCTTGATCGTTTCTCAGCCCGAATTAAAGGATTCGCTGCGTAAGAACGGTTTCCTTACCCGCGACCCCAGGGCTAAGGAGCGCAAAAAGTACGGCCAGAAAGGCGCGCGTAAGCGCTTCCAGTGGACAAAGAGGTAACGCTGATGGTTCATATTTCGTAATTGATAGCTCATAGATCGAAATAAAAATCCCGCTGGAAAAAGCGGGATTTTTTTTGCACAGGAAGTGCAACACCAAACCATCCGATAAGCCGGGGTGTTAGCCCGTCGGGCATCCGACGAGAAATCCCTTGACTATACCGGATTTTTATCCTAATATGAAAACAAAGGAGCAGTAATGATAAATGTAGGCATTGTGGGAGCGACAGGTTACGCCGGAGAAGAGTTGATCGATATACTTCTCAGGCATCCTGATGTCCGCATAACGGATGTTTCAGCCAAGATCGACCAGCCGAAAAATATTTCAGAAATATTCCCAAGGCTTAAAGGAAGGATCGGGTTGGTTTGCGCCGAGCCGGACCTCAGGCAGATAATAGATAAATGCGACCTGGTCTTCCTGGCGCTGCCGCATACGGTATCGATGGAGATCGCGCCTGTCCTGTTAACCGCGGGAAAACGGGTGATCGACTTCAGCGCCGACTATAGATTAGCGGATACCGCCGTATACACCGAATTTTATAAGACCAAACATAAGGATAAAGCGAACATCCAAAAAGCGGTTTACGGTCTGCCGGAATTGTACAGGCAAAAGATCAGATCGGCGCAGCTTATCGCAAACCCGGGTTGTTACCCGACGGCAGCCATATTAGCTTTGGCCCCGCTTACCGCCCTTAACCTGGTGGATACGGACTCCATCGTCATAGACGCTAAGTCAGGAGTCACCGGGGCCGGGAAAAAGGTAGCGGAGGCCCTTCTTTTTTCGGAAATAAACGAAGATTTCAAGGCCTACAAGGTAGACACCCATCAGCATGCCCCGGAGATCAACCAAGAACTGTCGAAATTGGCGGGCAAAAAGCTAAAAACGACTTTTGTCCCGCACCTTTTGCCTATGAACAGGGGGATATTGGAGACGATATACGTAAATAGAAGCCGCAAGCCGCAAGCCGCAAGCCGCAAGTTAACTGATTTATATAGAAAATTTTATAAGAAAGAACCATTCGTGAGAATAAGGGAGGAAGGGGATTTTCCGCGGATCAAGGATGTAGCCGGGACGAATTTCTGCGATATAGGGATAAAGGACAGCGGCGAGAACGTGATCATTATTTCCGTGATCGACAACCTGCTCAAAGGCGCGTCCGGCCAGGCGGTACAAAATATGAACATAATGTATAAATTCCCCGAGCATACGGCTTTGGCATGACGATATACAAGAAGGCCGTGCTGCCTTTGGGTTTTAAAGCCAATGGTTTTGCCGCGGGGATAAAACGCAGCGGGAAATTAGACCTGGCTTTGATCTATTCTGGCCCAGCCGCTAAAGCCGCCAGCCTTTTTACCTCAAATAAGATACAGGCAGCGCCGGTAAAAATAAGCAGGAAGCATTTAAGAGAAAACAAGGCCTTCCGGGCAGTGATCATAAACAGCGGGAACGCCAATTGTTTTACCGGTGAAGCCGGAATAAAAGACGCGCGGGACACCGCGGCCGCTTTGTCCGTGGCGCTGGGCGTCAAGAAGGCGGCGGTTCTCGTGGCTTCAACGGGCATTATCGGCAGAAGGCTGCCGTTTTTAAAGATCAAGGATTCTATCCCGGATTTGATAGAAGGTTTATCGGCCGCCGGCATACATAAAGCGAAAAAGGCTATCCTGACCACCGATACATTCCCTAAGGAGATAACGGCGAAGTTTAAAATAGGCGGCAGGACGATCACGATTTGCGGGATCGCCAAGGGCTCAGGCATGATCGCGCCGGATTTGGCGACCATGCTCTGTTTTATCATGACGGATGCCCTGATCACGCAGAGGGCCTTGCGGGGCGCGTTGAAAGAATGCGCGCGAAATTCTTTTAACTGCGTGACCGTTGACGGATGCATGAGCACGAATGATACCGTTACGCTCCTGGCAAACGGCGCGGGCAAAAACCCCCTGATAGATACCGGCAATAAATACTACGGTATATTCCATAAGGTATTGAATTCAGTCTGCCTGGAACTGGCGAAACTGCTGGTCAGGGATGCCGAGGGCGCGACCAAATTCATTCAAATAAAGGTAGAAAAGGCAAAAAGCTTCAACGAGGCGAAAAAAGCGGCTTTATTCATCGCTAATTCAAACCTTTTTAAAACAGCCGTATACGGGCAGAACCCGAATTTCGGGAGGATCATCGCTGCCGTCGGGGCAAGCGGTATAGTTGTAAGCGAAAAAGGCATAAAGGTAAAAGTTTCCCCTTTGGCCAGGAAGGACGTTTACGTTACAGTGACCATTAACAAAGGGAACTCAAGCGCGGTAGTTTTTACTTCTGATCTGACGCCGGAATACATAAAAATAAACGCGGAATACAATTAGGAAAGGGTAAGCTATGGAAGAGGCGATTAAAAAAGCCGAAGTACTGATCGAGGCCCTGCCGTACATTAAAAAGTTCCATAAGAAAATAATCGTGATCAAGTACGGCGGAAGCATATTGGCGGAAGACAAGATCAGAAAAAGCGTACTGGAAGATATCGTCTTCTTAAGCTTTACGGGGTTAAGGCCCGTGCTTGTGCACGGCGGCGGCCCAAACATAAGCGGCCGTATGCGGGCCGAAGGCAAAAAGACGGAATTCCTGGATGGGATGCGCGTCACGGATAAGGATACCCTGGCTGTTGTGGAAGAGGAGCTTGGGAAACTGAACGCGCTCATAGTAAACGAGCTGACCAGGCTCGGCGCTAACGCCGTGGGCCTGGACGGGGAAAAAGACGAAATAATCGTCGCCGAAAAAAAGAAGGCGAAGATAGACCTGGGGCTGGTAGGCCATATCACGGGCATAAACCCTGAACCCATATTGCAAAAACTCGAGGCCAAAAGCGTGGTCGCGGTCTTGCCCATGGGGAAAGGAAAAGATAAAAAGGCTTATAATGTGAACGCGGACGAGGCGGCTTCCAACATAGCCATAGGCCTTAAAGCGGAAAAATTAGTCTTACTTACCAACGTAAAAGGGATAATGCGTAACGGCGAAGACCCGAATTCTTTCATATCCACACTGACAACACAGGAAGCCAAGGGCCTCATCAAAAGCGGCGTCATACAACAGGGGATGATCCCAAAGGTAACCGCCTGCATCGGCGCTTTGGAGAACGGGGTGAAGAAGACGCACGTCATAGACGCGCGGATCCCTCACGGCCTGCTTTTGGAGATATTTACGGACAAGGGAGTAGGGACCGAAATCGTCAAATGAAAAAAGAAGAAATATTCCAGGCATATAAAGATTTTATAATGCCGACATATACCAAGGTACCTTTGATCTTTGTCAAAGGCAAGGGCAGCCGGCTATGGGATATCCATAACCAGGCTTATCTGGACTTTTTTCCCGGCTGGGGAGTGGGTAACCTCGGCCACTGCCATCCCAAGGTCATGTCAGCGGTAAGGGACCAGGTCTCCAAATTAATTTTCATTCCGAATAATTATCATCATCCCTTCCAGGCGAAACTGGCAAAAGAGATAGTACGCTCGACTTATCCCTCAAAGGTTTTCTTCTGCAATTCAGGCGCTGAAGCCAATGAAGGAGCTATAAAATTCAGCAGAAAATTCGGCAAAGGAGAAAGGTACGAGATCATCACGTTCGAAAATTCTTTTCACGGCAGGACGCTGGCCGCCCTGGCGGCCACAGGGCAGAAAAAATACCAGGAGGGTTTTGCTCCTTTGCCTCCAGGGTTCAAGACGGTTAAATTCAACGATATCGAAGAGGTGAAAAGCGCCATTACGGAAAAAACCGCGGCTATCATGCTGGAGTTGATCCAGGGGGAAGGCGGTATCAATATCGCGGGTAAAGATTTTGTCCTGGCTTTAAGGAAAATATGCGATGATAAAAACCTGCTTTTGATCATTGATGAGGTGCAGACAGGCGTAGGCCGGACGGGAAAACTATTCTGTTACCAGCAATACGGGATCATCCCGGATATTATGACGCTGGCCAAGGCATTGGGCGGGGGACTGCCCATCGGCATGATGGTGGTCAGGAAGGAAATTTCGGATACCTTAGGGCCGGGCATGCACGCTTCAACTTTCGGCGGCGGGCCGGTCATCTGTAAAGCCGCGTTAGCGGTCTTAAAAGCCATACAAAAAGAAAAGCTGCTCGCTAATACCGAGAAGATGGGCGCGTATTTGTTTGATAAACTTAACGCCTTGAAGGAGAAATACGCGGTCATTAAAGAAGTCAGAGGGATGGGGCTTATGGCGGGCGTGGAATTGAATATCGAAGGGAGAAAAATAGTCGAACAGTGCCTGGAAAGAAAAATGCTGATCAATTGCACTCATGATAAGGTCCTAAGGTTGATGCCGGCTTTAAACATAACTAAAAAAGAAATTGATAAGGCGCTGGGCGTATTGGAAGAGGCGCTCAAACAATCGCAAACATGAAAGACCTGATCTCAGTTAAAGACCTGTCTGTCGAGCAGATCCAGGAGCTTTTAAAGCTTACGGATGAAATTAAACGGGATAAAACCAGGTTTACCGCCGCGCTGTCAGGTAAAACCCTGGCCCTGATCTTTCAAAAGCCGTCAAACCGCACCCGGGTCTCTTTTGAAGTGGGCATGTACCAGCTGGGCGGATACTCCATTTATCTGGGCCCCAATGAGATCAGCCTCGGGGTCAGGGAGAGCATAAGCGATGTGGCCAAGACCCTTTCCAGATATGTGGATGGGATAGTCTTGCGCACCTTTGAGCATAAGAATGTAACGGACCTGGCTAAATTCGCCTCAGTCCCGGTTATAAACGGTTTATCCGACCTGACGCATCCCTGCCAGGCCTTGGCGGATATTTATACCATAAGGGAGAAAAAAGAGAACTTGAAAGGCATGACCCTGGCTTATATCGGCGACGGGAATAATGTCTGTAATTCCCTTTTATACGCTTGCGCTAAAGTCGGGATGAACATGAATATCGCGGCGCCCAAAGGGTATGAGCCCGATAAGCATGTCTTAGACGAAGCGAAACGGATGGCGCAGTCCGGGGGTTCGGAGATAAACCTGTCCGGCAAGCCGCGGGAAGCCGTGCGCGGCGCCGATGTTATTTATACCGATGTCTGGACGAGCATGGGCCAGGAAAAAGAGGCCAAGGCCAGGAAAAAAGCCTTTAAGGGATTCCAGGTAAATAAGACGCTGGTAAACCTGGCCGGGAAAGGCGTTCTGGTCATGCATTGCCTTCCGGCGCACAGGGGAGAAGAGATCGCGGATGACATAATGGAGAGCAAAAATTCCGTTATCTTTGACCAGGCGGAGAACAGGATGCACGTCCAAAAGGCTATTCTTATAAAGTTATTGAGCTAGTAATGCCAGCAGGGACTGTTCCACGACAAGTTAAGTCTAAGATGGGAGATAAGCGAAATATGAAAAAGGTGGTATTGGCGTATTCCGGCGGTTTAGACACGTCCTGCGCGGTGAGGTGGTTAAAAGAACAGGGCTATGACGTTGTTTGTTTTGTCGCTGACCTGGGGCAGGGTTTAGGAGAAGGGGAAGACCTTGAAGCCATAGAATCCAGGGCCCTCGCGGCCGGAGCGTCGAAAGTATATATCAAGGACCTGCAGGATGAATTCGTGGAAGACTTTGTTCTGCCGGCGTTGAAGGCGAACGCTGTTTACGAAGGTAAATACCTTCTGGCTACCGCTTTAGGCCGGCCTTTGATCGCTAAATACCTCGTGGAGATCGCGCATAAGGAAAAAGCTTCCAGCGTGGCGCATGGATGCACGGGCAAAGGGAACGACCAGGTAAGGTTTGAAGTGACCGCGGGGATCCTGGACCCGAGACTGGAGATCATCGCTCCGGTAAGGGAATGGGAATTCAAATCCAGGGAAGAAGAAATCGAATACGCGCATATGTACAATATCCCTATCGACGTAACCAAGAAAAAACCCTACAGCATTGACAGGAATATCTGGGGGATAAGCATTGAGGCGGGTGTCCTGGAAAACCTGGAGCAGGAGCCTCCGGAGGACGCCTACCTGATAACCAAGAGCCCGACGCAGATATCCACTTATCCGAAATATATCGAGATCTATTTCGAAAAGGGAGTGCCTAAAAAGATAGACGGAAGAACTTATAAATTAAAAAAATTGATCGAACACTTGAATGAAACAGGCGGATTATACGGCGTGGGCAGGAGCGACATGGTCGAAAACCGTCTGGTGGGCATAAAATCCAGGGAGATCTATGAGGCGCCTGCCGCGGCTATACTGCATACGGCTCATAAAGAACTCGAGTGCCTGGTCCTCGACAGGGAGCTGGCGCATTTTAAAGAGATCATTTCGCTTAAATATTCCGAGCTTGTCTATTACGGGCTTTGGTATTCCCCGCTGAAGCAGGCGCTGGACGGATTTGTCAACGCGACGCAGAAGCATGTTACCGGTTCGATAAAACTGAAATTATTCAAAGGAAACTGTACCGCGGTTTCGAGGAAGTCCCCTAATTCATTGTATAAAAAGGAGCTGAGCACTTACGGCAAAGAGGATAAATTCGACCAGAAACTGGCCGAAGGCTTTATCAAGCTCTGGGGCATGCCGTATAAAAAGTAACTGGTAATTTCGAGGAGTCATAATGTCAAAAAAATTATGGGGCTCGAGATTCTCAAAAAAGCCATCCGCTTTTACGGACCGGTTCACCTCAAGTATTTCTTTCGATAAAAGGCTGGCTAAATACGACATTTTAGGAAGTATCGCTCACGCCAAGATGCTTGGCAAACAGAAGATAATCCCTTTAAAAGACGCGTCATTAATAGTAAAAGGGCTTAAGTCCATTTTAAAGGACGTGCAAAAAGGGTCCTTTAAATTTGACGCTGGCGCGGAAGATGTGCATTCTAATATACAGGAAGCGCTGGCAAAGCGAATAGGAGATCCGGCCCATAAACTGCATACCGCGCGCTCAAGGAATGACCAGATCGCCCTGGATGTGAAGATGTATATTAAAGACCAGGCGCAGGAGATGATCGACCTGATCATATCGCTGCAAAAATCAATTTTAAAGTTAGCCAAGAGCAACGCCAAGGTGATCATCCCGGGTTATACGCATTTACAGATAGCTCAATGCGTGTTGCTCGCGCATCAGCTTTTGGCGTACATGGAAAGCCTGGAGCGGGATAAGACAAGGATAGAGGACGCGTTGAAGAGAGCGGATCTGATGCCTTTAGGCGCATGCGCTTTCTCAGGCACGGGTTTGCCTATAGACAGGGAAAATGTAAAAAAAGAACTGGGTTTCGGCGGGCTGACGGAAAACAGCATCGATTCGGTAAGCGACAGGGATTTTATCATTGAAATGCTCGCGGACCTGTCTATCTTGTCGGTGCATTTATCCAGGATCGCCGAGGACCTGATCCTGTGGTCGACGAAGGAATTCAATTTTATCGATATAGATTTTTCTTTTTGCACGGGTTCAAGCATAATGCCGCATAAGAAAAACCCTGACGTACTCGAACTTATCCGGGGCTCATTCGGGAAAATACACGGAGACCTGTCCAGCGTGCTCATTTTGATGAAAGGGCTGCCCTCATCGTATAACCGGGACCTGCAGTTGGACAAGCCGCCGCTTTTCGACGCCATAGATACAATGGAGAATATCCTCGAGATATTCGCCGAGCTGTTCCAGAATATAGTAATAGAAAAAGAAGCGATAGCCGCCAGACTCACGGATGAATCTTTATTCTCAGTCGATATCGTTGAATACCTGATCAAAAAAGGGGTATCCTACCGGCAGGCGCATGATATTGTGGGAAAGATGGTCAGGGATTGCCTGGATAAAGGCAAGAAGATATCCGGCCTGAACTTGGCAGAATTAAGGAAATATTCGAAGCATTTCGATAAAGGCCTAAAGGACGTTCTAAACGCCCAGGCATCGGTGGACCTTAAAGTATCCTACGGGAGCACAAATCCTAAACTTGTAGCCGGACGGATTAAAAACTGGGAAACCAGGTTAAACAGATAATATGCATCAATTCAAATATAAAGCCAAGGATCTTTACTGCGAAGAGATAAAAATACAGGACCTCGTAAACCGCTTCGGCACGCCGCTTTATGTCTATAGCTATCATACGCTGATAGACCATTTCTGGAAACTGCAGAGGGCTCTGACTGAAATAAAGCCTCTGATCTGTTATTCGGTCAAAGCCAATTCGAACCTCGCCATACTTGCCGCGTTAGTGGACAGGGGGGCCGGCCTGGATATCGTATCCGGAGGAGAGTTGTATCGCGCGCTCAAAGCCGGATGCCCGCCGCAAAAGATCGTTTACGCTTCCGTCGGGAAAACCAACGCTGAAATAGAAGAGGCGATAAAAAAGAAGATCTTGTTTTTCAATGTCGAGAGCCTGGCAGAGCTTCAAAATATCAATCGTATCGCCGCCAGGATGAAAAAGACGGTCAATGTAGCGATAAGGATCAACCCGGACGTAGAACCCAAGACACATAAATTCATCACTACGGGCAAGATCACTAATAAATTCGGGATAGATTTCGAAAGGGCATACGGTATTTTCTTGATCCGTAACCGGCTGGCCAACCTGAATATATGCGGGCTGCATATACATATAGGCTCGCAGATCACCGAAAGCGCGCCATATATCGCAGCGCTCACGAAGATGGCGGATTTTATCGGCAGGTTAAAAAAGATCGGGGTGCGGCTGGAATATTTGAATATCGGAGGCGGTTTAGGCATAATTTACGACAAGGAAACCCCTCAAACCGCCCATAATTTCGCTAACAAAGTCTTGCCGTTATTGAAGGAGACAAAACTTAAGATAATCCTTGAGCCGGGGAGGTTCATCGTTGGCAACGCCGGCATCCTGGCAACCAGGGTTTTGTATATTAAATCCACTCCTAAAAAGAAATTTATCATAGTGGATGCCGGCATGAATGATCTGATCCGTCCGGCCCTCTACGACGCCTATCACCAGATCCTCCCTTTGAAGGCGCCGCAAAACGCGGCGCGCAGATCCGAAAAGGCCGACGTAGTCGGACCGATATGCGAAAGCGGGGATTTTTTCGCCAAAGATAGAAGGCTGCCTCGCCTTAGCGAAGGGGATTACCTGGCGGTGCTTGGCGCCGGAGCTTACGGGTTCAGTATGTCTTCCAATTACAATTCGCGGACAAGGGCTGAAGAGGTGATGGTGGTAAAGGATAAGGTGTTTGTGATCCGGAAAAGGGAATCAAACTCTGATCTGATTGCCCATGAAATGATCCCGCCTTTTCTTTTGAGATTGTGATATGAGAAAAATAAAGTTCACAAAAATGGCCGCTTCAGGTAATGACTTTGTGCTGATAGACAGCCGTAAGTCAAAAGTCCGGGGCGTACCTTTATTGGCGAAGAATATCTGCGACAGAAAATACGGCGTCGGAGCGGACGGTCTTTTAGTTTTGGAAAGGTCCAGGTCCGCCAACGCGAGAATGCGGATCTTCAACGCTGACGGCTCTGAGGCGGAGATGTGCGGTAACGGCGCGCGCTGCTGTGTTTTCTATATAGGCCGCGATAAAACGCGGCTGGAAACAAAAGCGGGGACGATCGAATCTTCGCTGAAAAAAGATATTGTCAAAATACGGCTTACTGACCCCAAAAATATAAGGCCGGACCTTTCTATTAAGGTAAATAACCGTAATCTCAAGGTGAATTTTATCGATACCGGCGTGCCGCACGCGGTGATCTTTGTGGAAGGTTTGGATGAGATCCACGTAAGGCAAATAGGCAGGGCGGTGCGAAACCACAAGGTGTTTTCACCGCGGGGGACCAATGTGGATTTTGTGGAAGTCCTGAATGAGGATTCGCTAGGCATACGGACTTACGAGCGCGGGGTCGAAGATGAGACGCTTGCCTGCGGGACGGGCTCCGTCGCCTCGGCGGTCATATTCGCCTTGAAGATCGCGAGGAAAAACAAGATCAGCGTCCATACAAAAAGCGGAGAAATTTTAAAGGTCTATTTCAAAAGAATAAATAATAGTTTCAGGGATGTCTGGCTGGAAGGCAAGGCAAAGATCATCCACAAAGGAGAATATTATGTTTAGGGGCTCTATCGTAGCCATCGTAACGCCGTTCAAAGACGGAAAAATAGACGAGAAAAAATTAAGAGATCTGATAGAATTCCAGATCAAGAACGGCACATCAGGGATCGTTCCCTGCGGCACAACCGGAGAATCGGCGACTTTATCCTTTGAGGAGCACGACAGGGTCATCGAGATCGCTATCGAGCAGGCAAAGAAGAGGGTTCCGGTCATCGCCGGGACCGGTTCGAATTCCACCGAAGAAGCCATAATGCTCACGCGCCACGCCGCCAAAGCGGGAGCGGATGCCTCTTTGCAGGTTTCGCCTTATTATAACCGTCCGACGCAAAAAGGATTGTACGAACATTTTAAAGCGATCGCCGAAGCCGTAAATATACCGGTCATCCTGTATAATATCGCTTCCCGTACCGGGGTGAATATCGAACCGGAAACCCTGGCTAAATTGGCGAACGATTGCAAGAATATCGCCGGTGTTAAAGAAGCTTCAGGCAGCCTTGACCAGATGTCGCGTATCAGGCAGCTTTGCCGCGAGGATTTCGACCTGATATCCGGAGACGACAGCCTTACCCTGCCCGTATTAAGCATCGGCGGGACCGGGATAATCTCTGTAGTAGCCAATATCGCGCCTAAGGATACCGCTGATCTTGTGGCGGAATTCGAAAAAGGTAACATTAAAAAAGCGCGGGAGATACATTATAAACTATTACCTTTGATCAAGGCGGTATTCATCGAAACCAATCCCATACCGGTAAAGACCGCGATGGGGCTTTTGGGAATGTGCGAACCATCATTAAGGCTTCCGATGAGCGCGATGCTGCCGGAGAACGTGGAAAAGCTGAAGAAAGCGCTTAAGGATTACGGATTGTTATAAAGGAGTCATTATGATCAAACTTGGGATTGCCGGTGTGTGCGGTAAAATGGGCAGGCGCATATTCGAATTAGCCTCCCGCGACAAAGATTTCGAGGTTACCCTGGCCCTGGAAAAGAAAGGGACCCCTTTGATCGGAAAGGAACTGGGGAAGATAAAAGTGTCTTCCAGCCCTGACGGGCTATTCCTTATCGATCTCCTCGTGGATTTTACCAGCGCAGAGGCGGCCGATGTAAATTTAGATTATGTGGCCAGGTATAAAAAGCCCCTGGTATTAGGCACAACCGGGCTCAGCCGGGAGCAGGAAATAAAAGTAGAAGAGATCTCCAGGGTTGTCCCCGTGGTCTTTTCGCCGAATATGGCGATCGGAGTAAATGTCCTGTTTACCATGCTTCCCGAGATCGCCAAAAGGCTCGGTCCGGATTACAACATAGAAATTGTGGAGGCGCACCATAAGGCGAAAAAAGACGCCCCTTCGGGCACTGCCAAGAAATTCGGGCAGATCCTGGCCGATTCTACGGGCAGGGAGGTACCGATACATGCCATCAGGTTAGGGGATATTGTAGGCGACCACACGATCATTTTTTGCGGTAATTCAGAACGCGTTGAAATAAAGCATCAAGCTCATTCCCGGGACCTGTTCGCTCTCGGAGCGTTAAAGGCGGCAAAATGGATCGCGAATAAAGCCCCCGGGCTTTATTCGATGCAGGACGTCCTGCGCCAATGATGCTACGGATGATTTACGTGCACTGAAAAAATGTTTAAGCTTTCAAGAAAAATACAAAGTTTACCCCCATATTTGTTCCTGGAGATCGATAAGGCGAAAAGAAGGGCGCGCGCCGAAGGCAGGGATATCATCGACCTGGGGATCGGTGATCCCGACCAGCCGACGCCGAAAGAAATTATCGAAAAGCTTAATAAATCCGCGTTAGATCCCGCGACCCATCGCTACGCCCTGGATCAGGGTATGCCCGTTTTACGCGGGGCTATCGCGCAATGGTACCGGGAGCGTTTTAATGTCAAGCTTGACCCTGAAACAGAGATCCTTCCTTTGATCGGGTCCAAGGAAGGTATCGCCCACTTTCCTCTGGCTTTTTTGAACGAGGGAGACTACTCATTGGTCCCTGACCCGTGTTATCCGCCTTATAAAGGAGGAACGATCTTCGCCGGCGGGAAACCTTACATCATGCCGCTTAAAGAGGAGAACGCTTTCCTGCCTGACCTGAAAAAGATACCCGCGGCTATACTGCGCAAAGCAAGATTGATCTTTGTTAATTATCCGAATAATCCTACTTCGGCCATAGCGCGGGAGGATTTCTATGAGAGAATCGTTGAGTTCGCGCGCGAAAATAACCTGATCGTTATCTCTGACCTGGCGTATTCCGAGATCGCCTTTGACGGATACAGGCCGGCGAGTTTTCTGGGAACAAGCGGGGCCAGGGGAATAGGCATAGAGTTCCACTCTTTGTCAAAGACCTGTAATATGACCGGATGGCGGGTAGGGTGGGCCTGCGGCAGCGCCGAATTAATATCCGCCCTGGCAAAGGTCAAATCCAATATCGATTCCGGGATCTTTTCCGCCATTCAATTGGCGGGGGTAACGGCTTTGGAGGGTTCAAAACACCATATAGAAGATATGTGCCGGCTTTATCAGG
>JAQUPI010000041.1 GCA_028716705.1 Candidatus Omnitrophota bacterium | reverse complement strand
GCCTCTCGGTAAATTAACTGTGCCCGTGGAAACTATATCGTAATATTTAACGTGGTTTATCTTTGCCCTGAAGGTTGTAGTCGCGCTGTACCCGCATCCGCCTACACTGCCGGTCGTGGAATGCTTCGGTAAATTTTTCATCGCCGTTGACAGGCCAGCCTCAGCCGCCCAGAAGGCGCGGACAGAGTGCGCATACCTGTTGGCGAAATTATTCTCATTGACTGTTTTAAGAAAAAAACCCCCTAAAAGGACGGATAAAACTACCGTCGCCATTAGGCTGAGTAATAAAACTACCCCGCGTTTACACATTCCTGATCCTTACTTCCCCCGTCAATGAAAGGTTCAATGTTAAGGCGCCCCTCACCCGGCTCTGCCCTGAAAGGACAAGAATTAACTTCTTGCTGGTAAGTATGCCGCCGGCAACCAGGGGCACTCCTGTTTCGGTATAAAACGGCTCCTCGGTTATATTATCGAAAACTAAACTGGCCAGCACCGCGCCCGAGTCGCTCACTATATTCCGGGTAAGCGTTTTTAAGTCGCTGTCGTATTTATATTCTATATAATCCTCGCTTAAGGTATAGCTGCCGGTATTGTCATCTATACCTGTGACTTTTTTGAATTTTATGTAATCCACCGAGGGCGTATTCGTATTTATCTGTATCAGGTTGGTCTGGCGCACGTCTTTTACTATCATCTCCATTGCCCGCCTCATCTTGCTTTGCAGGTCTATCCTCGCGGAACTGACGGAATTTGAGAACTCCCCGGTAACCAGACTCGACAATATCCCGGCGCTGAGCACCCCCAAAATAAAAATAACGACCAAAAGTTCCGCCAGGGTGAACGCCTGCCTAGTCTTCGAAGCAGGTTGACAGGCTGAAAGTCCTGGGCCTTTGCCTCTCTGTCCAATTGACATTTACCGTTACCTCTTTCAGGCCGGCCTTTATCTGCGTCACTGCCGGCGCGGGGATATTTTCGTTTTCCAGATTAGTGAATACAGGAGGAGAATAATCCTCTATGTCGGTATAAGCGAGGCCTTTGAGCTGCTCCAAAACATACTGAGCGTCGTTGGCCGCGATGACCAGGTTGCTGTTCGTCTGATTTAAGAACATGCAATTTAAAGAAGCCACGAACAGCCCCGCTATCACAGTAAGCATGATGCCCACCGCTATGACCAGTTCCAGTAATGTGAATGCCTGAACGTTCTTTTTTTTCATATCTATAAGGGATATTTTAAGTTAGAAAAATAACTTAGTCAAGAGAAAATAAAGCGGAATAGGGGCTTTTGCAAGAAAAAGGGCGGAAGTTTTCACCTTCCGCCCTTTTTTCAGGATCAAAGTTGTCAAGATCCACTAACTGGCTGCTGTACAAGTGCCGTCTGTAGCAAGCACTCCACCCGTGGTAACGGTAAAGCTCTTGGTACCGGAAGTTGTGCAGCTTGTAGGCCTTCCCGTAATGGTATAGCCCGTAACCGCAGGCGTACCCGCGTCATAGGCATAACCGGAGCATGGAGCCGCGGCGGTGCATTTGGTGAAATAATTCTCATTAAGATACGGCGGAGTTACGTCTATTAACTGGGTCGCGACGTCGGTAGGATACTGTCCGTCATGCGCTGCGGCGTACGTCTCGAAAGCCGTAGAAATAGTCCTTAATGTCGCCTGTGCCGCTGATTCGTTAGCCGTGATCCTCTGCCTAAGTAAGTTAGGTATGGCTATAGCTGCTAAGAGGGCGATGATAGCTACAACGATCATGATTTCGACTAGTGTAAAACCCCTTTTCATCTTACAAACCCCCTTTCTAAGGTAAAATTGACCCTGGCGCTCTCTTTGGCGCTTCCTTAGGCTTAATACAAATTATAATAACTGCCTGCTATTGTATTGCCTTTAAAGAAGCCGCTTTTGTGCGCCGGCCGCCCTTATTTACTGCAAAATCCTTATACCACCTCCTTTCCCTTTTGTCAAGAATAAAAAACCCAGGGTAAACTAAACCTGGGCTTTTCCTCTGCCTTCGGCAGCCTGCCTTTCCTTTTATCAAGGACGCACGGCTTTGCGCCCCCAGGTTACCCTGAGTTTACCTTTTCGATGCTGGACCTGTTTCCTAACTTCTAGTATACCACAGTTTAAGGCCTTTTCAAGCCGAACCATTCTATCGTAGATTTTAAGCCTTGTTCCAACCCTATCTTCGGCTGCCAGCTAAGGAGCCTCTTTGCCCGTGCGATGTCCGGTTTTCTCTGTTTGGGATCGTCCTCGGGCAGCGGCCTGAAGACTATCCGGCTTTTGCTTTTTGTCAGCCTTAATATTAATTTCGCCAGCTCATAGATGGTGAATTCTTTAGGATTGCCCAGGTTCACCGGCTCGTTGAAACTTTCCGACATAAGCCTGAAGATGCCTTCTATAAGATCGCTGACATAACAGAAAGAGCGTGTTTGTTTTCCCCGGCCGTACACCGTTATAGGCTTATCGATCTTGATCTGATAAATAAAATTAGGTATGACCCGTCCGTCGTTCATCCTCATCCTCGGGCCGTAAGTGTTGAATATCCTGATGATCCTTGTATCTATCTTGTGCACCCGGTGGTAGGCCATGGTGATCGCTTCGGCGAAACGCTTTGCCTCGTCATAACATCCCCTTAACCCTACCGGATTTACGTTACCCCAATAGCTTTCTGTCTGAGGATGGATAAGCGGGTCCCCGTAAACCTCGGAGGTCGAAGCGAGCATGAATTTTGCCTTCTTTTCCTTGGCCAAACCCAGCGCGTTGTGGGTGCCGAGGGAGCCGACTTTGAGCGTCTGTATGGGGTATTTCAGGTAATCTACGGGCGAAGCCGGAGAAGCGAAATGCAAAATATGATCCACCTTACCTTTTATGCCGATGTAGCTGGTTACATTGTGTTTAATAAAGGTAAAATCCGGGTCATTTTTCAAGTGCGCGATATTTTTGCTCTCCCCGGTTATGAGATTGTCCAGGCAGAGGACCTTGAATCCTTCGGCGACGAGCCTGTCGCAAAGATGCGAGCCGAGAAAGCCCGCTCCACCCGTAACTACGGCGGTCTTTTTACGCATGTCTGAAATATTCCACGGTTAATTCCAGGCCTTTGACAAAATCGACTTTTGGCTTAAAGCCGAGCTTCGCTTTAATCCGGGAAATATCCGCGAGGGTGCGGAAAACATCTCCGGCCCTGGCCGGCAAGAATTCCGGTTTGATCTCCTTACCGATGATCTTGTTCAGGATGGCGGCCAGCTGCAGGACGGTATTGTCTTTGCCGTTGGCTACGTTCAAAACTTCATGTTTTATATCCGGAGCGGTCGCCGCCAATATATTCGCCTGCACGACATTATCGATATAAGTAAAGTCGCGGGACTGCTTGCCCGTGCCGAAAATAGGCGGATTTTGGCCATGGAGGATGCAATCGATGAATTTAGGGATGACTACCGCGTATTCGTCGTCAAGCGCCTGCCGGGGGCCAAATACGTTGAAATAACGCAGGCATACGGTCTGGACCCCGAAATGCTCCGAAAAGATACGGCAGTAGTATTCGCCTGTTAATTTGCTCAACGCGTAAGGCGAGATCAGGAGTGGATAGGCGTCTTCCCTTTCCGGGAATTTCCGGGTATCCCCGTAAACGGAACTTGAGGAAGCGAAGACCAGACGCCTCACTTTATTTTCCCTGGCCGCTTCCAGGATGTTGAGCGTGCCATCGATGTTCACCGAGTTGTATTCATGCGGTGAAGACATCGACTTGGGAACGCTGCGCAGCGCCGCCTGGTGCAATACAGCGTCGATCCCGGCGCAGGCTTTATTACAAGCCGGCTGGTCTCTGATATCGCCTTCTATAAGCTCGAACCGGGGATTCCCTTTTGCAAAAGATAAGTTCGCGCGCCTGCCGCTTGAGAAGTTATCCAGGACGCGTACGAAATGCCCGTCTCTAAGCAAATGCTCGGCGATGTGGGAGCCGATGAAACCGGCGCCTCCCGTAACCAGGAACCTGCTCATAGACTCACCACCTTCCTGTTTTTTTTGCCCTTATAGACATTACGGGTATCGAAGATCAGTTTTGAGTTCCTCAATAAGAAATCATAATCGATGTTCGAATGCTCGGACGCGATGACCACGCAATCGAATTTAGCCAGCCCCCGCTTATTTAACTTCGAGCTTTTAAGGTCGATGTGGTTCCATTTCAAATAAGGGATCAGCGGGTCATGATAAGCGGTTTTTACTCCCTTCTTTTGGAAGGAATCTATCATATCCAACGCGGGGGATTTCCTGAGGTCCTTTATATCTTTTTTGTATGTGACCCCGACCACCAAAACCCGCCCGGGGCGCGATCGGGAGGCCGCGTTTATCAAATCGGCCACTCTTTCGGTAACGTATTCGGGCATCCGGGTGATAATATCGGAGGCGAGCTTGATGAACCGCGGCTTGAACCCGTGGTGTTTCGCCTTCCAGTAAAGGTACAGCGGGTCTTTCGGGATGCAATGGCCGCCGACCCCGGGCCCGGGATAAAAAGGCATGAACCCAAAAGGCTTCGTCTTTGCCGCGTCAATGACCTCCCAGATGTCTATCTTCATCTTATGGGCCATCATCGCCAGCTCATCGATCATGGCGATATTTATCAGGCGGAAGGTATTCTCCAAAAGCTTGACTACTTCCGCTACCCTGGCAGAAGTAACAGGCACGACCTTTTCAATAATATTGCCGTATACCGCCGCGGTTAACTCTGTCGCGCCGGGGGTGATCCCTCCCATGACCTTCGGGATCTTATTCACCGGGTATTTTTCGTTCCCTGGATCTATGCGTTCAGGAGAAAAAGCAAGGTAGAAATCCGTTCCGCATCTAAAGCCCCGGCTTTCAAGGATGGGCTTGATGACTTCCTCAGTGGTTCCCGGGTAAGTAGTGCTCTCTAAAACAACCAGGGCGCCCTTTTTGAGGTTTTTAGAGATGCCATACACCGCCTGTTTTATGTAAGAGATATCGGGAAGATATTTTCTCTTTAAGGGGGTAGGCACGCATATAATGATCACATCCGCTTCCTTTAAAGCCGAAAACTCGCCAGAGGCGCGGAATTTCCCTGAACGCAATACCGCCTTCAATTCCCGCGTCGGCACATCACTGATATAGGATACCCTGTTTTTAATATGTTCCAGCCGGTCTTTATCGACTTCCAGGCCCAAAACCGGGAAATTCTTTTTGGCGAATTCAACGGCCAACGGCAAACCTACGTAACCAAGCCCGACTACCGCGATCCTGGCCTGCTTTTTCCGGATCAGATCCTTGAATCCCCTGATGTTGCTCTCCATCGCTTTCCCTCTTTTAATTTTTAAGCCCGCTTTAAGCGGGCTATGGCTGGCATTATTTTTTAGTGACTGCTCTTCTCCCTATCCCGGCATACATAAAACCGAGTTTCTTCATCGCGGCCGGATCATAAATATTGCGGCCGTCGATGATAAAAGGCCTCTTAAGCATCTTCTTTATCCTGGTAAAATCCAGTTCCTTGAATTCGTCCCATTCGGTAGCGATCAAAAGGCAATCGCTCCCCTTACAGGCCTCGTAAGGGTCCTTGCAGAATTTCACCTTGTCAAGGGCCTTGGCGGCCTTTTCCATCGCCGACGGGTCATAAGCCTTGATTTTCGCGCCCTCCGCCTGCAGCATACGGATTATGTCTATGGAAGGCGCGTTACGTATATCGTCGGTATCAGGCTTAAAGGATAACCCAAGCACTCCTATGGTCTTATCCTTGATGATCCACAGCATATCCTTTATTTTTTTGAGGAACATGTTCTTCTGGCTTTCGTTGACCTCTCTTACCGCCTTAAGCAGGTCGAAATCGCAGCCCAATTTCTGCGCTATATCGATGAACGCGTCGACATCCTTGGGAAAACAGGAACCCCCGTAACCGATCCCCGCGCTTAAAAAACCCGGCCCTATCCTTTTGTCCATTCCCATGCCAAAAGCGACCTCCATGACATCCGCCCCGACTTTTTCGCAGATGCGGGAGATGGCATTGATGAAAGATATCTTGTTCGCCAAAAACGAATTGGACGCGTGCTTTATCAATTCCGCTGATTTAATGTCCGTGATCACCAGCGGTGCGTTCAAAGGCTTGTATAAGGCGGCCATCAGCTCCCTTGCCTTCTTTGATTCGGCGCCGATGACGATCCTGTCCGGATGCATGAAGTCATTTATCGCCTGGCCCTCCCTGAGGAATTCTGGGTTGGAAGCGATATCAAAATCAATATTGCGCTTGACGAAAGTTGAGACCGTGTGCTTGACCCATTTTCCGGTTTCAACCGGCACGGTAGACTTCTCGACGATAAGCCGGTAGCCGGTCATATTCAAAGCTATGTTACGGGCGACGTTTTCTACTCCCGTAAGGTCCGCTTCCCCGTTGCTTAAGGAAGGCGTCCCGACAGCGATAAATATGATCTGGGATTTGCTCACGGCTTCTTTTATATCCGCCGTGAAACAGAGCCTTTTCTTTCTGACATTGATCTTCACCAGCTCTTCCAGGCCGGGCTCATATATGGGTATAATACATTTTTTGAGATTGGTAATTTTATTTTTATTGTTGTCGGCGCAAATTACCGTATTCCCCAGATCCGCGAGGCAGGCGCCGGTAACTAAGCCTACATAACCTGTGCCAATGATAGAAATCTTCATAATCTGACCTCTTGCTCCTTTATGGGTTTGACTGAGAGCCCGGTTTTGGCTCGTGATAACCCTGGTTAAATTCGAATTCCAACTCGGGGAACGCCTTTAACCGGAATACGAACCAGATGGTCTCGCCGTGGCCCCTTCTTACGTTATATGTAACATCCCAGGTCCAACAATGCAGGTCGCGGGTTAATGTGTATTCCTGTTCCCTTAAACCCCTTTTTAAGGCTGGGTCATGCCCCCTGTTGAATCTCTCGTAAACGCCAACCTTCCATTTGGGGTTAAGGCGCCATGCCAGATCAAATGTTAACTCGTTTCCTCCTTTTAAAAGATAGCGCTGCCCGAAGGCAAAGGTGCGTTCTTTGCCGAAATTAAAGTTAAAACTGTAATTAGCGGTGGAGAAATGGTTATACAGAGGGTCATTTCTTGGCCCGGAGTGGTCATAAGTCGCGTCCGCCACTACGGTCAACCAGGAATAGGGTAAGAGTTGCAGTTCAATGAGCAGGTCGGAAAGGCTGCTTCCCCTCTCCCCTGATTTCGGTTTAAAGGAATAATCCGTGGAAAGATTGAGGTCGACTATGTCGACGCTGGTGTTGTTTCTCTTGGTTTGAAGCTTGTTTGTCAAGGTCAAGGTTGACGTATTGTTCCGGGTAATAGTATCCACGGCGTCTATCTGCCTTAACTCCGAACTCTGGACCGAAGGCTCATGATTAAAGGAATGGCTTATCGTCGGAGTTATTATGTGCCTCAAACCGTTAAGATTCAATCCCAGCGCGTTTGTTTTAACGTTGAATATGCGGAAGAATTTCGTGCTGGCATCCGATCCGGCATAAAAGACCGTGCGCGGAGCAAAGGTAGAGCCATAGGCCCTTCTGCTGTAAAATGTTTCGCGGTTCATCACAAAAGGCGTAAGCCTGATAAAAGATACCTTCATCGGATATGAGAGTTTATTGCTGGTATCCAGCCTGTTGACATGGGTATCCGGAGTCTCTTCATTTTCAGCGGGGGTCAAAGTGCTGGTATTTTTTTTGTTGTAGTTTCCGATAATGGAATTATTTTCCAAATAAAGATAGGATCGCCCCAATTCAAAGGAAGGAAGGGTGTATCTTACTTCAGGCAGCCTTTCCAGGTATCCGCGGTTATACCACCGGTTAGTCCTTTTCTGGAGAAAGAAATCCATGCTCGAATAATCAAAGGCGTGGTGGAACAGCAGGTATGTCGGCGGCTGCGAATCCTTTTCGTACTCGCGGAAAAAATAATCCTTCATGAAATTATACTCGTCGCCGTAGATCCCCATCTTCGAATCGTTTATTTCATAATATTCGGCGGTAAGATTTGTCCGGTCGTCAATGTCGCCTTTGTGGCGCCAGCGTATAAAATACCGCTGGAATTCCCTCGGGAGATCGTCATCCTCTGAAAGAGAATGGTCCCTTTCTTGGGTGTAGTAAAATTTAAAATCGCCTTTGCCGAAATCAACCGTAGAATAATTCGTGCCGAAGCCTTCGGCGAAACCTTTTTTGGAGCGGTAATCCAGGAAGATCCTCCCTTTGATATCATCTGTAATATTATACCTCCAGGCGCTTAATCCAAAGATGCCCCAATCCTTGCTCTTTCCCGGCATAAACTGCACGTGCATCAGCGGGTCTTTCATGCTGTGATTATACTGCGGCACATACATGACCGGTATTTTCCCGATATAAAGGCTGTTCTGCCTGGTCTGGACCTTGTCATCCGGAAAGATATTCATAAAATTGGACCTTAAGCGGTAATGAGGGTCGTCAAAATTACAGGTAGTCATGTAACCGCGGCGGGCGATAAATTGCCCGTCGCTGACTTTTTCGACCTGTTCCGCCTTTCCGAAATAGGGGTTGGAGCGGAACTCCGAATCCATGATCATGCCTTGTTTGGTTTGAAAGTTATATTTGATCCTATCGCCTTCCACGACCGCCTGGCCATCCTCGAGCCTTACATCCCCTTCCGCGAGGCCTTCTTTAGTCTGGGTATTGACCGTCAATTTATTACAGGTCAATTTTGAACCCTTGTAAATTACCGAAACATTCCCGGTAGCCACCACTTCCTTGCCTTCCGTCAGATACTCTACCGTATCTCCGTTTACGATGATAGGCTCCTGTTTTTCCTGTTGGGCGAACAGGCGCCCGCATCTCAGGTCAACGGAAAATAAGCAGAGAAATATAATTACTAATATGGTTGTCTTGCGCCTTGGCTTTATCACTTAACTTTTATTTAGGAATTTTTTCCCAGTCCTCCAGGAACCTCTGAATGCCCGAATCGGTTAAAGGATGTTTTAAAAGCTGCTCTATTACAGGGAACGGCACGGTAGCGATATCCGCGCCTATCTTCGCCGCCTCCACGACATGCATGGGGTTACGCACTGAGGCAACAATGATCTCCGTCTTAAACCCGTAATTCGAATATATCTGTTTTATATCCCGTATCAGGTCCATCCCCTTTTGGCTGATATCGTCCAGCCTGCCGATGAACGGGGATATGTAGCCGGCGCCGGCCTTGGCCGCCAACAGGGCCTGCGACGGGGAAAAACACAAAGTTACGTTGCTCTTAATGCCCTTCGCGTTCAGGATCTTTACCGCTTTTAACCCTTCTCTTATCAAGGGGATCTTGATCACGATATTTTTGGCTATCTTTACCAGTTCAGCGGCCTCGTTGACCATCTCTTCGGACCTAAGGCCGATGACTTCGGCGCTTACCGGCCCCTCCACTACGGAGCATATCTCTTTTAATATTTCGCCCGCCTTCCGGTTTTCTTTGGCGATCAAGGTCGGATTGGTGGTAACCCCGTCTATCACGCCTAAAGCCGCCGCTTCCTTTTTTTCCTTTATGTTAGCGGTATCTATGAATATCTTCATAATGCAAGCGCTTTCTTCAGCGTTTAAAATTTTCTTTGACTAATATGGCCGCGCCGATCAAGCCCGCGTCAGCGCCCAGTTTTGCCTTGAGCACCTTGACCTGCCGGGCCTGGACTTTCATTGCCCGCGAGGCGATCTCCTTTTTAACGTTATCAAATAATATCTTTCCCGCCTCCGCTACCCCGCCGCCGATAACGATGCAATCCGGATTTAACAGGTTTGTTGCCGCTGTAAGCGCGACGGATAACCTTTGGGCGACCCGGGCCCAAAAACGCTTAGCCTTTCTATCCCGTTTTTTTGCCTGAAAACTGAGCTTCTCCAGGGTGATGCCGCTGCCGAATGATTTCCTGGCCTCTTCCAAAATACGTTTATTCCCAACGTAGCTCTCAAGGCAGCCGTATCCGCCGCAATTACACCTGGGGCCTTTTTCGTTGATCGGCATGTGGCCTATTTCACCGGCGGCGTTGCTTGAGCCCCGGTAGAGGCTTCCGTCAATGATGATGCCTCCCCCCACTCCGGTCCCCAACGTTACGCACAAGGCGTTCTTTGAGCCGGCGGCCGCGCCCAGGCGGTATTCCGCCAGGCACATTACTTTAGCGTCATTATCTATGAACACGGGCAGCTTCAATCTTTTCTGAAGCACCGCCTTAAGCCTTACGTGTTTCCAGCCGGGAATGTTAGGGAAAAAATGGACGATCCCCTTCTTGTAGTCTATTGGGCCGGGTAATCCCAAGCCGACGCCTAACAGGCTGCTTTTATTCAGCTTATTCTCCTTTAAGATCCCGGTGACTGAATTAACGATCGCCGATATAAGGCTTTCCCTGCCGGTGAATCCCGCCGTATTTAAGACTTCTTTATGCCTGACCCTGAATTTCAGGTCCAACAGGGCGATCTTTAAATTCGTCCCCCCCAGGTCAATAGCCGCGATAAATTCTTCCGCCATAAGCGCTTATTCTATCTTAAAGAAGGCTAAAATTCAATAAATATGTTGGAAAAAAAACAAGGGCCGTCCCGCTGTGTCCTGGAAGTGAACTACAGATGGACAGCCCTTCTTTATTTTAACGTATCGATAAACGCCGCTATACGCAGACCTTATTCCTGCCTGCCTGCTTGGCGCGGTAAAGAGCCCCGTCCGCCGCGTCGATGAGTTTTTCGATCTCTTTGCTGTCTGCAGGATATGTGGATACGCCTATACTTACCGTAACTTTCAATTCCTCGTCGTAAACGCGGATACGCCTTTCTCCGATTGCCCTGCGGATACGTTCTGCGGCGAAAAGGGCCGCTTCTTTGTCCGTTTCGCTCAGGATTATGGAAAACTCTTCCCCTCCGAACCTGCCCAAGAGGTCTACCTGCCTGATATTTTCTTGAATGGTTTTTGATACCTCCCGCAGGATAGCGTCTCCCACTATATGGCCGTATCGGTCATTAAAGGTTTTAAAATAATCCAAGTCCACCATAAGGCAGGAAAAAACATAATTGAACCTCTCCGAACGCTCCAGTTCTTCCCTGAATCTTTCCAGGTAATACCTGCGGTTAAAGACGCCGGTGAGGGAATCAATGATAGAGAGCATCTGAACCCCCTCATAAAGGATGGCCCTTTTTATTCCCAGAAGGAACTGCCGCGATAAGATCTGAAACCTCTCCCTATCCTCTTCCTTAAGGCCCCGCACCGCCAGCCGGCCGATAAGTTCGTCTTGTATGCTCAGGGGGAATATGGCGTAGCCGGAATAATCGGCTAGCCCGGAATTCCCCTTGAGAAGCCTGCAATCCGCCGCCTTTATGTATTTATTGAGCACGTCCTTAAAATAACTGAACACTTTATCCGCGTCCAGCGATTTGCAAATCTCTTTGGTAATGTCGTAAAGCGCGATGATCCCGTCTAGCTCATTTTGAGAATCCGCGGAGGCCGCCCTCAGCCTTTTATTTTCCTTTAAAAGCCCCTCATATTCTCCGGATTTTACGGCCAGATCCGCTGCGGCCGCCATCCTGCCGTCCAGGAACTTCTTAAGCAAGGCAAACAAAAGGAGGTTTGCGGTTATCAAAACGGCTAGATACAGCATACCCTGTTCCTTCCCTGGCTTTTAGCCTGATACATCGCCTTATCCGCCTTACGGATAAGCTCATCGGCGTCCGTGGAATCCTCCGGAAAAGAGGCAAGGCCGGTTGAGACTGTAACGTGCGTCTCCTGCTTACGCAGGATGATCTTGGAATTTTCTATTTTCTTTCTTAAATTTTCGGCGATCCTATAAGCGCCTTTTTTGTCCCTCGAAGGCAGGATCACGCAGAACTCTTCTCCTCCAAAACGGCTTACGATGGGGCTGTAATCTTTCAAGGAGCCGGTTATAGCCCCGCTTAAGCTCTTTAGCACTATATCGCCGCTGGTATGCCCGAATTTATCGTTGTAATCCTTGAAGAAGTCTATATCGAGCATAAGCAGGGAAAATACATTATCCTGGCGCAGGCCCCGCCTGCACTCTTCGGTGAGGCGGTCACGGAAATAACCCCTGGTGTAAAGCCGGGTAAGCTCGTCGTGAATGGCTAAGTCTTTTGTCCTTTGGAAAAGCTGCGAGTTCTCCAGCGCGACAGCGCCCAGGTCGCAGATGGCGGTGAGGAACCTCAGGTCGTCCTGAGAGTAAACTCCAGGATAGGAATTATCCAGCCTGAGGACCCCGAGTAGCCGGTGGTCGGTCAAGAGGGGCGCGCTGATCATGGAAGAGACCGGCCTGACGTGCTGCTTTTCTATCTTTCCTAAGTCAAAACGGAAATCTTTTTTGATGTCTTCTATCAAAAGCGGTCCGGCGTGCCTTAACACCCACATGTCGAATATATCGCCCTCCTTGGCCTTAATTACCAGGCCATCGTCCTCTTTCTTGCTTTTAACCAGGCTGAGGTGCTGGGTACGGCTGTCGATAAGGTACAGGGTAGCCGTCCCTTTGCCTTTGGCGATCTGGGAATAGGTGATTCTTACCAGGCTCTCGCTCACAAATTCGGCATCGAGCTCCCTGTCCAATTCTTCGACTATGTTTTTCAGGCTTTTATACCGGCGGATCTTCTCTTCCAGGGAAGACTTATTTTTGCCCTCTGCCGAGTTTTCGGTATTTAGAATGTTTATTTTTTCCTGGAGGTCCTGGATTTGGATCCTGAGATGCCGCCTCTTCTTGAAATAACTGTTGAGGAGGATATAAAGGATGGCGATATTGATTATGGAAAGGATTAGAATTTTGGGCATGCGCCCGCCTGCTTTTTAGGAAGGTTAAGAACAACGCAGCTAAACGATCGTTTCTTCAGTCTTTTTATCAAAGAAATGCACTTTGCTCATATCGAAAACTATATCCATGTTCTGGTTGACCCTGGGCCTGTTATGCGCCCCGGCGCGCGCGATAAACGTGTGCCTGCCCGTATTGAGGTAAAGATAGACTTCCGAGCCCATAGGCTCGACTACTTCGCAATTCACCCTGAGAATATTCTCAGGAGGAGAATCCGAGACAAATAACTTGTCATAAATATCCTCCGAACGGATGCCGAATATGATCTCATCGCCCAGGAGGGGCGCGAGTTTTTCATACATATCTTCCACTATCTTGACCTGCGCCCTCCCTTCGTCGAAATACAGACTGGAGTCTTTCTTTATGATCCTTCCGTTCATGAAATTCATCGGCGGGCTTCCTATGAATCCGGCTACGAATTTATTCTTTGGGCGGTCGTATACTTCCATGGGGTCGGCTACCTGCTGTATCACTCCGTCTTTCATCACGGCTATCCTGTCGCCCATGGTCATAGCCTCCACCTGGTCGTGGGTAACGTAAATTATAGTGGATTGCAGCCTGATATGCAGCTTGTGTATCTCCGTGCGCATCATGACCCTTAACTTGGCGTCAAGGTTGCTGAGGGGTTCGTCGAACAGGAATACTACCGGCTTTCTTACTATCGCCCTGCCCACGGCAACCCGCTGGCGCTCTCCTCCGGACAGCTCTCTGGGTTTACGGCCAAGCAGGTGTTTTATGCCTAAAATATCAGCGGCTTCGTTTACCCGCCGGACGATCTCTATTTTCGGATAACCCCTCAACTTTAAGCCGAACGCCAGGTTCTCAAAGACCGAGAAATGGGGATAGATCGCGTAATTCTGAAAGACCATGGCTATATCCCGGTCCTTGGCGGGGATATCATTGACCATTTTATCCCCTATAAAAATGCTGCCGCTGGTTATCTCCTCAAGGCCTGCGATCATCCTTAATGTGGTGGATTTCCCGCAGCCCGACGGGCCCACCAGGATCATGAATTCCTTATTTTCAACCCCCAAATTTACGCTGTCAACTACCTTGTTGCCGTTGGGGAAAACCTTAGAGACGTCTTTAAGGCTTACTCGCGCCATAATTTTCCTGTTTTATCAATGAATAAAACATTATATCCGTATCAACCTAGATAGTCAAGCAATTGGCTTAGGGTATTTTTTAAATTTTTGCGGTTTACGATCATATCTATTAAACCGTGTTCCAGTAAAAACTCCGAGCGCTGGAATCCCGCGGGGAGCTTCTGCCTTATGGTCTGCTCAATGACCCTCGGGCCGGTAAAACCGATGAGCGCCTTAGGCTCAGCTATGATGACATCGCCAAGCCCGGCGAATGAAGCCATGACTCCGGCCATGGTGGGATTGGTCAATACGGAAATATACGGCAGCTTCGCCTTATGGTGGTAATGAAGCGCCGCGGAGGTCTTGGCCATCTGCATCAGGCTGTACATACCCTCGTACATCCTTGCCCCTCCCCCTGAACCGGAAACGATTATTACCGGGAGGCCTTCTTTTGTCGCCGTCTCTATAGCGCGCGTGATCTTTTCGCCGACCACTGACCCCATCGAGCCCATGATAAACCGGGAATCCGTGACGCAGATAACAGTCCTCTGATTGTCAAGCAGGCCCTCTCCTGTGGCTACCGCCTCTTTTAACCCCGTGGCCTGCTGGTCCTGCGATATCTTTTCCTTGTAAGTTTTCGGCCCCTTAAAATCCAGCGGATCCGCCGGAAGCATATCCTTGTCGAATTCCTGGAATGTATCTTTATCCAGGAGGGTATTTATCCTTTCGTATGAACCTAATAAAAAGTGATAACCGCATTTCGGGCAGACCTTCAGGTTCTCTTCCAGCGTTTTATTGTAAAGCGCCTCCGAACACCCTTCGCATTTAGTCCAGAGGCCTTCAGGGATCTCTTTTTTCTTTAACCGGACTATCGTATATTTTGGTTTGCCGAATATCGCCATGTTATAGCTCCGAGACTTGTGACCTGTGACCAGTGACTTTCCGTCCTTTACTCATGCTTGTTGATCACCAGCCCCGATAAAACCTTCGGGTAGAAGAACGTTGATTTTGAGGGCATATTCTCTCCGGAGAGGGCGACCGTCGTCATCTGTTGGACTTTTACCGGGTTTAGAAAAAAGGCGATATAAGAATCGTCGTTATCCGCCTTTTCGATCAGCTCGTCCGTATTTTGGTTGAACGTAAGCGCGCGCTTGTCATCCAAGTCGATGCCTAAGGTGTTTTCCAAGACCAGGTAATTCAGGATGGAAACGTCCAGCGCCCGGTATTCGGGCGGCTTATCTTTCATCATCTTATCCAGCAATTTGACGTTTTTCAAACGCAAAAGAAGGTATTTCCCGGAGTTATACATCCCGAGAATATGCTCGGCGCCTTTTTGCGACTTTTCCATAAGAAAGAAAAACCGCGCCTTGTCCTTGACGTCCTCCACTTCGAAATATTCTCTCAATCCTGAAATGATCCCCCGCGTATCCGGCCTCGAAGGCAGCTTTACCAGGCGGTGTATCGGCAGTATCGTCAACCCGCTTGAATCGGTGTTGGTAAAATACGCCAGGATAAAATTATGGGCTTTCGCCTCGGGAGAATCCGCCCCGTATTCTTTTTTCATTTCGTCCCTGTACGCGCAGGCGACTTCGTACCTATGGTGGCCGTCGGCAATGAAGATATTTTCATCCTGTATCTTGGACTTAATGCCCTCCAAGATATCGGGAGAATCGATCCTCCACAATTTATGCGCGGTCTTTTCGCCGTTGACTATGTCGATAAACGGTTTTTCCCCTTCCACGTATTTTTGATAAGTTTGCCGGATGACCCTTTTTTTATCCGGGAACAGGACAAATATAGGGCTTAGGTTGGCCTTGACTGATTTGAGCAGCTTTAAACGGTCTTCTTTAGGCTCGAGCCTGGTATGCTCATGGGTATAAATGCTGGAAGCTTTATCTTCGAGGTACAAACGCGCGATAAAACCCAGCCTTGTCCTCTTCTCGCCTTTTAGAGTGTACTGCTGGCTGTAAAAATATATCGCCGGGCTTTCGTCGGGAATAAGTATTTTTTCCTTTTGCCAGTTTTTGAAAAGTTCCGCCGACCGGAGGTATTTGTCTTCCCCGGGGATATCTTTCCCGAAAAGGA
>JAQUPI010000040.1 GCA_028716705.1 Candidatus Omnitrophota bacterium | reverse complement strand
AGCTGGGCTTTATTAATTCCGGGTAAGTCAAGGAAATAACGGCCTTGTTTCTCCAGCACGTATTCCTGCCCGAAATAATCATTCAATTCGCGGCCGACTTCATAACAACAACTCCTTATGCAGGGGCCTAATCCTGCGTATAAATTTTCTTCTTTGCTTTTAAATTCTTCCTTCATCATTTTCACTGTCCTTAGGGTAATATTCCGCCTGCTGCCCCGCCAACCCGCGTGGATCAACCCTATCGCCGGCACCTTTGGATCGCATAGAAAAACCGGCAGGCAATCGGCGGTGAAGATCGATAAAGGCACGTTCTTTCTGTCGGTGATCATGGCGTCTTTATCCCCGATGGCGTTATCCTGGGACAGGGCGCCCTTCCCAAGGTCTGTTTCCCGCGCGTATTGGATACCGTCTCCATGGATCTGCCTTGCGCATACCAGGTCGCGGTGATCGATGCCCAGCGCGCCCAAAAAATCCTTTCGGTTTTCCAGCGAAAGGCCCGTATCGCCGTAAGATAAAGACATATTCCCCGAGGAGCGGCCGCTGAAGGCGCAAATAAGCCCTCCGGAATTATCCTGGCCCAAAAGATCCCCAAATATTTCCGGCTGCCTAAAGAGCATTTATTTCCACTACCTTATCCCTGGACTTTTCCCCCTGGAGTATTTTTATCTGATACTTTTTTACTCCCAGGTATTCAGCTAATAATTCTACTAGTTGTTTATTGGCGAGATTGTTTTGCGCCGGTTTGGTCAGATAGGCCTTAAGAGAGCCGTTTTCTTCTTTTATGAAGTTCCTGCTCGCTTTTGGTACGACGCGGATACTCAAGATCTGCACTTTATCGATTTTCTATTTGTTTGGTGTCCTGTATGTTGGAAAGCCTGTCGGAGAACTTGTCAAGCCTCTTCTGACTTTCCGCGTATTTGCTATTGGCGTTGCCAAGGTGCAGGCCGAGCGTATCAAAATCGTCCTTGAACTTGCCGATCTCGCCCGAGAGCATCCCGAGGCTTTTCAATATATTCTTGGCGTTATCCTCTATTTTCAGGCCTTTTAATCCCAGACAGATCACCTGCAGATAGGCGTAAAAGGTATTCGGAGAAACAGGAATGACCCTCTTGGACATTCCGTAAGAAAGCAGGTCCTCCTTGATGATCAGCTCGTAATAGACATTCTCGGCGGGAATGTACATGATCGCGAAATCGTAAGTGTTCTCATGAGGCAGGATGTATTTAGAGGATATTTCGTCTATGCGGTTTTTGACATCCTGGATGAATTTTCTACGGTAAGTGTTCCTTTCCGGGCCGTCCTGAGTGTCTATGATTTTTTGGAAATTTTCCAGAGTGAACTTGGCATCGACAGGCACAAGCCGCTCGCCCAGCCTGATCACCGCGTCTACCGCGTCATTGGTCTTAAACCTATGCTGCATCGAGAAACACTCGCGCGGCAAAACCTGCGCTAAGAGGTTTTCCAGGAGCGTCTCCCCCATCGAACCCCTGAATTTAGGCGCGCGTAAAAGCTCCTGCAGGCTGGAAATGTTCCTGCTTACCTCGAGTATCTGGCAGTTGGTCGCTTCAAGTTTTCCCAGCTGTTCCTTTACGTTACCAAAGATATTTGTAGTGCTGCCCAGGCCCTGCCCGATGATCTTATTCGCTTCCGAAAGCGCCTGGCTCATTTGATTGAGCCGCTCATTCACCTGACCGGAGATCTTCAGCGCGATCGTAACAATGATCGCGGACACAAATAAAAATAACACCCCTATCGCCCAAATCATGCCCATATTATAACACCCGCGACTTCTCTTTTAAAGCAAATTTGCTATTCCAGAGGGGGCTCTCGGAGGCATGAATACAAGGCGAACCGTGCCCGCTCGAAGTTTCAAGATGCTGCTCAAGCAACCCAAGCCACCCCTTCTAATTTTTAGCAGTAAAATTTGCTGAAAGCTACGCCTAAATAATTTTATGGTTCGTTCGATGCGGTAAGAAATTTTCTGCCTAAGCTCTTGAATTCGAGTCTGCAAGGGATTACGACGAGCCGGAGCAGTATCTTACCCGCGTAAGTCGTTGCGTAGGCGAGGAGTAAACCGCAGCAGACGGCAAAAATATTTCGACGCAAGAACGAACCTAAAATTCTTCACTAATTAAAGCAAATATTGTTTTTTAATCCTTTTGACGCTGCGGAAGATATTGGTCTTCACATCCGGGCAGACCTTTTCCATATCCTTAAGCATGTCGGTGATCTTTGTGCGCTTTGAGGTAAGAGAGTTGGGGCAGGAGCATTTTTCATGAGGAAAACCAGCGGATTTCGCGAAACGTACGATCATACCTTCTTCGACATATGCCAGCGGCCGGATGATAACTATCTTTCCCCCAAAGAGCTCTTGCTTGGGCGACATCGCTGAAATTTCACCGTGGAAGAAAAGATTAAGCAAAATAGTCTCCACTATATCATCCTTGTGGTGGCCGAAAGCTATCTTGGTGCAGCCGGACTTATCGGCAGCTTCGAAAAGCGCCTTCCTCCTGTTCCAGGAACACCAAAAACAGGAGATATCCTTGCGGGTCTTGCCTTTTAATATATCTACTTTTTCAATGCGGTATTTTATACCGAGGCCCTCGAAATACTTAGCCAGGATCTTAGGATGCTGGCAGGGGTAACCCAGATCTATATGCAGCGCCAACAATTCGTATTTTATGGGCACAAATTTCCTGCGCTCGGAAAGGATCCGCAAAAGCGTCAGACTGTCCTTTCCGCCTGAAACCGCCACCGCGACCTTATCGCCTTCGGATAACATGCCGTAATCCGATATGGCGCGGCCTACGCGCTTCGATAGATAGAACTCTATACCTTCCAGCACCGCCAATTAGTCTTTCTTTTGTTTTATGAGCTGCAGGAATTTGGTAGCGACCATGGGGTCGAATTGCGAGCCTGAGCCTTTTTTGATTATTTCGAGGGCTTCGTCTTGAGAGTAAGCTTTGCGATAAGGCCGATTGGAAGTCAAGGCCTGATACACATCCGCGATCGCCACTACACGCGCGCCTATCGGGATCTCTTCCCCTTTTAATCCGTGAGGATATCCCTTGCCGTCCCATCTCTCATGGTGATAAAGGATCAACGGGATTATGTTGTGGAGGAATTTTATCGGCCTTATGATATCCACGCCTATTTGAGGGTGTTTCTTTATCTCATCGTACTCTTCTTTATTCAGTTTAGAGTTTTTATCCAGTATTTTTTCGCTGATGCCGATCTTGCCTAGATCGTGTAAAATGGCGGCCTGCTTAATGCGTTCGATCTCTTCGGTAGGCAAATTCAGCGCGCGGGCGATATCCGTCGCGAACTGCACGGTCTTTTCCACGTGCTCACCTGTATATTGGTCCTTGAGCTCGATGGTCTTGGCAAAGGCAAAGACGGCTTCGATCAGATTCTCGTTAGTCCTGCGGGTAAGCTTTTCTATCTTTTCTCTAAGCGACCCTATATCCACGCGCGGCTTTTTTGACAACGACGCCTTCCTTTTTATGTCCAGGGAAGTATAAACGTTATTTCCGCCGTATTCTTTTACCTTGTTCAAGATCTGGTCGGTGATTTCGACTAAGTCTATCCCCTTCACTATCCTGTCTTCCGGGTAAGAAGCGACCGCCGCGCTCAATTTCAGCTTTACCGTATGTTCTTTATCGCCGAAATTATATAAATTTACCGCGTCCAGCAGCCTGCGCGCCAGCTTTAAAGAGCCGTTGCGGTCTATGCCCGGACAAATGACCATGAATTCCTCTCCGCCGAACCTGATAACGATATCATACTGCCTGGTCATACGCTTCAGCTGCCTGGACAGCTGCTTCAATACAAGGTCGCCGAAGACATGGCCGTAAACATCATTTATGGATTTAAAATAATCCACGTCGAGCATCATTACCGAAAAAGGATGGGCGTACCGTTTAGCCCTGTAGAATTCGGCCTCAATGACATCCTGGAGGTAACGGTGGTTGTAAAGCCCTGTTTGCGGATCGCGCAACGCCAGTTGTTTTAGCCTTTTATTTGACTTAATAAGCTCCTTATTCAACAACCCCAGCTTCTCTTCGGCCGCTTTACGCTCAGTAATGTCTTCTATAACGCCGTCTATCCATTGCGGCTCTCCGGAACTGCCTAAATGTATTGCCGCGGTCACCGACCCCCAAATAGGTGTGCCGTCTTTCTTGTGCAGCCTGACCTCTTCGTTTTTGACAAAACCGGACGCGCGTAATTTCTCAATGAACTTTTTCCTGTCTTGCGCGCGCTGATAGAAGTCCGCGGTCTCGACCTCTAAAAATCCCTCTACCGAGTCATAGCCGAACATCTTGGCCATGGCAGGATTGGCCTTAATGAAACGCCCCCCTGACACAGAGGTGTTCCGGAATACGCCTATATTCAAATTATTGACTAGCGTGCGGTACTGCTTTTCGCTTGCCGCCAGCGCTTCCTCGGCTTTTTTACGCTCGGTAATATCGATGGCAAAGCCTATTATCCCGGCGATCTCGCCTTTTTCATTCCTGTAAGGGATTTTATCCGTCTCTACCCAGATCTCTCCGTTTGCCGTCGGGACTATTTCAATGATCCCTTTCTTAGGCTCGCCTAATCCCATAACCTGCTTGTCGTCGCACCAGTAAGATTCCGCCACTTTCGGCGGCCAAATCTCAAAACAGGACTTGCCCTCTATCTTTTCCCGGTCCAAACCCATGTATTGGGCGAAAGTTTTATTGATGCGGACCATTTTGTTATCTTTGTCTTTATAGAAAACCATTGCCGGGATAGAGTCGAGGATGATCTGAAAATCTTTTTGCCTTCTCTGTAATTCCTCTTCCATGTGTTTGCTCTCAGTGACATCTTGTATCAATCCCGTATAAGAAAATAATTTTCCTTCTTTATCAAAATGGAGAGTGGTCGTATTCCTTACCCAGCGTTCGGCCCCGTCCTTCCTTATAATGCGATGCTCAAAAGGGGCGACTTTCTTTCCGGAGAGAATATAAGAGATATAGGCGTCTACCATGGGCCTGTCTTCTTCCGGCACCATCTTGATCCATAAATCCGGGTCTTTGCTAAAATCTTCAGGAGTATAACCGGTAACCGCGCTGCAGGTAGGCCCGTGGATGGTTTCAAAGGGTTCGCCGTCTTTCAGGCGTACGGTGAAGATATAATCGCTGACAGTCTCAAAAATAAGCCTGTCCCGCTCCGTGGTTTCCTTAAGCTTCAAACTTGCCAGCCTGTTGTTTTCCTCGGCGGCTATGGAAGAGGCGACTATCTTCATAAACTTGATCTCTTCGGCGCTTGGCGTAAAGTCATTCTGAAAAACGGCGCACAACGAGCCGACATAGGTTGAATCAAATTTTACCGCCATGCCTAAATAAGTCTGTAATTTATACTCTGTTACATTGGGGTCTGTAGCCGCGTAACGGCTGTGTTGCAGGTCGTGAACGATCACCGGCTCATTGTCTCCGTGGAGTATGACATCATAACAGATATGGCCTTCCGGCCTATCCATCGCCTTGTAGCCCGGAGGAGTATGCCACATCCCGATAGAACACAGCATACCCCCATCTAACCGGTTATAAAGGGCGCATGCCGCTCCCATAAATTCGCCGCAGACGGACACCAGGCGGTTGATATTCTCATCCGGAACATTCCCAAGGTTTAACAGGCACTCTCCCAACTTGACCAAGTATTCCCTTAAACGCTTACTTTCGTTTTCCATGGCCTGGATCTTATGCGCCTGCTCTCCGAAAGCGACTAATTCATTTATAATGTATTCTTTTGTCCTTTTTTGCTCTTCCATAGGTCAAAATAAAAGGCAATTCTAAAAGAATTGCCTTTCATTTAATTTTTAACATTCAAAAATCATGTACTCTCCCTGGCTTCGTAAGCCGTTATAATTATAGCACATACGAACCAAAAAAGCAAATCTTCAGAAGAGAACAAAAGCGAATTTTAGTTAATAATAGGGAAAAATCAGGCGGATCACTTTTCCCATCCAGAATAACGCGAATACCGCTGCTAAAGATAAGAAAGGACCGTAGGGTATAGTATGGTCTTTTTTAACCGCGAGGTTAATTATCCCGACAATAGCGCCAAAAAAGGGGGCCGCGAAGAAGACAAAAACCGCTTTCTGCCATCCTAAAAACGCCCCGATCATAGCCAATAGTTTAACGTCTCCCCCTCCCATGGATTCCGTCTCCCCCTGGATAGGAGGTTTTCTCAGGAGTTTAAAATAAACCAGATCAAAGGCCTTTCCGGTAAGGTAAATAATGCCCCCGCCTGCAATAATTCCGGAAATGGAGCCTAAAGCCGGGGCAGGGTTAAAAAAGAACGGCTTAATGTTGACCCCTTTGACCGCTGTCAAGATCAGGCCGAACACTATCCCCCCAAGAGATATTTCATCCGGTATGATGCGGTATTGTATATCCACGAATGTGGCGATGATCAAGCCGCAGATGAAAAGGGAGAAAATAAAGAAATTATAGCTTAAACCGAAGCGTTCGAAGAGCGCGATAAATGAAAACGCCGTGAGCAACTCGACCAGGGGATATCTTAAGGAGATTTTTCCCCTGCAAAATCGGCACCTGCCTCTTAAAAGTAAGTAACTTATAAAAGGTATATTATCGTAGGTACGGATCTTTTTCTTGCAATGAGGGCAATGTGAATGCGGCCAGACGATGGACTCGCCCAGCGGCATCCTGTGGATGCACACGTTAAGGAAACTTCCCACGACAGAACCAAAGATAAAAACAAAGATCCTCTCTATCATTTCTCCGTGGCCTCCTTCAGCGCCTTACGCATTACCTCGACGGGCGCTTTCCTCGCGGTCCATATCTCGAAAGCATCCACCCCCTGATACAAAAGCATCCCCAAGCCGTTTGATATCTGAGCACCCGCGGTCTTTGCCTCTTTTAATAATTTTGTTTCTTTAGGGTTATAGATCAGGTCGTAGACCAAAAGGCCTTCTCGCAGGTATGCCTTGTCTACCGGGCTGGGGTCCGTTTCTTTCATGCCGACAGGGGTCGCGTTCACCAGTAAAGCGCATTCGTTTATCTTCAGGTCTTCGATCGAATTTGCCGAATAAAATTCTATATTATCAAAATGGATCTTTAAATCTTCGACCAAGCCTTTTGATCTGTTTTTATCGATATCGTAAATCGATATACTCTCCGCACCCCCTTTGCTTAAATAAACAGATATCGCTTTTGCCGCTCCACCCGCGCCGATCAAGGCTGTCTTTTTGCCCGCCGGATGGAATTTAAGGTCTTCCTTCAGGTGCTTAAGAAAACCCGCGCCGTCGGTGTTAAAACCTTCCAGCCCGCGGCCGGTTATTTTAACCGTATTAACCGCTCCGATAAGGCCTGCTTCATTGGAGATTTTATCAAGGAAAAGAATGACTTTTTCCTTATATGGGATTGTAACGTTCAGGCCGGATATACCGCTTTTACCCGCGTTTTCGAGGAATCCTTTTAGGCCTTCTTCTTCCAGGGGGAACAATCTATATTCCGCGTTAATACCGAGCTCGCCGAAGGCGGCGTTATGCATGGCGGGCGAGAGGCTGTGTTTGACGGGATAGCCGATTAAACCGTAGATTTGGGGCGAGGCCATTATTTGATTCTTAGCTTATTAACCGCGTCCAGGTATGCCCTTACCGAGGATTCGATTATATCCGTGCTTGAACCTCTTCCGGAAACGGTCTTTCCTTCCGATATCAATTTCAGGCTGACTTCTCCCAGCGCGTCTTTGCCGGCGGTTACCGCTTCCAAACGGTAATCCTGAAGTTTCGCCTTTATTTTTACGATCTTGTCAATAGCCTTAAAGCACGCGTCAACCGGGCCGTCTCCCGAAGAAGTACCGGGATATATCTTCCCTTTTTTCTTTAAATTTACCGTGGCTGCGGGAGTGATCTCGGAGCCCGAAGTGACGGTAAAATTGCCTAATTGCCATACAGGCCTGACCGTACGGATCTCGTCTTCCACTATCGAAATTAAATCGTCATCAAAAATGTTCTTCTTCTTATCAGCCAGGTTCTTGAAACGCAAAAAGGCTTTGTTCAATCTGCTTTCGTCGAGGTGAAAACCCAACGTATTTAACTTATGGCTGAAGGCATGCCTGCCTGAATGCTTGCCCAATACCAGGGAGCTTTCAGAAATGCCGACATCGCGGGGATCCATGATCTCATAGGTGATCCTTTTCTTTAAGATCGCGTCCTGGTGGATCCCTGATTCATGGGCAAAAGCGTTCCTGCCGACGACCGCCTTATTCGGCGGGACTATAAAACCGGTAACTTTGCTCACTAAACGCGAGGTCGGGTATAATTCCTGCGTACGGATAGCCGTATAAAAGTTACCAAAGACATCTTTACGCGTTTTCATGGTCATGACTATTTCTTCCAGCGAAGCGTTCCCGGCGCGTTCGCCGATACCATTGATGGTGCAATGCACCTGACGCGCGCCCGCGAGGATGGCGGAAAGGGAATTTGCCGTAGCTAATCCCAGGTCGTTATGACAGTGGATCGCGATAACCGCCTTATTTATATTTTTGACGTTCCCCTTGATATCTTCTATTAAACCGAAGATCTCCTGCGGGTAACTGTAACCCACCGTATCCGGGATATTTATGGTCCGGGCGCCTTCATCTATGGCCATCTCGATCATGCGGAATAAGAAATCTTTATCCGTACGGGTGGCGTCTTCCGGGGAAAATTCGATATCATCACAGTATTTCTTAGCCAGCCTGATAGAATCACTGGCTATAGCGACTATCTCATCCTCAGCTTTTTTGAATTTATACTTCAGATGTATTTTAGAGGTCGCCAAAAATAAATGTATGCGCGGGTGCCTGGCCTTTTTTACAGACCTGCCGGCGTATTCTATGTCTTTATTAATACATCGCGCGAGCGCGCAGACGGCGCTCTTCTTCGCGTTCTTCGCGATAGCGCTGACTGCGGCGAAATCATCCGGCGAGGCGACAGGAAATCCCGCCTCGATGATATCGACTCCGAGTTTCTCGAGCTGGCCGGCCACTTCCATCTTCTGGAAGCTGGTCATGGACGCGCCCGGCGCCTGCTCCCCATCGCGTAGCGTAGTATCAAGTATTATTATTTTTTCCATTTCACAACTCATAACAGCTAGTTAATTATTTCTTCATCCAGGGCATCATTTCCCTCAACTGCTCTCCTACTTTTTCGATCTGATGTTCGTCGCCTTCTTTCAGCAGCCTATTGAAATTCGGCCTGCCTTCCTCGTTCTCCTTGATCCATTCCTTCGCGAACTTGCCCTTCTGTATCTCTTTAAGGATCTTCGCCATCTCCTTGCGGGTCTTTTCCGTGATTATCCTCTTACCCCTGCTCAGGTCTCCATAGCATGCCGTGTTTGAAACCCGCCTGCGCATACCGGATATTCCCGTTTCCTGTATAAGGTCGGTAATAAGTTTCAACTCGTGCAGGACCTCGAAATAGGCGATCTCTGGCTGATAACCGGCTTGGATCAAAGTATCGAATCCCGCCCTGATCAACTCGGTCACGCCGCCGCAAAGGACTGCCTGTTCGCCAAAAAGGTCGGTCTCTGTCTCTTCTTTGAAAGTCGTCTCGATAACTCCCGCTTTTGTCGCGCCTATCCCCTTGGCGTAAGCTAAGGCCAATTTCAAGGCTTCTCCTGAGGCGTCCTGGAATATAGCGACCAATGAAGGCACGCCCTTTCCTTCTTCGTACATCTTCCTGACTAAAGCCCCCGGCCCTTTCGGCGCCACCATAAATACATCCACTTTCTTCGGGGGTTTTATCTGTTTAAAATGGATATTAAAACCGTGCGAGAAACACAAGGCCTTGCCTTTTTTCAAATTCGGCTTGATCGCCTCATTATATACCTTTGCCTGGACATGGTCCTGGGTCAAAATCTGAATGATATCTCCCGCCTTAGCGGCTTCTTCGGCTGAAACCGGGGTGAATCCGTCTTTTTTGGCTTGTTCATAATTAGGCGTATTCTCGATCTCTGAAACCACTACCCTGCAGCCCGAATCCCGAAGGCACAACGCCTGACCGCGGCCCTGGATCCCGTATCCGATGATCGCGATCATTTTATCTTTCAATAAGCTTAAATCCGCATCCTGGTCGTAATAGATCTTTGCCATATCCTCCTCCAAATTTTAATACGCTATTGCCACCCGGCCCGTCCTAACCAACTCTTTGATCCCGAACTTTTCTAGGTCCTGAAGAAGCTGCCTGATCTTATCCTGCTGGTCCACCGCTTCGATAATGGCCGTATCCGCTCTGTGCTGGATGATCTTTGCCACGTATTTCCCCAAAACACTCTCCAATTTAGCCTTGTCTTTCGCGGAATAGGCCAGCTTTATTAAAACAAGCTCCCGGTCAATGTGCTCCTTTTTGGTAAAATCCGTGACCGTAATGACGTCTATAAGCTTATTCAGCTGTTTTTTTATCTGTTCCAATATCTTTTCGTCTTCCGCCTCAACAACCAGCGTCAAATAAGAGATGCTGGGGTCCTGCGTCTCGCTTACGGCTAAGGAAGCGATATTATACCCTCGCGCGCTGAAAAGCCCGGCGATGCGCGCCAAGACTCCCGGCTTATTTTCAACCAATACGGATATTGTATGTTTCACTTTAGCCCTTCCATATATTTGCCCCGCGCTTCCTGTCTCAGGAAGAGGGCCAATTTTGTTTTTAGACTACGCTTAAAAATGCTTCCGTGACTTTAGGGTCGTAGCGTATTCCCGAGTATTTTTTTAGCTCGTTCTTGGCATTATCCAGGCTTAAGGCCTTACGGTAAGGCCTGTCCGTAGTCATCGCGTCAAATGAATCAACGACGCAAAGTATCTTGGCGCCTATACTGATATCGCCGCCTTTAAGGCCGTCCGGGTATCCTGTGCCGTCAAACCATTCGTGATGATGCCTGATAAAATCGCAAAGCCTTGATAAACTGCTTACCGGCTTGATTATCGCCTCGCCTATAACGGGATGATTGCGCATTATAGCCGTTTCTTCCGCGGTTAAGGGGCCCGGTTTCTTCAGGATGGCGTCCGCGATGCCTATTTTTCCGATATCGTGCAATTCCGCGGCGTCTTTTATGTCTTTTATTTCAGGTTCATCCAAGCCTAATTTAAGCGCGGTCTTAACACAGTATTCCGAAACCCTGTCTAAATGGCCCCGGCTGTAAGTATCCCGCGCTTCTACAGCGATAGCCAGGGCTGAAATCGTCTGCAGGTAAGTCTCCTCCGCATCCCGGTTGAGGCGCTCGTTCTCTACAGCTATCGCCGTCTGAGAAGCCAGATTGGATACTATTAACAGCTCATCTTCCCCGAAATTACCGCCGGCTGTTTTGCCGCTTACCGTCAGGACCCCTACAAGCGCGTCTTTATAGGTTAACGGCACTGATAATAAAGGCGGGACAAATAATTCATTATCTTCTTGCCCTTTTTGTTTGTATAATTGCGGTATTAAAAGCGGCTTCTTATTCCGCGCCACCCACCCAGGCCCTTCCTCTCCTACTTTCACCCTCATACCCTTTAACTGCTCCTTGATGCCGGTCGAGGACTTAATGTAAAGCTCTGCTTTCTTTTCATCCAGCAGCATCAATACCCCGGACTTTCCGTCCAGGGCTTTGACCGTTATCTCCACGATCAATTCAAGGAAAGCGTCGATCGTGTGCGCCGAGGAGATCCCGGATGCGATTTTCGACAGCACATACTGCAGGGTCTGCTTTGAAGATTCCAGGCGCCTGATATTCTGTTCAAGGTTTTTCGTGACTTCATTAAAGGCCTTGGCCAGTTGCGTTACTTCGTTTTCTTCGGTTTCCATCCCGGCCAACTCAGGCACATTCTTGCTCAGTGCCTCTTTGGTATGCCTGGCCACCTCCTGGATCTTCATGATAGACTTGCGTATACCCCAGAATCCGGCAAGGGCGCCCGCGCCGGTGAAGAATACAAGCGCCGTCAAGACCGAAGGGTCGATATTGATCGTGTCGCCTGAGTACTGCGTGTAAAGGTAAGCGATGACCGAAAAAGGGAGCAGCGACATTACAATGAACAAAACGGTGAATTTCCGTATCAAAGACGCGTTCTCGATGGAGGTAAATTTCGGTTTCACGCTGAATTTCATGCTTTACGCCATACCGTCGATCATACGGTTTATCGCTTCACCCGCGGGGACCATAGGAAAGACATTTTCCTCCGGTTCAATATGGAAATCGATAAAAACGGTATTATCGGTGTTTATGGCTTTTTCGATAGCCGGCCGCACGTCTTCCTTTTTGGTAACGCGTATGCCGCAGGCTCCGAAACTTTCCGCCAACTTTACAAAATCAGGCCCGGTTATGCAAGTGTAAGAATAACGCTTCTTGTAGAACAGCTCTTGCCATTGTCTTACCATACCCAGATAGCCGTTATTCAAAATGGCGACTTTCACGTTTATTTTATTGCAAACGCAGGTAGCCAGTTCCTGAATGTTCATCTGGATCGAGCCGTCGCCCGCGATATCAAATACGGTCCTCTCCGGGCATCCGAGCTTGGCGCCCATTGCCGCCGGGAACCCAAAGCCCATTGTACCCAACCCGCCAGAAGAGATAAAAGAGCGCGGCCAATTATATTTATACCACTGCGCCGCCCACATCTGGTTCTGCCCGACTTCGGTAGTAATAATAGCTTCCCCCTTGGTAGCTTCGTAGATCTGCTCAATGACATATTGGGGTTTTATTTTACCGCCGTCCTTATAAATCAAGGGATGCTTTTTCTTCCAGGTATCTATCGTTTTAAACCATTCAGAAGTATCCGGGGTCTTTTTTATCGCTTCCAAAAGTTCGCCAAGTATGTTTTTAGCATCGCCGACTATGGGAATATCCACCTTCACGTTCTTGCTGATCGAAGACGGGTCGATATCGATATGTATGATCTTCGCGTGGGGGGCAAAGGCATCGAGCCTGCCCGTGACCCTGTCATCGAAACGCGCGCCCACGGCGATGATCAGGTCGGATTCGGTCACGGCGTGGTTGGCATAGGCAGTCCCATGCATTCCGAGCATACCTAAAGAAAGTTTATGCGTCGAAGGAAAGCCGCCTAATCCCATCAGCGTCATGACCACGGGGCCCTGGATCTTTTGGGCCAGTTCCATTAATACCAGATGCGCGCCTGAAGAGATGATGCCTCCACCGGCATAAATTATCGGCTTTTTGGATTCGCCTATAAATTTGGCTGCTTTTTTTATCTGTCCGGGATGCCCGAAATAAGTAGGTTTGTAACTGCGGATCTCCACTGTTTCCGGCCAAATAAAATCCGTATCCTGCATTTGAATATCAGAAGGTATATCGATCACCACCGGTCCCGGCCTTCCGGTAGAAGCGATATAAAATGCCTCTCTTACCGTCCTGCACAAGTCTTTAACGTCTTTAACCAGGTAATTATGCTTGGTGATCGGCCTGGTAATACCGGTTACATCCGCCTCTTGAAAAGCGTCATTGCCTATTAGTGAACTCTTTACCTGCCCCGTGATCGCGATCATCGGTATCGAATCCATAAACGCGTTCGCGATGCCCGTAACCAGGTTAGTGGCTCCCGGGCCGCTGGTCGCCAGGCACACGCCGGGTTTTCCGGTAGCGCGCGCGTAACCGTCAGCCGCGTGCGCCGCTGCCTGCTCATGCCGTGTAAGGATGAATTTGATATCCGCGTCATAAAGCTTGTCGAAGATAGGCAGTACCTGTCCTCCGGGATAACCGAACATCACTTCCACGCCTTCACGCTTTAAACACTCGATCAATATTTGCGCGCCTGTCATTGTCTTTCCTAGCCTAATATTGCCCCTTTATCCGCGGAGCTGACTAATTTCGAATACCGCCCTAAATATCCTGTCTTTATCTTAGGCGGGATAGGTTTCCAATTTCTCAATCTTTTTTGGATCTCGGGTAAGGATAACTTAACCCCGATCTTCCTCTGCGGTATATCTATCTCGATAACATCCCCGTCTTTTAGGGCCGCGATAGGGCCGCAGGCGGATGCCTCCGGAGAAATGTGGCCGATACAAGGGCCCTTTGTTCCGCCGGAAAACCTTCCATCGGTGATCAACGCTACCGATTCACTTAAACCCATACCAACGATCGCCGAGGTCGGCGCCAGCATTTCGCGCATACCCGGCCCTCCTGAGGGGCCTTCGTAACGGATCACTATACAGTCTCCCGCCTTTATCTTACGGTTCAGGATCGCCTGCATCGCCTCTTCTTCCCGGTTAAAGACCCGCGCTTTACCCGTGAATCTCATCATCTTGGGGCTTACCGCGGACTGCTTAACAACAGCCCCGTCGGGAGCGAGATTTCCCGTTAAAACAGCGATACCCCCTTGTTTGTGATAAGCTTTATTCAGCGGCCGGATCACCTCCTCATCAAAGATCTCCGCCTCATCCGCGATATCGAATATCTTTCTTCCGCTTACTGTCATAACATTGTTCAACTTTTCTTTTAACCGCTTCAAAACCGCGGGGATTCCTCCGGCGTATTCCAGGTCTTCCATAAAGTGCGGCCCGGCAGGCTCTAAATTTGTAATGTGCGGGGCATATTTACTTATATGATCGAAGGTGTTAAGCCCTAATTTTATGCCTGCTTCATGGGCGATAGCCATTAAATGCAGGACTGTATTGCTGGAGCCGCCAAGCGCCATATCCACCACAATCGCATTCTTGATAGATCCGGTATGGATTATATCCAAGGGAAGGATATTTTTCTTTACCATTTCCACGACGCGCTCTCCGCTTGCCTGCGCGATACGGCGTTTCTTCGCGGAAACGGCAAGCGCGGTGCCGCAGCCGGGCAAAGACATCCCCATGGTCTCTGTAATACACGCCATGGTATTGGCAGTATACAAACCCTGGCAGGAACCCGCTCCGGGACAGGCTTCCATCTCTAAGCAAACCAGCTCTTCCGGGGAGATGTCCCCTCTTTTTGCCCTGGCGAGCGCTTCATAAGTATCATGCACGAAGGCAAGTTTTTTCTGCCTGTGCCTGCCTGAAAGCATCGGCCCTGCCGTAACGATGACCGCCGGAATATTCAGCCGGGCGACCCCCATGAGCATGCCGGGGGTGATCTTATCGCAATTAGTCAAACAGACGATCCCGTCAAGGCTGTGGGCGTTACAGACTGTCTCTATGGTATCCGCGACAATCTCTCTTAAGGCCAAAGGATAACACATGCCTAAATGGCCCATGGCGATCCCGTCGCAAATGCCGGGTACGCCGAAGAAGAAAGGAACTCCTCCGCCATAACAGACCCCGCGCTCAATGTAACGCTCAAGGTCGCGCATCCCGACATGGCCGGGGATCAGGTCCGTAAAGGATGTGGCCACGCCGATAAACGGCTTATCCAGATCCTTCCTGCTTAATCCGGTAGCATGCAGGAGCGCGCGATGGGGAACGCGTTCCAAACCTTTCTTGATATTATCAGACCGCATATTTTCCTCTTTCTTAGAACTAATAAGTAACTGGTAAGCTAGTAACGAGTAACTGGTAATTTTATGTTTTTAGAAATTAATCTTTATGATTTACGCTACTCAATATTTTAATTACCAGTTACTAGTTACTGAATTACTAGTTACTAAAATTTAATCCGCGCCTTCTCCGTCGTGGACTACTGCTTTCTCATCCTTGCGTTTCCGGGAAATCACCCGTTTTAAAGTCACGAATTTATCCACCAGGTCCTTATTATTTACGGCGTTAAGCTGCTTGAACAGAAAGTCGAATTTCGCCTCTATTTCCGAAGCGATCGCGTCTCTTTTATCCTGAGAAAGCCCCATGATCTCCTTTTTAAACGGGCCTAACGCTTTTTTACGGGTTTTATAGAAGAATTGCTCTTCGGTCTCCCCCTCTTTTCTTTCATTGGCGGCGTTTACCTTGAGCCACTCATAAATCTTTTCTTTTAACTCCTGGGGGAAATATCTGCTCTCGTAGATCATATTCTGGAATTCAGTAGCTAAGTGGACTTCCGCCGCGTCGCACTCGGCGAACTTATGGAACGCCTCCGCGGGCAAAGTCGATGCCCCGTGCTGTACTGCGCCGGCCAAACCGTACTCTTTCCTTGAAACTTCGGACAATCTCTTCAAGGTATCGAAATCCAGCTTTAC
>JAQUPI010000039.1 GCA_028716705.1 Candidatus Omnitrophota bacterium | reverse complement strand
ACGATGATGGTCTTCGGCCAGATGAACGAACCTCCGGGCGCGCGTTTCGGGGTGGCGATGACAGGCATTACCATAGCCGAATCCATACAAAAAAAGAACCAGGAGGTGCTGCTTTTTGTGGATAATCTCTTCCGTTTCGTGCAGGCAGGCGCGGAAATTTCCACGCTTCTCGGCCGCGTCCCTTCGGAGACCGGTTACCAGCCCACGCTGGTCTCCGAGGCAAGCGAATTCCACGAAAGGATACGTTCATCCAAGGAAACAGGCGGATCCATAACCTCTTTCGAGGCTGTTTACGTCCCGGCGGGCGACCTGACCGACCCGGCGGTAGTAGCTATCTTCAGTTTTCTCGACTCAATACTGGTTTTATCGCGCGAACGTATACAGCTTGGCCTTTACCCGGCGATCGACCCGCTGCTATCCTCTTCCTCGAATCTGGACATCGATATCATCGGGCACAGGCATTTCGATATTTCCCAGGAAGTGATCAAGATATTCCAGCGGTACGAGGAATTGAGGAGGATCGTTTTGGTCGTGGGGATAGACGAATTATCTTCGGCTGACCGCATTACCTACGAACGCGCCCGGAGGCTGCAGTTCTTCCTTACCCAGCCTTTCTTCGTGGCCGAGGCCTATACGGGCAAAAAGGGCGAATATGTGACCCTGAGCCAGACTATCGAGGGCTGCGAAAAGATCGTGCAGGGAAGAGTGGATAGCCGCCCAGAAGAAGAGTTTTATATGATCGGAGCGCTCGCTTAAATTGGAAAGGGCACAAAAGCAGCTCGGCCAGATCCTTATAGAAAGAAAGCTGATCAGCCCCCAAAGGCTTGAAGAGGCGGTTTCGGAGCAAAAAAGGACAAAGGAATTCTTAGGCGCGGTGTTATTAAGGCTGGGGTTCATAAAGGAAAAAGAATTAATGGCCGCTTTGTCCGAGCAGTTCAATATACCGGTAACCGGGTTAAAGAATAAATACATCGACTGGAGCTTTGTCAAGACTTTCAGTCCGTCGCTGATCCTGGATCATAAATGTTTCCCCGTGGAAAAGGACAATACTTCGATAACCGTCGCCATTACCGATCCCCTGGACGCCTGGGCGCTGAAAAAAGCCGAGGAGGAATCCAGGGGCATGAAACTCAAGCTTGTTTTAGTCTCCGCGGATGACATGCAAGACGCCATCCAAAGGTATAAGGAATACGTGCACAGGAATATCTCAAACTTATTTAAATAAAAGATTAGTATGATATACTTATTCCATGCCTAAGAAAACGGATATAATTTTATCGCAAGCGCTCTCTAAGAGAAGCCTGATAGCCCAGGAGGACCTAAAACCGCTGCTTAAAGAGTCGGATACCAGCGGCGAGGGCCTTCAAAGACTGTTGATCAGGCGGGGGCTCTTTTCGGAAAAGGATATCCTCAACGTCCTTTCGGAAGAGCTGGGGATAGCCGTAATCGACCTAAAAAGCGTTTCCATTGATAAGCCTGTCCTGGCAAAGGTCCCGGTGAAGATCGCCTTATACTACGGGTTTTTCCCGGTTAAGATAAAGGACCGCGTGTTGACCATTGCCGTGGCCGCTCCCCTGGATATAAAAGCCCATGACGAAATAGGCACGCAGTTAGGTTATACGATAGAAACGGCCCTGGCCTTTTCGGCCGACATAGCGGACGCTTTAAAGAAATACTACGGCCTGGCGGCTGATACCCTCGAGAAGATCTCTTCGCGCGTAGCCGCGGCTGCCCCGGCCTCGTTCCAGGAGCCGTACGGCGCTAAAGTGGAGGATATCGAGAAATTAGCGGAGGACGCCTCCGTAGTCAGGCTGGTAAACCAGATAATCCTTGAGGGATGGAAGAGGCGGGCGACGGATATCCATATTGAGCCTTTCCGGGGGGAGGTCGCCATACGCTACAGGATAGACGGCCTGCTTTACGATACCCCGGTCCCCGCTGATATCAAAAATTTCCTGAATGCCATAATCTCGCGCATCAAGATCATGTCCAACCTTAATATAGTCGAACGCCGGCTCCCGCAGGACGGCAGGGCGATAGTCAAGGTAGCCGAACGCGTGCTGGACCTGAGGATATCCACCATACCCACGCCTTTCGGCGAAAGCGTGGTTATCAGGCTGCTCCCCACGCAGATGCTTTTCAGCCTGGAGAAACTCGGGCTTTCAAAAAGGGACCTGCAAGTCTTCGAGGGCCTGATACAGAAACCTCACGGCATTATATTTGTCACCGGCCCAACGGGAAGCGGCAAGACCACTACCCTCTACGCCTGCTTGAGCCGCATCAATACCAAAGAGCGCAAGATAATCACCATAGAAGACCCGATCGAGTATGAAATGTCGGGCATCACCCAGATACAAGTACTGCCTGAGATCGGCCTGGATTTCGCCAGGGGCTTGCGCAGCATGCTCAGGCACGACCCGGACGTCATGATGGTCGGGGAGGTAAGAGACCTTGAAACCGCCGAGATAGCCATAAGGGTCGCCCTGACCGGGCATCTTGTCTTTTCTACCCTGCACACAAATGACGCCGCCAGCGGCATTACCCGTTTGATCGACATAGGCGTCGAGCCCTACCTCGCGGCATCGAGCATCGTAGCTTTTATCGCGCAGAGGCTCATCAGGGTCGTCTGCCAGGATTGCAAGCATGAAGATGATTCGGCGCCCCGCGAATTAAAGGAATTGATCGCCAGGGACCTGGAATTGAAGTCCAAAGAAGAGGTGAAAATATTCCGCGGTAAAGGCTGCCCGGCCTGTAATTTTACCGGATTTTTCGGCAGGACGGCGATATACGAGGTACTGCTTATCGATGAAGAGATCAAGGACCTGATCCTCAAAAAAGCGCCCTCGAACCAGCTCAAGAAATTAGCCGTCTTAAGGGGAATGCGCACGCTGCGCCAGGACGGTTGGCAAAAAGTTATCAGCGGGATCAGCACGCCGGAGGAAGTCATGAGGGTGACCTCCGCCGAAGAAGAAATAAAAGAGGAAGGGCAAGCGCCCGCGGCCCCTAAACAAGGGGTAGAGCCGCGGCAAGAGCCGCAGGGGTTTGAACGCCGGGCGTTTATCCGCCTGGACAATAAGATCAACCTGCGATACAAAGTCTATAAGTCCAGGCAGGAGCTGCTGAGGAAGGGGTTTACTCCGGAACAGCTTAGCGTTACCAAAAATATTTCCGCCGGCGGCCTGCTTTTTTATTCCAATGAACTTATCCCCCTGGGTTCGTTCCTGGAGCTGGTCATAGAATTACCCGACGCCGAAAAGCCCATTGAGTGCCTGGCGCGCGCGGTAAGGAACGAGGAAGTGGAAGAGAACAAGAGCTATAACATAGCGGTCAATTTCCTGGATATAACAAGCGCGGCCAGGGTAAGGCTGCAGAGATTCGTGGAAGTGGAGATGGAATGAACGTATACAGATACCGGGCCAAGAAAGGGCCGCAAGATATCATAGAAGGCAGGATAGAGGCGGATTCCGAGAGAGAAGCGGTGGATAAGCTGAGCATGATGGGTTATCTTCCCGTGCAGATAAACGAAGATAAGGAGCCGCTTAAGCCCCTGGGGGTCTTGGTAAAGCAAAAGGCCAGGGTAAAACCGTCTGAGATAACTATTTTCAGCCGGCAGCTGGCGAGCCTTTTGAGATCCGGAGTCCCTATCCTGAACGCGTTGAACATCATAAAGGAGCAGGCCAATCCGGGATTAAGAAGCACCCTCGGAGGCATATATAGCGCCATCAAAGAGGGGGCCGCATTTTCCTGGGCGCTGGGGCAATACCCGAATTTATTTTCCCCTCTTTACATAGCCATAGTCAGGTCCGGAGAGGACAGCGGCGCGCTCCCCGAAGCGCTCCTGCGGCTGTCGGATTACCGCGCGAAACAGGAAGAGTTCGTCTCCAGGCTGCGCATGGCGATGGCGTATCCTTCGCTCATGGCGTTCGTAGGGATCGCTACCGTGGCCTTTATGTTCACCTTCGTTATACCCCGGCTTACGCGCATATTCGTGAATATGGAGCAGTCCCTCCCGATCCCGACGAGGATATTGATCTCTATCAGCGCGAACCTGCGCGATAACTGGTTTTGGATCTTGTTGTGCGTTACGGTCGTTGTTTTGCTTGTGCGCCGCCAGTCAAAAACAAAGACAGGAAGATCGGCATTGAGCCGGATATATTTATCTCTGCCCGTATTAGGCAAGCTCATATTGAAATCGGAACTAGCGCGGTTTTGCCGCACGCTTGAACTGCTCATAAGAGCCGGTATACCCATATTAAAGGCGATAGACGTATCCATACCGGTATTAGGTAATGAGGTAATCAGCGAGCAGCTAATGCTCAGCCATAAAGAATTGGAACAGGGCGGTTCTTTCGGCAAGAGCCTCAAGCAATCGGGACTATTCCCGTTATTCATGACGAATCTTATAATCGTGGGAGAAGAGTCGGGAAAGCTCGATGAGGCCCTGGGGGAAGTGGCGAACACCTTTGAGCGCGAAACCGATGAGGCGGCAAGGATCGCGGTAAATCTGCTTGAACCGGCCCTGATCCTGGTTATTGGTTTGATCGTGGGGTTCATTGTGGTGGCAATGCTTTTGCCCGTATTTGAGATAAATATAATGGGGCGGTAAAACTCTTTGGATAAGATGCCTGAAAAGAAAAGGATCGTGATCGTGGATGATGACAAAATAGCGCTGGAAAGCCTGAAAAGGTTATTGGACTTATCCGGCTTTGAGACGCAGCCATGCATAGACGCGAAGGACGCCATAAATATCATCAAGTCATTTAAGCCGCAGGTTATACTGTTGGACCTGATCATGCCCGGCTTCGGGGGGCTGGAAGTTTGCGAAATGCTGAACAAAGATAAAGAAACCCAAGCGATACCCGTGATCGTTGTTTCCTCGTTAGGCCGGGAATCCGACATAAAGAAGGCCTATAAGATGGGGGTCATCGGGTATGTCACCAAGCCCTATGATATTAAGAAATTAATCGGCCAGATAAATAAAGCGATCGCCGATAAAGAAGAAAGAAACGCATAACTTGAAGATATCCGGTATTTGCGCATGTTTACTCTTTACGCTCTTTGGCTTTGGCCCGGCCTCTTTCGCCGCCGACTGGAAAGAGCTCAGGGGCGAGCATTTTATGGTGTTTTACGCCCAGGAAGAGGCCCAGGCCAGGCAGGTATTGGACTCCGCGGAAGTTTTTTACCGGCGGATAGCTTCGCAGCTGGGTTATCCCAGGTACTCCGAGTTCTGGACATGGGATAAAAGGGTGAAGATCTATATATACCCGGACCACGATTCATTCCTCAAGGCGACAGGACAGCCGAAATGGTCGCAGGGGATCGCCGATTATAACGCGAAACAGATCATAAGTTTCGCCTGGAGCAGCGGTTTTGTCGAGTCGCTTCTTCCGCATGAAATAGCGCACCTCATCTTCCGGGACTTCGTGGGTTTTAAAGGAGAGGTTCCGCTTTGGCTGGATGAAGGGGTCGCGCAGTGGACCGAGGAATGGAAGAGGCAGCAGGTAAACGGTATCGCTGGTGGCCTGCTTAAGAAAGGGGCCTTGATCCCGCTGAAGAAATTGATGACCCTGGATATCAGGGGCATCAAAGAAGGCAAAGACAGCGGCGCCCTTATAAATACCTATTATATACAATCTGTTTCGCTGGTGACCTTCCTCATACAGCGGTTCGGGTTGAACAGTTTTACGGATTTTTGCAGGCAGCTGCGTGAAGGCAAAACCCTGGAGGAAGCTTTAAGGTCCGCCTATCCCGCGCATATACAAAGCATCGATGAATTAGAGAAGAAGTGGAAAGAATATTTAGCGGCACAATAAAAAATAAAATACGGAGATCATTTGGAGGGAAAAATGGAAGCCCGGGAATGTTTTAAGCTAAGGAAGTCGGCGTTTACGCTTATAGAACTTATGCTTGTCGTCATTATCATAGGGACGCTGGTGGCAATGGTAATGCCGCGCTTGACGGGAAGAGGCGAGCAGGCAAGGGTGGCAGCCGCGCAGGCGGATATTTACTCGAATATCGCTACCGCCTTGAAGCTTTACGAACTGGATAACGGGAGTTTCCCTTCGAGCCAGGAAGGGCTCGCCGCCTTGATGAACCGGCCGGGTTCGGCTAACAACTGGAACGGGCCCTACCTAGAGAAGAAGCCGGTAGACCCATGGGGAAGGGAGTATAAGTATAACAGCCCCGGTGAACGGCGCAGCGATTATGACCTGTATTCACTGGGTAAGGACGGGGTTGAAAGCGGGGATGATGTCAAGAACTGGGAATAAGGCTTTCACGCTGGTTGAAGTAATGCTGGCCACGGCGGTCCTGTCACTTGGGACCGCGCTCATTTATGAAGCGTTCTTCACTAACCTGGACGCTTACAAGCGTTACCGCCTTTCACAGGAGCTTTGGCCGTTTATAGGGGAAAAAGTCTGGGAAGCGCAGGAGAGCCTGAGCCATTTCGGCCCGCAGGCGAGCGTCGAAGGAAGCGGGGAATTCGTTTCCGATAACAGGCGCATCCCCTGGAACATCTCTTACGGCTTGATAGGCGAGGCGGAAAAGCACGCCCTTTATAAGATAAATTTTTCGCTTTCTTCAGGAACAAAGGGATTACCCCCGGCGGTGAGGGAAGCTTACGTGTTATATGAAAAAAAAGAAGAATAAGACGGCCATGACTCTGGTGGAAATACTTATTGTCATGGCCCTGGTTTCGATGGTTTCCCTGGCGTTATACGCCTCGCTGAGCAGCGGGTTACGCATCTGGCAAAGAGTGAATACGGGGGTCCTTGAAGAAGACCTGAATATCTTCCTGGAGAAATTCACCCAGGACATAAGGAGCGCTTTTAAGTTTAACGGGATCGCCTTTTCAGGCGGTGCGGACAGGGTAGAATTCGCTACCGTCGTCTTCAGCCCGCGGATGAACAAGGCCAGCGTAGGCAAGGTGACCTATTCCTATGACGCCGCGAATTATTCCGTTGAAAGAGAACAGAGGGACTACTCGGAGAATTACGCGGGTTCAACAGGAACAGCCAGGCATTCGGCGAAAAACGTGAGGTTCTTAGGATTCTGGTATTATGTTTACGACGGGGAGAAGAAGGAATACAGCTGGCTCGAAGAGTGCCAGGGCTTCCCGTTGGCGGTGAGGATGGAATTAGGGGTCCGCGATGGCAGCCAAACGCTTAATTTCACAAGGACGGCCGATATTATGGCCGCAGGCTCGCCGTAAGGCAAGTATTTTTTTGCTCGCCTTATGGTCGCTATGCCTGCTTTCCGTTTTTTCGGTAATGCTGGGTTTTGGGGTCAGGCAAAAACTGATCTTAAGCGGCCGGATGGAAGCTAAAGACAAACTGCGTTTCATCGCCGAAGCAGGCTTAAAAAAAGCGGTCTTCGAACTGGTGAGGACGCCGGTGAGCTCTTATGATTCTTTGAATGACGCCTGGAGCAATAACCCGGACGCGCTTAAAGAAATACCCATAGGAGAAGGCAGCGCGTCCGTGTATTATAACATCCAGCTCCCCGGAGCCCAGGGGGACCGTTACGGTTTTGTGGATGAGGAGAGCAAGATAAACCTGAATAGGGCCGACATGCAAGTCCTGGAACGGCTCTTCCGGGAGGCGTTGGGCGTAAACGAGGGGGGCTTAGCCGAGGAATTAGCCGCTTCCATCGTTGATTGGCGGGACGCGGACAGCCAGCTTTCCATACCCTTAGGCAGTGCCGAAGATGCGTATTACAGGAATTCCCAATTTCCTTATGAGGCGAAGGACGCTGAATTCGATATCCTGGAAGAGGCCCTTTTGGTCAAAGATATGAGCCAGGAGATCTTTGACAGGGTCAAAGACTATATCACGGTTTACGGTTCTGGCAAGGTGAACGTGAATACCGCCTCAAAGCCGGTACTGATGGCCCTGGGAATGAACGAGGAAACAGCCGGTAAGCTCCTTTCGTACCGCTTGGGGGAAGACGGGGTATTAGGTACGCCCGACGATAATATCTTTTACGCTGCCGATGAGGTAACGGCCAGGCTGGCCCGGTCCTATGACCTGTCCGATCCGGAATCCGAGTCGCTGAAACGTATTGAATCGAATTATCTGGTAACGAATTCGCAGAACTTTACCGCCAAAAGCAGCGCTTCCCTTAAGAACAGCAAATACGTATCTTCCGCCGCATGCGTCGTTAACCGGGCGGGTAAGATCCTTTACTGGCAGGAGTTTTAATATGCTGGGATTTTCAATGGCGCCGAAGGGCGAACTGGTCGGATTAGAATTCGGCGGCAATAAATTAAAGATCGCTTATGTTAAAAGCCGCCCGGCCAACAAAAAAGAGGTGATCAAACTCTTAAACCGGGATATCACCGGCTTCTCGGACCAGGAAATAACCAAGCTTATCCGTTCCTCTTTTCTGGAGTTGGAAGCTAATGCCCCCGAAATCATAGATATAATCCCCTCAAACCTGGTTATAACCAGGAATATCGAAATACCCTCCATCGATCCCCGGGAAATAAAAGAGATCATCAACCTGCAGGCCGGCAGGCATACCCCTTACGCGCGCGAAGAGATAATAGTGGATTATATAGATATCGGCACTTACAAGAACAGTTACACAAAGGTGCTTTTGGTCATCATCGGCCGCAATGTCATAAAAAGGCAGTACGAGATCATTGAAAGGGCGGGCTTAAAGCTGGCAGGGGTCCTTTTGGCCCCCGAAGGCCTGGGGTTATCCGTTTCCAAGCTGTTAAGGCAGGAGACGCAGGATTCCCCGGTAAGCATAGTGCACATAGACGAAGGTAATACCGATTTCGCCATAGTTTTCCGCGGCAGGATAATTTTTGTCAGGCCCATCCCCATAGGCGCGCAACACCTTATTTTCGAAAAAGAAAAATATGTGACAAGGTTCGCCGACGAGATAAAAAGGTCGCTGGAGGCTTACCAGAACGAGGATATTGAAAAAAGCCCCGCCTCGATGCTTTTGACCGGGGCCACGGAGGAATTAAAAGACCTGGAGAATGATTTAAACGCTGTCCTGCATCTGCCCGCCAGGATATCCCCTTATTTAAGCTATCTCACGGTTTCGGACCTTTCCCTGAAGACGGCTTCGCTGGCAAAACACATATCTTTTTTGAACGTAATCGCGCCCTTGATCTTCCGGGAAGAGATGAAAGTCGACCTTGTCCCCGAAGAAATAAAATTAAGAAGGTCGCTGGAAGAAAGGGGAAAAGACCTGATCAAGACCGGCGTACTGATCCTGGCGGTTTTTGTGCTGGTTTTTTCCACGCTGGCGAGTAAAATCTATTTCAAGGGCATTTACCTGAGCGGCCTGAATAAGCGGTATGAGGCCCTGAACGAAGAGGCCAGGGAATTGGAAAAGGATTTTTCCACCGTAAGCCTGGTAAAGGATTATCTCTCGAGGCGCGGCTATCCCCTGGAGATCTTAACCGAGCTCCATTCTTTAGCGCCCCTGGAGCTTCAACTCAGCGATATCCGTGTCGACGAGCAGGGGAAGGTTACCTTGAAGGGGACAGCCGAATCCATGGCTACGGTATTCTCATTCGTAGACAACCTCTCAAAAACAAAATTCCTGAGGGAAGTAAAGACCAAATATACCACTAAGCGCAAGGCAAAGAATAAAGACGTCACCGACTTCGAGATCGGGGCCCTGTTGAGTAAAGAGGGGAGCCAATGAAAGGGTTGAATTTAAAGGCGGCATACGCGGTTTTCTCGCATTTATCCAAAAGGGAAAAGCTCATCCTTTACGTCGCCGCGGCCTTCTTCTCGCTTATGCTGCTTGACCGGATGATAATCTTCCCCATTTCCCATAAAATGATGCAGTTGGACAAAGAGATCAGGGAAAAGAAATCGGGCATCGGCAAGAATATTCGCATACTCGCCCAGAAGGACAGGATCCTCGCCGAACGCGAGAAACTCACCCCGCTTTTGGGTAATCTGGGTAACCCCGAAGAAGAGCTCACCCCGCTTTTGCAGGAGATCGAAACCATGGCCAATAAGAGCTCCGTATACCTGGTGGACATGAAACCCGCCGGGATAAAAAGCTCGGGGCCTTACAGAAAATTCGTCATAAACCTGAGCTGTGAAGCGCAAATGGAACAACTTATCCAATTCATGTATGACATAGAAAATTCCAGCAAACTGCTTTCCATAGATAAATACCAGATAGGCCCGAAATCGGAAGAATCCAGCATCGCCAAATGCAGCATGACCATATCTAAAGCGATAATGCAGTAAGTATGCACTTTCTGTGCAAGGAGGCGGGTATGAAAAAAATAGTTTTTATCTTAATGACCTTATCGTTTCTCTTTTGCAGCGTTCATGCCTACGCTGTCGATATCAACCTGATGAATATCCGAAGGAAAATTTTTAATGAGGCGGAAGAAATAAAAGCTTTGTTATCGCCGAAATCAAAGGACACCATATTGATAACAAGCGCCTGGAATTCCTGCCTGATGACCGCGGTGCAGCTGGATGGTTATTTCAACATGGTCGGGATCTTCAACACGGTAAAACAGAAGGATTGGACCAGAGAGGCGTTGGACTATTTGCTGAATTGGCTGGATCAGCTTAAGAAAATCAACGAACTGAACATAAAGAACATCGACGCCTCGCCTCCCAAGGCGGAGGCCGGCGTGAAAAACCGCCTTTCGAAGATAAGGGAGAATTTTATCGAGCTTGGCGAAGAACTTGACAGGGAAATATCCTCGCTAAAAAAAGTCCGCCAAACCGTAAAGAAATAACCGCTTAGCCGTGTAACCGCCTGATTAAGAAAGGAATAAATGACTGTCCCCTGGGTATTTTGGTCCATGTTCTCCGCGCTGATCTTCATATGCGTTTACCTTTTGTACGATTATTTCTACGTTGGCCCGCAGGCCCCCTCCGACAAAAAACAAAGAAAATATCCCAGCCCGCTCATTGAGCAGGAGATCTTGGCAAAGACAGAGAAGATATCCAGGCTGGAAAGCGAGATCGGATCCATCAAGAGCGACCTGGAAAAGGCAAACCTTGAACGGGAGAACATCAAGAAGGAGATGGAAGCGGCGAAGGCCAGGGAATCCGAATTAAAAGAGCAATTGGGCAAGAGAGAAGAGTGGGTGGCCAAAAGCGACGAGCAGTTCAACAAGATCAAGGAGCAGACTTCGGATTTTGACCAAAAAATACTGTTCAAAGAGAAGGCCTTAAAAGAGGAATTCGAGAAGAATGTGGAATTAAACCGGCAGCTAAGGGAAGCGACGGAATCATATAAAATACTGGAAAACGAAAGCAAGGGTAAAACCGAGGAGATCCAGATATTAAAGGCGCAAATCGACAGATTTACCAAGGATATCCAGTCCCGCGAAAGGCAGATCAGCGAACTTACCAATAATATCGCGGAAATGAAGAAGGCGCAGGAAGAGAGTGGGTGGGTTTCCAAAAAAGACTTCAACAGCCTGAATGAAGAATACAGCGAGCTTGAAAACGAATTGGAAACAAAAGAGGAGCGCCTTAAAATACTTAATGAAGAGCTGGTAAAATTAAAAGGCCAGCAGGCCAAACCGGCCGCTCCGCCCGCGCAAGAACCCGCGCCGCCGGCTGCCGTTGAGGAGAAACCGGCAGAAGCCGCTTTGCCTCAGGAGATCCAACAGGCAGAAGCTGCCCCGCAGCAGGCCGCGGCCCCGGAAGAGGAGCCGGTAAAAGAAGAGCCTCCCGCTGTTAAGGAAGAACCGGCCGTTAAACCGGAAGAAGCCGTAAAGCAAGAACCGAAAAAAGAAGAGCCGCCCAAGAAAAGCGAACAGCAGGTTAAGCCTTCGCCGAAATACAGCCTCGAGAAAACAAGGAATATCGGGATCATGGCGCATATCGACGCCGGAAAGACCACGCTGACAGAAAGGATATTATTTTACACCGGCAAGTCCCATAAGATCGGAGAGGTCCATGAAGGAAAGGCGCAAATGGACTGGATGAAGCAGGAACAGGAAAGGGGCATTACCATTACCGCCGCCGCTACCACCTGTTTCTGGAATGACCACCGTATTAATATCATCGACACTCCCGGCCACGTTGATTTTACCGTGGAGGTAGAGCGTTCTTTAAGGGTCCTCGACGGGGCGATCGCGGTCTTCTGCGCTGTCGGAGGGGTGGAGCCGCAATCAGAAACGGTCTGGCACCAGTCAAATAAGTACAATGTCCCGAAGCTCGCTTTTATAAATAAGATGGACAGGACAGGCGCTGATTTCTTCTCTGTCTTGAAGTCGATAGAGGAGGAGCTTGGGGGTAACACCGTACCTTTGGAAATTCCCATCGGAAGCGAAGGGGAATTCCGCGGGGTTGTGGACCTTTTGGAGATGAAGGCGATAATCTATCAGGAGGAAACACAGGGAAAGGATTTCCGCGTCGAGGATATCCCCGCGGAATATAAAGAGGCCGCGGAAAAATACCGGCACATCCTGGTCGAAAGGGCTTGTGCCTTCGATGAGGCGTTGACGAAGAAATACCTCGAATCCCCGCAGTCGATCACTAACGAAGAACTTATCAGTGTCATCCGCAAGGGAACGGTAATTAACAGGATGGTCCCGGTCTTATGCGGAGCGGCTTTTAAAAATAAAGGCGTTCAAAAATTACTCGACGCCGTAAATTTGTTCCTCCCCTCGCCGCTTGACCTGCCTCCGGTTACCGGGCATGACCCGAATAACGAGGAGATAACCCTTTCCAGGACCCCGCAGCCTTCAGAGCCCCTCACGGCATTGGCGTTCAAAGTGCAGGCCGACCCGCATATGGGCAAGCTCGTTTATATCAGGGTATATTCCGGCGTACTGCAGACCGGCACGTACGTGCTTAATGTCACTAAAAATAAGCGGGAGAGGATCGGCAGGATCCTGCAGATGCACGCTAACCAGAGGGAAAACGTCGAGAACGCCTTTGCCGGGGACATAGTCGCCGCCATCGGCCTCGACCATACGATAACAGGGGACACTCTTTGCGAAGAGGGCAATCCGATGCTGCTTGAGGCGATAGAATTCCCCATCCCCGTGGTTTCATTAAGCGTAGTCCCCAAAAGCCGCGGAGACCAGGACAAGCTGGGCAAGGGCTTGGCAAAACTGACGGAAGAGGATCCTACGTTCCTGGTCGAGACAGACCAGGAGACCAAGGAAACAATACTCACGGGTATGGGCGAACTTCACCTGGAAATAATCGTAGACAGGCTCAAAGAGGAATTCGGGGTCGAGGCGGTCGTGGGCAAGCCGAAGGTGGCTTACCGGGAAACTATCTTGAAGACAGCGGGAGGCGAGGGTAAATATATCAAACAGTCCGGCGGGCGCGGGCAATACGGCCATGTAATAATGGAGATCTCCCCGCAGGCGGCCGGCGATGGTTTTGACTTCGTTGACAACATAAAGGGCGGAGCGATCCCCAAGTCATTCATGCCGGCGATAGAAAAAGGCATAATCGAAGCGATGCAGAACGGAGTTTACGCCGGCTTTCCCGTAGTTGACATAAAGGTAAAGATCACGGACGGCTCGTTCCATGAAGTGGATTCTTCGGAATTGGCGTTCCGGATGGCCGCGATCTTGGGTTTTAAAGAAGCGTTCAGGCAAGGCAACCCGATACTCCTTGAGCCTTACATGTCCCTGGAAGTGGCCACCCCTGAAGAATATCTTAACGCCGTCGTGGGTTACATCTGCTCCTGCAGGGGAAAGATACTGGTCATGGATACGAAAGGCAAGCAGAAGGTCATTTCAGCCGAAGCGCCGCTGGCTGAGATGTTCGGCTACGCGACCAATTTCCGCTCTTTATCCAGCGGCCGCGCCAACGCCTCGATGCAGTTCTCCAAATATCTGCAGGTCCCCGCCGAGATCGCCCAGAAGATAATAGCGGAAAAAGAAAAAAAGAAACAACAGGGCTAAACATGCTTCTTAACGCGGAACTCAAAAACAACCTTGAAGGCGTGAAGAGACTGGCCATTCTGGGGATAGGTTCCGCTCTTAGAGGAGACGACTCGGCCGGGCTCGCCGTTATCGAGGACCTTGCCGGTTTAGAGGCGCGGTCAAACCTGCCGGTTGAGCTATTCCGCTGCGGGGACGCGCCGGAGAATTATACAGGCGCGATAAAAAAATTCGCGCCGACACATATCATTATAGTGGACGCCGCGGAGATGGGAAAAGAGCCCGGAACGGCGGCGATCATCGACCCTGCCAAAGACAGCTCATGCGTATCGTGTTCCACGCACGGCCTGCCGCTTACAGTCTTCATTGACTATCTTTATCGATCGTTGTCCTGCCGCGTGATCTGCGTCGGCATTCAGCCGGCGGCGCTTGAGCTGGGTAAGACGTTGTCTCCTCAGGCGCTGGTGGGAGTGAAAGAGGTCTCAAAAACAATAAAAGAGGCCCTTGAGAAAACCTAAAGACGCGGCAGGGCGAGTATCCGGCCGGCGTAATCCATAAGCGAGGATTTGCAGCGGGGCAGCATTTTTGAGGAAGCGATCAGCGATCTCCCGTTTTTAAGCAAGGCGCCTATCTGGCGGGCCGCGAATTCCAGCGTTTTGGACCGCGATAGGATCCGGCGCATCTCATACAAGTCGTCCCTACCCACGCTTTTTTTGGAAAGGATCATTTCCACCGCGGACCTGTCTTTTTTACCGGACCTATTATAAGCGTACCATATAAGGATGGTTTTTTTCGCCTCCTGCAGGTCGGTCAGGCTGGGTTTCCCCATTTTCCCTTCATCGCCGAACAGGCCCAGGCAGTCGTCTCTTATCTGGAATGCCCTGCCCAGGTATATCCCGGCCTGAAAAAGCATATCCGCTTGCCGGCGCGACGCGCCGCCGAGTATCGCCCCCATGCATAGGGGAGTGGCAAAGCTGTAATTGGCGGTTTTAAGGTCATAAATCCGGAAAACGTCTTTTTTAGTGACTTCGTTTATATCTTTCGCTCCGTATAAAAGCTCTATAAACTCCCCGCTCCCGGTAAAAACCGCCGATTCCATGAGCTTTTTGAGCGCGGATTCCTTGCGGGAAACGTCCTCTTTGACGCTAAGAAAGGCCCGCAGCGCCATGGCGTAAAGCATATCCCCGGCAACGATGCCCAGGTCCTCACCGGAGAATTTGATATCCTTATAATCCCGGAGATGGCTGTTCAGCATCGCGTGCATTGAGGGGGCGCCTCTCCTGGTCAGGGATTTATCTATGATATCGTCATGGATGAGCATAAAATCATGCAAAAGCTCAAGCGCCACAGCGCTGGTATAAATGCCCGGGGCGCTTCTCTTCGTGAAGCCAAGGTAGGAGATGATAAACAAAAACGGCCTTATCCTTTTGCCTTCCCTGGAGATAAAATCTTTGAGGGCATTGAATAAAACCGGGGAACCCCGGCTTATGGCAAAAGTTTTATCTACGCCGCGGATATAACCGGCAAGCTCAAGCTCGATCCTATTCTTTATTTTCGTAAACATAGCCAATATGCTAACATATGTTAAACTCTAAAGCAACACTATAATTCCCTGAAGCTGCTTAAAAATTCGCTCAATTTTCCCTTGCCAAAATAACTTTAAGATAGTAATATATAGTATTGCCTTTGGGGCCCATATAGCTCTTGGGGCCCATTATTCAGTTTTTATATAATTATCTTAGGGCCCATAGCTCAGTGGTAGAGCAGGTGACTCATAATCACTTGGTCGGAGGTCCGAACCCTTCTGGGCCCATGCAGTTAACAGTTCACGGTTCACAGTTCACAGATTATCTGTGGGCTGAGAACTGTCAACTGTGAACTAAACGGGCGCATAGCTCAGCTGGTTAGAGCGCTACACTCACATTGTAGAGGTCGAAGGTTCAAGTCCCTCTGCGCCCATTTATAATCGTATGACAAACTTAAAATCTCAGATATTTGAATTGGGGCGCCTTCAGACTATAGACAGCGAGATATACTCCCTTAAGAATGAGAAGGAATCCAAGCCCGCCCAGATCCAGGCTATTGACGCCGCTTTCGAGGAGAAGAAGAAGCGCCTGGCGGAACTAGAGGCCGCTTCGCTTAATTTCCAGAAACAGAGGAAGGAAAGGGAATTGGAGCTCGCTTCCAAGGAAGAGAGCACAAAGAAATTAGAGGGGCAGCTTTTTTCCCTGAAAACGAATAAAGAGTACCAGGCGATGCTCCAGCAGATACAGGATTCGAAAGCCGATGCCTCGGTGATCGAAGACCAGATCCTCGCCCTATTCGACCAGGCGGATAAAGCAAAGAGTGAAGTTATAAAGGAAAAAGAGCGCCTGCAGGGCGAAGAGAAGACAGCGCTGGAACAGAAGAAGCGGATCGAGGACCGGGTCAAGGAGATCGACGACAGGGTCGCGCAGTTAGATGCGCAGAGGGCGCAGATAATCCCGGGAATAGACAAGAAAGTATTAAGCCAGTATGAAAGAATATTAGCTAACCGCGATGGCTTGGCCATAGTCAAGGTTGAAGGCGATTCCTGCGGCGGCTGCAATATGTTCGTTCCCCCGCAGGTCATAAACCTGATCCGGATGTACGAACGCATCATCACCTGCGAGATCTGCAACCGGATATTGTACGTGGAAAATCATGAAGGAGCTTAAGATATACGTCGACGGCGCTTCAAAGGGCAATCCCGGCCCCAGCGGAATAGGGGTGGTGATCTGCTCGGACGGTAAAGTGATCAAGAACGTCGCCAGTTTTATCGGCAATACCACAAACAATGTCGCCGAGTACACGGCGCTTATCTACGGCCTGCAAGAAGGGCTGATGCTTAAGGCGGAGAGCATAGAGATAAATACCGACAGCCAGCTCTTATACAGGCAGTTAAAAAGAA
>JAQUPI010000038.1 GCA_028716705.1 Candidatus Omnitrophota bacterium | reverse complement strand
CTTGACGCGGTCTATGTCAGCCTGGGGTTTATCGATCTTGTTTATGGCTATGATCAACGGGACGCTTGCCGCGCGGGCATGGTCTATGGCTTCCTGGGTCTGCGGCATAAGCCCGTCGTCGGCGGCAACCACCAAAACGACTATGTCGGTTACGCCAGCCCCGCGCGCGCGCATAGCGGTAAAGGCCTCATGGCCCGGTGTATCGAGAAAGGCGATCTCGCCGTGCGGCAGCAAAACTTTATACGCGCCTATATGCTGGGTGATCCCGCCGTGTTCCGACTCGGCGACTTTTGTCTTACGGATAGCGTCCAAAAGGGACGTTTTGCCGTGGTCGACGTGGCCCATGAAGGTAACTATAGGAGGCCGCGGCCGTAAAAATTCAATTTTGTCTTGCGCTTCATGAATACGTAAAACCAATTCTTCCTTACCCGGAGCTTTCCGTACCTGATAACCGTACTTGTTGCACAGTTTGGATACAGTCGCCTCGTCCAAAGGCTGGTTTATCCCTGCCATTAACCCGAGCGACATCAGATCCTTGATCAAAACAGAAGGCTTCTCCTGTAACCTTACCGACAAGTCTTTTACGGTAATGGGCAGGTCTAATTCCAGCGTTTTAGCCGGGACAGGCGCTGCGGGTTTTTCTACCGCCGCCGGCCTTTGCGCTATGACAGGCTTCTCTGTCACCGGCGGTTTATGCGGAATTGACGCGGGCTTATGCGCAGCGGCAGGCGCGGGCTTATGCGCGGCGGCAGGCGCGGGCGCCGTTACCGGCATAACCGGTTTTTCTTCTTTTACGGCAGGCTCCTTGGGAATGATCTTCTTTTCTTTCGCTAAGACCAGCGGTTTTTTAACTGCCGCCTTCTTAACCGCCGGCGGTTTTGCCGCCGTAGCCTTGCGCGTTATTTTCTTTTCTTTGGTAACCGCTTTTTTCTTCGCTGCCGGTTTCGTTACTGTGGTCGCCTTTTCTTTTCTTTTCAGCATACTTTCAACCTTTACATCGATTTTTTGGCTTTCTTTGCCTGTTCAATGATCTTTTTCGCCTTCTTCTCTCCGATCCCCTTTACCTGCATCAGGCCTTCGGCTCCGGCCTTAAGAATATCCTCTACGTTTTTGAATCCGGCTTCAATAAGGCTTGAAGCTGTTTTTTCCCCGACGCCTTCCAGATTTTCTAAAGAAGGCCCCGCGGCCTGAGCCGGCTCTTCTTTTGCCCGTTCCTTTTCTTCTTCTTTGGCTCCCGCGGCCGTGGTTTTGGTGCGTATGTCCAGTTCCCAGCCGATAAGCCGGGAGGCCAGCCGGACATTCTGGCCGTGTTTGCCGATAGCCAGCGAAAGCTGGTCATCATCCACGATCACTTCGGCTTTAAGGTTCTCTTTATCCAGCTTTATTTCGGATACCTGCGCGGGAGAAAGCGCCGCTTTGATGTATTCCTTTATGTCGTCGTTGTAACGCACTATGTCTATTTTTTCGCCCTGCAATTCATTCACTATGTTCCTGATACGATTGCCGCGCATGCCTACGCAAGCGCCTACGGAATCGACTTTTTCGTTCTTCGACCAGACCGAGATCTTGCTTCTGGCTCCCGGTTCCCGCGAGATAGACCTTATTTCCACTATCCCTTCATATATCTCAGGGACTTCTAATTCAAACAGCTTCTTGAGGAGGCTGGGATGGATGCGCGAAAGGATGATCTGCGGCCCGCGGGTCTCTTTCCTTACCTCCATTACGTAGGTACAGATACGCTGGCCCTGCCTGAATTCCTCCTTAGGCGACTGCTCCCTCTTCGGAAGGATCCCCTCCGTCTTTCCTAAAAGGTCAACGATGATATTGCCTTTATCAAACCTATAGACAGTGCCGCTGACAAGTTCCCCTACCTTACCCTGGAATTCGGTAAACACCACATCCTTTTCGGCTTCGCGTATCTTCTGTATGATCACCTGCCTGGCCGTGGAAGCGGCGATACGGCCGAAATCCATAGAGGTGATCTCCTCATTATTTTTAAAGGCGCGTATCTTTCCGGTGTTCCGGTCAAGCTCTACCCTCAAATCTTCTTCAGGTTTTATGTTAAGCGCTCTTCTCGCGGCGCTTACCAGCGCGCTTTCTACGGCCTCGACAAGCACTTCCTTCTTTATTCCTTTTTCCCTTGCCATTTGCTCTAATATGGCTAATAATTCACCGCTCATAGTTTTCTCTCCAATTAACGATTTCTAGTTGATTTTTATTCTTTTTGATTACTAGTTACTGAATTACTGGTTACTCTATTATCTGCTTTGCCCTGTTGATCCTGGCCAATGGTATTTCAACGGTTTTCCCGCCGCTTTCGATATATACGTAATTATTATCGACTTTATTTATCACCCCATCCATCTCTATCTTACCATTTACCGGCTCGTTAAGGAAGAACCTCGCGTTCCTGCCGGTACAACGCAGGAAATCTTCCCTGCTTTTCAACGGCCTGTCCAAGCCGGGCGAGGAGACTTCAAGTATGTAACGTTCCTGCAATATGCCTTTTTCGTCCAAAAGTCCGCTGATCTGAATGTTCAACCCCGCGCATTCATCAAGGGTTATGCCGCCCTGCGGCCTGTCCGCCAGGATGCGTAAAACAAAGTCCCTTCCTTCCTGCCTGTAAATAAGCTCCACGAGTTCCAACCCCTGGCTCTCCAGGTACCCTCCGATAACGCTCCTTAATTCTTCCGTGAGCTCATGCCTATCCATTGACAAAACCCTTTATCTTTTCGAATATCTCTGTCTTTGTTTCAATAAATTTCTTCTGATCGCTGCGTATTTTTAATTCCAAAACATTTTTTTTGATGGAATCGCGGCCTATGACCACTTGAAGACAAATGCCTAAAAGGTCCGCGTCTTTGAATTTCACTCCCGCCCTTTCATTACGGTCATCAAGAAGCGCCTCAATGCCGCCCTGCCTTAGTTCCGAATAGACCTCATTCGCCTTGGACATGATATTCGCGTCTGTTGTATCCAGGGGCAGGATGATCACTTGGTAGGGGCTTATTTCCTTCGGCCAGATAATGCCGTTGTCATCATGGTTTTGTTCGATTACCGCCTGGATCAACCGGGATACGCCTATCCCGTAACAGCCCATGATCACGGGCTTTTGGCTCCCGTCGGCCGCGATAAAATTGGCGCCCAGCACCTGGCTGTATTTTACGCCTAGCTTAAAAATATGGCCGAGCTCGATAGTATTGGTTTTTACTAATTTCTTTTCGCAATGAACGCAAATTTCCCCGGCCGCTTCCTTGAACGGGCGCGCGATTCCGCATTCCGGGCACAGAAGGATCACGTCTTCCCCGTCTCTGGCAGGGGCCATAAACTCATGAGAAACATTTCCGCCCATTACTCCCGGGTCCGCTTCAGTCGTCAGTACCTTTAATCCGCATCTTTTAAAGATCCTTCCGTAGGCATCGAACATGGCCTTGTAGTTTCTATCAAGCCCGTCTTCTTCGGAATCGAAGCTGTAAGCGTCCTTCATGACGAATTCACAGGACCTGATCAAACCGAAGCGCGGCCTGATCTCATCCCGGAACTTCGTCTGGATCTGGTACAAGACCAATGGCAGTTGTTTATATGAGGACAATTGACTTCTTACCAGATCGGTGATGACTTCTTCATGGGTAGGGCCAAGGCACATATTCCTGCCCCTGCGGTCCCTGAATTTTATCATCACCTCGCCTATATCCTTGTCGCGGCCGGTCTTTGCCCACAGGTCTTGCGGCTGCAACGCCGGCAGCAGCAGCTCGCTTGCCCCGCAGGAATCCATCTCTTCGCGGATGATCTTCTCGATGTTATTCAATACCTTTAAACCCAGCGGCAGGTAAGAATACACCCCTGCTACGAGCATGCGCGCAAGGCCCGCCCTGAGCATCAGCTGATGGCTGAGGGTTTCGGCTTCCTGCGGCGTTTCCTTCAAAGTGGGTATCAAAGTCCTGGTCCAAAACATGGTTTATCTCAGGAGAATCTTTTTATTTCTTCCATTAAAACGTTGACACATTTCTCGGCGGACACTTTCTTTAACGCCTCACCTTTCTTGAATAATAACCCTGCTTTCCTGCCGAAGGCGATACCTATATCGGCATCCCTGGCTTCTCCGGGGCCGTTGACCACACAGCCCATAACGGCAACCTTTATCCGTTTATCCGGAAAAACCGCCAATGAATTCTCTAATTGCTTTACGATACTCACCAAATCCACTTCACAGCGTCCGCAGGTCGGGCAACTGATGATCTCAGGCCCGAAAGAGCGCAGCCCGACAGCTTCCAGGATCGATTTTGCCGCCCTGACCTCCGCTTCTGGGATATCGGTAAGTGATACCCTTATTGTATCACCAATACCGTCTAATAGCAAACTACTTAATGCGGCGGTGGACTTGATTATCCCGGAAAAAGGGGACCCTGTGGCGGTTACTCCTAAATGAAAGGGATAATCGCAAAGTTTCGCCATTTTGCCGTAAGCTTCTACAGTGTTTAAAATATCCGAGGCCTTCAGTGAAACTACGATATCATAGAAGCCGAATTTCTCCAGGATCCTTATATAATCCAGGGCGCTCTTCACCATTCTCATTGACATGGTCTTGTGGCTTGTGGCTTGTGGCTTGTGGCTTGTGACCGACCCCGAATTCACTCCGACTCTGATGGGGATCCCGGCAGACTTGGCAGCCTTGGCTATTTGCCTTATCTGGTCTTTTTTGAATATGTTCCCCGGGTTTAGCCTGATCTTGTCTACCCCGGCGTCTATCGCTTCGATCGCGAGACGCCAGTCAAAATGTATATCGGCCACTACCGGGATAGCCGCCTTTCGCTTGATCTGCCTTAATGCCTTCGCGTCGTCTTTATCTTTTACGGCTAAACGGGCTATTTCGCAGCCGGCATCCTTAAGCATCTTTATCTGGCTGATCACTTTCCCGGTATCGCGCGTGCTCGCCTTCACCATGGATTGTATGGCTATGGGATAGCCCGCGCCGATACGCACATTACCGATCTTTATCGCTTTTGTCTTTCGCCTTGATATCATTTTACAAGTCCGGATAACTTATCCCCAAACAGCCTCAATATGTCGTTATAAGTGGCGAACAGGGCCAGTGAAATGATCAACGCCAGGCCGATTTGCGTGATCACCTGTTCCGCTTTTAAACCCAGCCGTTTTCCCCTGATCCCTTCAACAACCAACAGAGCGATATGGCCTCCGTCAAGTACAGGCAACGGCAGCAGGTTAAATATGCATAAGCTTATGTTTAATACCGCGACTAAATGCATAAGCGCGATTATTCCCAGGTTCGCGGCTTTTGAGGTAATATAAAATATCCCCAGGGGCCCGGTTACCGATTCGCGCATGGATAACTTTCCGGTAACCATCCGCCAGAGCGCCTTATATGTCATTACCGTAAGGTCCAGGGTTTTATTTACGCCCAGAAAGAAAGATTCCAGGAAACCATGCCTTACCTTTATTATTTCGTCCTTTGGGGTTATCCCGATAAGGCCAAAACTGCGCTTGCCGCCTATGGCATCGTCGAATTTCTTCTCTTTTATTTTTACTTCCATACCGTATTCTTTGCCTTCCCTGAGCACGGTGAGCATAACCTTTTCCGCGCCTTTCTTCCTTTGGATCGCCTTCTGCAGATCTTCCCAAAAATCAACGCGCTCGCCGTCAACCGCCATTATCTGGTCGCCTGCCAGTATGCCGGCGTCCTTTGCGCCATATCCGTCCAGCAAGGTGCCGACTTTCGTGGTAAGCGTGGGATAACCCACGAAGAATATCGCCCAAAAACAGAGAAAACCAAGCACATAGTTTAAAAGGGGGCCGAAGAATATTATCCTTGCGCGTTCTGATGGCTTCTTGCTCAGGTATTCGTCCGGCTTATTTTTGAATTCTTCCTGCGTATCCCCGGCCAATTTGACATAACCGCCTAAGGGTACCAGGTTTATGCTGTACAAGGTATCCCCCTTTTTCCTGCTGATCAGGCTCTTTCCGAAACCGAAGGAAAACTTCTCCACCTTGACGCCTAACCTCCTCGCGGCGATAAAATGCCCGAATTCATGGATCGTTATCAAGGCTCCAAGGATCAACAGGAAGATAAATAAGGAGACCACGCCAATTCCTTTCTTTTGATAAATTAATTAATTATTAACGGCCCTGCAGGCTTCTCCGCGCGCCCAGCTATCCGCTCTCAGGATTTCATCCAGTTCAGGCTGGAGGATAACTTTGTGGCTGTCCATTATCTTTTCAATAATGCCCGGGATAGCGACAAACTTTATTACTCCGGATAAAAAGGCCTCGACGCAGATTTCATTGGCGGCGTTCAACACCGCCGGAAGCGTACCTGATTCTTTTGCCGCCCTGTATGCCAGGCCTAAACAGGGGAACTTGCGCAGATCCGGCTCTTCGAAATCCAGCCTGCCGATCTCGCAGAAATCCACTCCGGCAAGCCCATTATCCAGCCTTTCCGGATAAGTCAGGGCGTATTGAATGGGTATGCGCATATCGGTGATCGATAGTTGCGCGAGTATCACCCCGTCCTCAAATTCTACCATGGAATGGATTATCGATTGGGGATGGATCAACACCTTGATCTTTTCAGCTTCGACGCCAAACAGGTGCATGGCTTCCAACACCTCAAGGCCCTTGTTCATCAGATCGGCCGAATCCACGCTTATTTTGGGGCCCATCCTCCATTTGGGATGCCTCAACGCTTCCTTTACGGAAATTTTTTTCAATTCCTGCCGGCTTTTTCCCCTGAAAGGCCCCCCGGAAGCGGTCAGATAGATCTTCCTTACCTTTTTACCGTTCTCGTTTTTAAGGCACTGCCAGATGGCCGACTGCTCGCTGTCTATGGGGATGATCTTTGCCTTGCTGCGCGACGCCTTCCTCATAATAATGTTCCCCGCCATTACAAGCGCTTCCTTATTGGCCAAAGCGACTTCCTTCCCGCTTTCTATAGCCTTTAATAGGACCGTAAGTGCCGCCGAGCCGGTTATGGCCAGGACCACCTTGTCTATGCGCCGGTCCTGCACCATCTCCTCTAACCCGCGCTGGCCCTTAAAAAAAAGTGTGGTGGATTTGAGCCTCGGCTCTAATTTTAAAGCCGCGCTTTCTTCTTTCAGGCAGACAAGCCCCGGATTGAATTCCTTTATCTGGGCGTATAAGACCCCGGCGTTGCAGTTGGCGCTTAAGGCGACGGCGCGCAGTTTTCCGGGAAAATTCCTTATCACTTCAAGGGTATTGCGCCCGATAGAACCCGTTGAACCCAATATGGCGATGTTCTTCACTTTAAAATGACGCTCATATAAAAATAAAATGCCGGTCCGGTAAAAAGCAGGCTGTCAATAAAATCCAGGGCTCCCCCCATTCCGGGCAAGATCCCGCCGGAATCCTTTACTTCGCAGTCCCGCTTTATAAGGGATTCGGAAAGATCCCCTAGCTGCGCCAAGATACCCATAAAGCCGCTTATCGCTATAAGGGACGGGTAAGACACGTTTAAAAAGGGCTTGCTTATTAATCCGCCTAATATACTGAACAATAATCCGCCGATAGAGCCTTCCACTGTTTTACGCGGGCTGATACGGGGGATTAAAGGGGTCTTGCCCCAACGCGTGCCGATAAAGTAAGCGCCGATATCGCCTAATTTTGTAATGAATATCACTGCCAGCAAAAAGCCTGCCCCCTGGGAAAGGTATCTTATTTTGATCAAGAAACTTAAAAGCCAGGAAACATACACGATGCCGAATATGGTCGTGGAGATGTCCGCCACCACTCCGGAGTTTTGCCTTCGGCGGAATTGCATGGTGATCAGGAAGAGCAGCGCCAAGAGTATAAAAAGAAGCTCCCAGTTTTTCGTTAATTCAAAACGCAGCGTGATAGAAAGGGGGATAACAGCTCCTATGGCGATGCCGAAATACTTGTAGATGTTCATGCCTTTTTTCTCAAGCATGGTGAAAAATTCGTAAAGCCCCATTATGGTAAAAAAAGTCACTACCAGCCCGAATATCCAATTCACCGATATGGTCACAGCCAAAATGCCAAGAAGCGCGATAGAGCTAATTATCCTCTTGATCAGCATCTTGTTCTCCTATTCTACCAAACCTGCGGTCCCTTTTCTGGTAAATTTCCACCGCCTTTTCCAGGTCTTCCCTCCCGAAATCCGGCCAGTATTTTCTAGGAAAATACAGCTCCGTATACGAAAGCTGCCATAGCATAAAATTGCTGATACGCATTTCGCCGCTGGTGCGTATCAGCAGGTCAGGGTCCGGCAGGCCCGCGGTATAAAGATAGCCGCCGAACGAATCTATGTCAAGGCCTTCCAGCTTGGTTTCCTTTTTAATTACCGCTTCGGTGAATTTCTTCACGGCGTCGAGTATCTCCTGCCGTGCCCCGTAATTCAAAGCCAGGATCACCACCATGCCGGTATTATCCCTGGTCTTGGCCTCGCCCTGCCGGATCTTTTCCTGGAGGTAGGGGGGGATGGGTTCGTCCCTGCCGATAACCATAAACCTGATATTATTTTTGTGCAATTCCCTGATGTTCTGTTCGAGAAAATTATTCAGAGAGCGCATCAGCATGTTCACTTCCTTGGGGGGCCTTTCCCAATTCTCAGCCGAAAACGCGAAGAACGTGATCACTTTGATGCCCATGGTGTTGGCCGCGTTAACGATCTCCTTAACCTTACTTATGCCAGCGCGGTGCCCGAAGGTCCGGGGCAGGCCCTTCTCTTTCGCCCAGCGGCCGTTACCGTCCATGATTATGGCTACGTGTTTGGGAATATTGCTTTTGTCGATCATTTAAATTAGTAACTAGTAAGCTAGTACCGAGTAACTAGTAATTTAGATGCTGAATTACTAGTTACTGATTTACGGCTTACTGATGAACTCTATAATCTATGTCGGGGAATAAATTATCTTTGTATTCGATACCGGCGAGCCAATTTTCATCTATGGATCCGGATTTTATATCTTCATAAAGGCGCGTAAATCTCAAAAGGTGGTCTTTGGTCCGGCGCACGGCATAAGGGACATGGGTACCTGTCCCCATGATAAATGCCCAATCCGAACTCTGGGCGAGCAGTAATTCCCGCAGCGCCTGATTCAAAGCCCTTCTTAAAAGGCCTTCCGAGCGCGGATAATTCCTGGCTAATTCCGTCATCCTTTCTGAAGCGCCGTGCAGGTGGCGGTAGATCCAGTCATTGGGCCCTTGCAGCCACATTTCGCTGTATCCTTTCCATCCCCAACTGGATAATGAAGGGGTAATTACCTGATTGCGGGGGTTCTCAGTAAGGTATTCGGAGGGAGTGATCAACTTGATGGTTTTTTGGTCAAATACAGTTTTGCGTATTAAAAATTCCAGCCACTGCGGGCCTTCATACCACCAATGGCCGAATAGTTCCGCGTCATACGGAGAAACGATGATCGGTTTTTTCCGCATAAAACCGTAAAGGTGGTCTATTTGTTTCTCGCGGTTAAACATGAAATTGCCCGCGTGCTCCGCCGCCTTATCTCTGGCCATACGCGGGTTATAAGGCTCTTTGTTATCTTTTCCGGTAATACGGTAATATTTTATACCGGTATTTATCCTTACCCCGTCCGGATGTATATACGGCCGGATATAATCGAAATCCAGGTCAAAACCGATATCCCGGTAAAATTCCCGGTACCAGTAATCTCCCGGGTAACCGTCGACGGAAGACCATACCTGTTTGGATGATTCTAAATCCCGCCCGAAGCAGGCTATTCCCGTTCCTTTGCAATAAACCGGAGCGAAAACGCCGTATTTTGGCCGGGGCGAGCCGTGAAGCACGGCATGCGCGTCCGTGAAGAAATATTTGAGCCCGGCCTCCTTCAAGATCTCGTCGTGTCCGGGATGATAGCCGCATTCGGGAAGCCATATGCCCCTGGGCTTTCGCCCGAATGTCTTTTCATAATGGCTGCACGCGACTTGTATCTGGGCCTTGACCGATTCCCTGCAAACATCCATCAAGGGCAGGAATCCGTGCGTGGCGCCGCAGGTAATGATCTCAAGCCTGCCTGAATCCTGGAAATTCTTGAAAGCGGTGACCAGGTTATTTTTGTAGCGTAAGAAGGTATCGCGCGACTTGCAAAAATTGTTCAGGTACATTATCGCCAGATGCTGGAATTCCGGCTGCCACCTGGTCCTCTCAACTTCTTTGTGGCCCAGTTCTATAAGCTTATTGATATGGCGAAGGTACCTTTCCTGGAGAAGCGCGTCGGTGAGCATCGATATCAGCGTCGGGCTTAGGGACATGGTAAGGCGAAAATCGACATTATCCGCCGTTAACGCCTCCAGGGCCGATATCAAAGGGACATATGTTTCTGTTATGGCTTCATAGAGCCAGTCCTCTTCCAGGAAATCCTCATGTTCAGGATGGCGCACATACGGAAGATGACTGTGTAAGACAATGCAGAGGTAACCTTTATTCATTCTATTTTAGTAACTAGTAATGAGTAACTAGTAATTCAAAACTTAAATTTGTAAATTTAAAAAAGCTCCACGAGTTACCAAAAAGATTACCAGTTACTAGTTACTGAATTACTAGTTACTGTAATTATCTGGTCTCTTTATTTACTACGGGAATTATAGTCCGTTCTTCCTGGAGGTCGGAAGATACCGCCTTGACCGGGATGACCTGTTTGCCGTCTGGAAGGGCAAAACGCATTGTAAAAGTCCCGTCAGGCCTTAAATTCACCTGCCTGTCCTGGATAAATACGCTGGCGTCCGGCTCTGTGGCGCCGTAAACTATTAATTCGGTATTTACCACCATCCAGAATTTTTTCTCACCTGGGATTTTTTTTACAGGGCTTGAAGGCGAGCTGATACCCGGTGAAGACAACACTCCCGAAAAAAGCTCTCTTTTTACCCTCTCCTGCCACGCCTTGCCTACCGGCGAGCTTTTTCCCAACCCAAAACCCATTCCGTAGAGCCGGGCGAAGATCTCTTCCGGTATCATCCATTCCTCGTCGGTAATATGCGACGGTCCGTCTGAGGGGGTGCTTACGGTGTTTGAGCGGACTATAGTCACAAAGGTGCCGTCTGGCAGCAATAACCCTAGATCCACGCACCAGGACCTGCCCCCGTCTCCGGCTTGGATATACCAGCTATTAGCGCCTTCGTTCACCTGTATATCAAAAAAACTATGGGCGTTATTGCCGTTGAATATGATGTTACTTACGTCATAAACGCGCAGAACACGCCTTGAGCCGTAAAACGCTTCCCTGTATTTCTCTTTCAGGCCTTCGTAAGTCTTTGGTGTCACTTCCCAGTAAGTATGCAGCCACCGCGGATCCCGGACCTGTAGCACTATTTTATCCGAACCGTATTCCCCCGGCAGCTCCTGCGGCATTACGCGCGCCGGCGCGGGTTTGACGGGCTCAGGCGTATAAAATTTTGTTTTTTCCACGGCAGTTTCCTGTTGCCCGTGGATACGCGTTTTTTCTTCTTTGGGCTGCTCTTTGGCTTCTATTCTCTTGCGCAAAAGCGGGGACTTGGCCGGCTTATTCTTTTTATTCCGCCCTTTCAAATCCTTCAATTTCTGTTTTATACCTCGCAAAATGGCCATATGCACCTCCGATCCGTTTTCAACAAAAAAGGGGATTATGGATCCCCTTTTTTTAAAAGGTCTATCTTGTCTTGCCTTTATTCCGGCTTGCCCTTGACGAGCGCATCCTTTAAGTCGTCTTCAAGCGCCTCTTTTAACCTTGTAACTTTTTCCAACTCTTCCTTTAAGCTCTGGCTGACAAGCTGTTCCTGCAAGAATGATTTTTTGATATCCTCGTTTTCAGCTTTCAGGTCCTGGAACTGTTTTTCCATGGAAGCATTCTCATTCTTTAGATCGTTTATTTTTTGCTCCGTATCCCAGCTTGATGCTTTTTGCTTGTCCATCTCCATCAAAGCGGCTTTAAGCTTGTTCGACACGCCGCAGGAATTCAGCGTTCCCAAGAAAAAAATCACGGTTAAGATTACCAATATTAAAATTACCCTGTTTTTTAAGTTCTCCTCCATACCTTTCCCCTGCCTGGCTTTATTTCAGGTTCTCTCGCGGTTCCATCAGGCCGGTTTCGGCCTGAGGCTGGCTTTTCTGGCCCTTGGTCAACAGCGGTAAGATCACGATTTCAACGCGCCGGTTTAACTGCCGGCCTTCTTGCGTATCATTGGTAGCGACCGGCCTGTATTCTCCGTAACCGATAGCCGATACGCGTTCGGGTGAAATCCCTTTTTCCTCGACGATATAATGCAATACGCCCAGGGCGCGGGCTGTGGACAGTTCCCAGTTAGAAGCCCACCCCGAAAATTTAATAGGCTGGTTGTCGGTATGGCCTTCTATGCCTACGTTTAACTGAGGCACATTCTTCTCCAGGACCTTGGAAACCTTATCCAATATCGGAAGGCTCTGTTCGCGGAGCTTTGCCTTGCCGGAATCGAACAAGACGTCACCTACTACCGTGATAACTAAACCCTTTTCCATCATCTCCAGTTTTACCTGCTTATCCTCGATTTCTTTGCTAAGGGCGTCTTCAAGGAGCCGTCTAGCGCGGGTCAATTCATCCAGCTGCCGCGATAATTCCTCTATTTTACGCGCATCGGAACGCCTTCCGGTTTGGAAGATAAAGGTACATCCTGAAAGCGCTAAGATTAAAAAAACGACCAACCCGGTTTTGGATATATTTCTCATCCTGCTACCTCCTTGAACATAAATCTTATCATATTATTAGGCTGAAAAAAAGTATACTGGTTAATTCAACTTTTTTTTGACTTTTTTCTTGCGGTGAGTCTTAACTATAACACGGTCAACGGGTTTAGTCAAGAAAAATAGTGTTGTCCCGCGAAGAACCGACCGAAACCATGGTGATTTTTACTTTAAGGATATCCCGCAGAAGGGACACGTATTTTTTCGCGTTTAAAGGCAGATCAAGGAAATTTTTTGCTTTATCTATGGGTTCTTCCCATCCGGGCATCTCTTTGTATACCGGTTTCGCGAATTTAGCGGCCTCCAGGTCATCGGGAAATTCCTTAAAGAGCCTGCCTTTATATTTATAGGCGGTACATATCTTTATTTTTTTAATCCCGTTGAGGATATCCAATTTCATGATCGCCAATTCAGTTATGCCGTTCAGAAGGATCGACTCACTGACCATCACGCTGTCGAACCATCCGCATCTGCGCGGCCGGCCCGTAGTGGCTCCGAATTCATTGCCCTTCTTTCTGATGAATTCGCCGAAAGAGGGGTCGAATTCTGCCGGGAAAGGGCCTTCGCCTACTCTGGTGGTATACGCCTTGGCTACGCCGACCACTTTGTCTATTTTCACGGGGGATAATCCCGTCCCCGCGCACGCGCCTCCGGCGGTAGCGGAAGATGAGGTAACAAAAGGATATGATCCGAAATCGATATCCAGGAATGTCCCCTGCGCACCTTCGAGAAGGATGTCTTTTTTGCCCGAAGCGGCTTTGTTTAGTAACGAAGTAACGTTGCAAATATATTTTGAAAGGTATTTCCCGTAATCCAGGTATTCTCCGTAAATCGAGTTGAAATCGAAACCATTCTGCTTGTAAACCTTTTCAAAGATCTCATTCTTTTCTTTTAAATTATCCTTTAACTTCTCTTTAAAGACAGCGGCGTTCAAAAGATCGGCCATCCTGATGCCGCAGCGGTTTATCTTATCGGAATAACAAGGTCCTATGCCCCTTCCGGTCGTCCCTATTTTATTCGTCCTTTTTGTTTCACGCAGCCGGTCAAGGACTTTATGATAAGGTAAAATTACGTGAGCCAAAGACGAAATTTTTAACCTATTGCCTACGTCCCCCTTGGGTAAACCCTTGATCTCTTTTATGAGCGCCTGGGGGTCAACTACCACACCGTTGCCGATGCAGCAGATTTTCCCCTTGTGCAATATCCCCGACGGTATAAGATGGAAAACGTATTCCTTCCCGTTAACCACGACCGTGTGTCCGGCATTGCTTCCGCCCTGATACCGCACGATATAATCGACTTTGGCGGATAAGATATCGATTATCTTACCCTTGCCTTCGTCTCCCCACTGTGTCCCTACTATGATAGTATTCATATTTTTATTTTTCCTGTTTTACGGAGACATGGTGAATATTTTGTGGGCGATGTCCGGGTACGCCGCGATAAACTTCAATTCGTCATCAACCAGGGGCTTCTGGTTATGCACATTGGCATAACGCACCAATTCCAAGACTTCAGATGCCTCTGCGTCGTTCTGGAAAACAACTTCCAGTTTTTCATAAACATTTCTGAAGCCTTTGATCCCCGAATATTCCCCCGCCGTGATCTTTCTCCCCGTTTCGATTATCTCCGGCTCTCCGCGGCCTAACTCCTCATAATCATAGAGCTCGTAATTGCGCCTGTCTTTCAAAGCTCCGTCGGCATGTATGCCCGACTCGTGAGCGAAAGCGTTTGATCCTACGCCCGGTTGATTTATCGGGATAGGGACCCCGAACGCGTATGACGCGTATTTACTTACCTTCCAAGCCATCTTCAGATCGATCTTTTCGTCAAGGCGGTAATCCTGCATCCCGCATCCGTATTTTACCGCCAGGATCACGGAAACCAGGTCGGCATTGCCTGCCCGCTCCCCCATCCCGTTAACGCAGGTATTGATGTAAGCATCCTGCCCCGAGTCACACGCCGCCTTGGCTCCGGCGATCGAATTGGCTACGACGAGGCCCAAATCATTGTGGCAGTGTATCTCTACCGGCAGCCCGACTTCTTCGGTGAGAAGTTTTATGCGTTCATAGATAGAAAAGGGCGTATCGCACCCTAATGTGTCGCAATAACGTATTCTGTCGGCTCCGGCCTCTTTAGCCGCCCTCGCGAATTCGATCAAATAGTCTATCCTGGTGCGGGACGCGTCTTCCGCGTTTACGCCGATAGATTCCGCGCCGGCCTTACGCGCGTCCCTTACCGCATCCGTCATTTCTTTTATCACGGTCGCGTGGTCAAGCTTGCCTTTGAACTTATGCATGATCATCTGATCGGAAGTAGAAATGGAAAGATTCATATGTTTCAGGTCCGGCACAAGCTTAAAGGCTGTCTTCACGTCTTCCCTGGTCGCTCTGAGCCATCCGCTGAGACGGATATAAGAAAAGCCGCCTTTTTTCGCCAACTCCAGGTTAGCGTTCAAGTAATTGGTCTCATGGCGGGTAACGGGAAAACCGAATTCCGACTGAAAGACTCCCATTTTATCCATATAGAGGTTTATCATTGTCTTTTCAAGCTTTGAAAGGCAGATCCTGGAAGTCTGCACTCCGTCCCTGTTGGTTACGTCGATAATATAGATTTTTGGTTTATGGCTCATCTTTCACCTCTTTAATATTCTTTTTAGTTCCTCGTTTGTTGGCACTCCGCGGGACGCGAATACTTTCTGATTGTCGAATAGATATGCCGGGCCCACGCTGATCTTCAATTGGCGGTTCAAGCTTATGTTCTCCCGTAAGAGCCTTTTTCCCTCTTCGCCGCGCGCGCAGGCGGTTATTTTATCCGTATCGGCGTTATCCAGGCAATCCTGCCACCAGGATGTATTTATGGATTTAGCCCTGCAGCTGATATAATCCCAGAATTTTGCGGGGTAATATTTTTCCACGCAAACACTGCGCAGGCATTCTTCTGTCTCAAGGGCGCCGCCTTTGGTTTCGAAGTTTCCGTCGGGATTCTCAAAAGCCAGAAAATGCGCCTGGGGTTGGAATCCCTTTATCCTTTCCAAAAGTAAAGGCGTGTCCTTCTGAAAAAGGCTTAAAAAGAGATCCAACTTCCCTTTGATCTCTTTTCTGCCCAGGAAATAACCTATGCCGGTGACTTCCGGCCTTAACATATAGAATTCTCCTCTGGGCTCTACGCTTTCCCTTAACCTTTCAAAGGACCTGTCTTGGGCCGCTTCTTTACCTAACAGAAAAGCGGGCAAAGCGCTTATTCCCAAGTCCTTGATCAGCCCGGCGGCCTTCTCTTCCGGATAATATATGTAGGAAACCGCCAGCCCCGGAAAGATTTTCTTAAGCTCCCCTACGGGGCCCTGCGTATTACAAACGTTGCAGAGTTTGCTCGTCACCACCAAAAGCGGGACTTCAGCGGCCTTCGAGTACACGCATTCGGATCGCATGGTCCCGGGCTCGCTGCAGGCGCCGATATAGCCTTCCCTTTTGCAGTTATTATCCGAAAAGCATTTAGGCAGGGTCAAATACAAATCCGGGTCTTCGGGAATGCCGTCCGAAAGGCGCAATTCTTCCGTCTGATACCCCGCTATTTTCCCATTTTCAAGAAGCATAGAAAGCTTGCCGAGTTTACGACCCTGCCAAACCGGCCTTAAAACCAGGGAATTGCCGATCCGGGTAAATTGCTCTTCCCTTGACCGGCTTTGGCCGACTATGACGATATCAATGCCCGGGATATTGTTGATCAATTTCAAGTCTTCGCTTTCGCCTAGATGGCTCAAAAGTATGATTATATCCGCGTTAATTTTTTTTAATTCCTCCACGGCCGCTTTTACCGCTATGGCCGGTTCCATAAATTTAATGTTTCCAGATTTCTCGGAAGCGAAAATGCCGGTTACCCCGATTATGCCGATTTTTTTTCCTCCCGCTTCTTTTATAATATAGGGCTTAAAAGGATTTTTTTTCTTTCCGCCGTAGATCAGGTTGCAGGAAAGAAGCGCCATCTTCTTGCCCGCGATATTCTCTTCGAGGAAATCGCTGCCGTAATTAAATTCGTCGTCTCCGATAGCGGCGGCGTCATAGCCCATCAGCTCCATCGCATTCAAGTTCACGGCGGCGCGCCGCATATCCAGATCGGCATTCTGAGAATATTCATCCTGAAGGCCGCCGGGAAAAAACCCCCCCGAATCTAAAACAATGGTATTTGCGTTGTCATACCTCAGCTTTCTGATCAACGCGGAGCGCCGGGCGACTCCGCCGTCCGGCTCTTTGGGGCAACTGCAGGGATAGATCATCGCGTGCGTCTCGCCGGTGTAGAGTATGGTGATCTCTTCGGCAAAACAAGTTGTACTAAGACACATGACACAAGACACAAGAAAAAAAACCAAAACTAAGAGAATCGATCTTAGACTTGTGGGCTTATATTTCATATCCTGATCACCTTCACCGCCAGGATATTTTCGATCTTCTTTATTTTCTCGGAGACTTCCGGCGGCACCTGGCTGTCTACGTTCAATACGGAGATAGCTTTCCCTCCCGGCTTTTCACGGCCGAAGGTCATGGCCGCGATATTGATGCCGTGCTTGCCCAAAAGCGTCCCTAAATTACCGATAATACCCGCCTTGTCCCAGTTCTGTATCATG
>JAQUPI010000037.1 GCA_028716705.1 Candidatus Omnitrophota bacterium | reverse complement strand
CCTGATTTTTTCATCAATTTTTGGCCTGCGATAGTTTGTAATTCTGCTCTTTGTTCTAGGGGACAAAAAGACAAATTTTGCCCCCACCCAAAATTTGCCTTTTTGCAGTAGTTCCTCTAAGTATTGATCGGGAGAGGCGCAGCTTAGCGCCGTCCAGGGAGTCTTTATTCGTGGCACAGGCGCTAAAGCGGACGAACTTCTTCCTAAAAAATTATTTTTTTTAGTTGTAGTAGAGTGTGGGTTCGGACGCTGTGGCTTGCGCCGCCCCCACCCGGCGCAAGCCACAGCTGCGCCGCACACGCATTGCATTAGCAAGAAGGCAGCCGGCCAAGGCTGCCGCCAAAGGAGCCCCGCTCCCAAGCGGGGCGACTGATAGAACGCTCAATGTGGGAGCGTCGACAGGCGCGGTGCATTTTAAGCTGTTTCCTTAGAGACCAGCTTTACCCCGGTATTAAAAAACAAAAACGACAAAGGGCGGGGCAAAGCGAAGGCATAGCGGAAGAGGTTCTTTCCGGGAAAAAAGTTTGTTTGTAAGGGCGCGGGGATAGGGGGATGTTTCAAGCCTTTACCCCGGGGATTTCGCAAAATTCTTTCGAATTGAAGTATAACAAGGACCCCATTTTTTATTTCCTCGGTTTTCGACGATGTAGCGCCAGGGATAACGGTATGAAATTGCTAAACTTCCGTTATTCAAAGATATGTTCGAGCCGCAGCTGCGCAAGAAATCGCGCTGGGCTTCGAAATTTGCCGATAAAAGTTTTTGGGATTATGATGGGATCCCAAAAATTTTTATTGTCTGCTCTTCGAGCAGACCCGCTGCGATGCAAACGCCAATTCTTGGCGTAAGCCGTCGCCAATTTTCTAAGGAGGTGTAAAGATGAAGTATTTCCTGTATGCGCGCAAGTCTACCGACACAGAAGATAAGCAGGTCCTCTCTATCCAGTCGCAACTCACAGAAGTTAGGCAATACGCAGTTCAACAAGGTTTAGAGATAGCGCAAGAATTCCAGGAAGCACGCACGGCGAAGTCACCCGGACGCCCGATATTTGACGAGATGATAAAACGAATCGAAAAAGGCGAAGCGTCCGGCATCATTTCCTGGCACCCGGATAGACTTGCGCGCAACTCGATAGATGGTGGAAAAGTTATTTATTTAGTAGATACTGGTAAGATTATTGACCTCAAATTCCCTACTTATCGTTTCGACAGCAGCGCACAAGGCAAGTTTATGCTCAATATTATCTTCGGACAGAGTAAATACTACGTTGATAACCTTAGCGAAAACACTAAGCGCGGTTTGCGCGAAAAGGTTAGGCTTGGCGAATACCCCAGCCTTGCGCCAATCGGCTACACAAATGACAGAAGCAAGATAATCGTCGATGAAGCAAACGCACCCTTAGTTAAAAAGTTGTATGCCTTGTGCGCTGAAGGCAGATATTCACTTCTTGAGTTAAGAAAATTGGCGACGGCTTTCGGCTTGGTGAGCAAGAGGCAGAAGAAACCTCTCTCTTTCAGCAACGTCCACCGAATCCTGACGAATCCTTTCTATTATGGCCTCTTTTTGTATAAGGGCGAGATTTTCCAAGGTACCCACTCCCCCATTATAGACAAAGATTTGTTTGATAAAGTGCAAGAGGTAATAAAGTTCAGAAGTAAGCCGATACTAAACAAGAATCACTACTTCGTATTTCGTGGGTTTATAAGGTGTGGGGAGTGTGGCTGCCAGATAACAGCTGAAATCCAAAGGGGCCACGCTTATTATCACTGCACTAAGAAGCGCGGGCCTTGCGCACAGTCAAAATATGTCCGGGAGGAAAATCTCGCCCAACAAGTCAAAGAGGCCATCGATAAGGTTGCGCTGGACGATGGGCTTTTTTCTCCAATGATGAAAGAGTTAGAGCGCGAAAAAACACTGCTTGAGGCGGATAAAATTTTTGCTAAGCGTAACGCGGAAATTAAGCTAAAGGAAATTGAGGAAAAGTTAAAAACTCTGCTTGATCTGTTTATGGACAATACGATTTCGGTTGAGGAATATCGGGAGAAAAAAGCCCAACTTCTTAATCAGAAAGTTGAGCTCGAAAGGAACCCTTTGACCCAGGACGGAAAATGGCTCGAACAAATGAAATCTTTCCTAACTCTTGCTCACCAAGCCACTTCCATCGCAGCGGAGGCAAATTTCGAAGCCCAGCGCGATTTCTTGCGCAGCTGCGGCTCGAACATATCTTTGAATAACGGAAGTTTAGCAATTTCATACCGTTATCCCTGGCGCTACATCGTCGAAAACCGAGGAAATAAAAAATGGGGTGGCTAACGGGGATCGAACCCGCAAACCTTCTGAGCCACAGTCAGACGCTCTAGCCGATTGAGCTATAGCCACCAATGATTAAGACAGATGGATGATGCAGTGGCAATTCCTACAAAGCCATTCTAGATTTTTTATATCGTTATTCTTTCTATTTTCGTCTTTATGGTGTACTGCCAGTACGCGCTTATCATTATTACCGCAACGTCTACAGATCTCTTTTATACCGGCACGTTTTAATAGTGTCCTATAAGCGCTTTCTCCTGCTATCCAATTGGGAGCATTTGCACCAAAACGAACATTCTTGTTCTCCCAAGAACAATGACATGCTACAGAACAAAAGAATTTTTTGCTTCTTGATTTTCTATAATCTCTAGGTGTTCTATAAATTTTCTTACCGCAGTAAGCGCATTCAACCCATTTTCCATTAAATTGAGCTTGAGAGCGGCATTTAATAGAACAATATTTACCCCAGCCCTTTTTAATATGGAAAGGTTTTGAGTAGAATTCTTTACCGCAAATCTTGCATTTTTGATTTGACACATTTTAATTATATCAAAGAACGATCGAGATGTCAAGATAATGGATTAGTCCACAGTCTATCACTCTAACCGATCAATTCAAGCTTCTTTTTTCTGGGTAACCGCTTAATTGCGAATTCCTGTTTCAATGCCTCTATTCTCGAACTGACCGCTTTTTTATATAAAAGCTGAATGGGAATCCTGCATCTTGTAAATTTACATCCGTTCCCGCTGTTATGCTGTTTAATGCGATTATCCAGATTACTCGTTATTCCCGTATAAAGTTTTCCGTCACTGCATTCAAGAATGTAAACACACCATTTCCCTTTATTCTTTTTGGAAGGCAAGCTTTAGCGTGTCCTTGATGACCTTTGCCAGGCCGAATGTGCCGTTGTAGGCGGCATGGGTTAGATCCGTTGCCGTATTGGCGGTTTTATTCGCCAGCTTTAACGGAATCTTGACAAAAATGCTGTTGGCGTAAAACGGCGCGCCCTCGCGCAGCCGGTCTTCCACGGCGGTCTTAATATAGCCGAAATCAAATTCCGGGTTGGTCATCTTTGTCTTGACGGTAAAGTTAACCGCGATATTCGAGCCCTTGCTCATGGCCTTAAAGATCCCGAGTATTGTCTCGGCAATTTTTTCAGACTTGCTCATCTCTTCTTCTTTCCGCTGCTGGAAGACTATATCGGTCAATTCTAAATGGCATTTCGCGAGAATGATATTATCCTTTCCCGTGATGTCGCTATCGAGATTAAGCTTCGCGTTCTGAACGCGCGCCTTCGCTAGATCTACCCACTCGGCGTAATACGGATAAAGATAAACGCCGTCGATATCCTTAATGTTCAGGGCGGCCTGGATATCCTTTTTATATAAGTTTACCCAGCCTTTTGCCTCAACCCTTCCCTCCGCTTGCCCCTTGAGCCAGGGGATGCTGCCCGATAATTCGAACTTGGTGATCGCTGAACGCGGGTAAATGTAAAGATTGGATAAATGTAAATTTATATCCTTGACCTTAATCTTAATGCCCTCTCCGGGCAGGGTGCGGTCGATAAAATCAACTGTGCCATCTTCTACATCCAGGCGCTTGATGACCAGGCGCAGATATTTTTCCTGCTTAGATACGGATTTATCTTTCTGTTCTACTTGCGGCCGGGAAACCTGCTGCGCTTGCGCGCCAATATTAGCCGGGATTGACGGCGAGGCGACCGGCGTTTCCGCGTTTGTCCTTTCGTAAATGACCTTGGGCTTGATCACCTTAAGATCATTAAACACGGTCTTGCCGCTAAGTATTCCGGGAAGGCTGGGTGAAGCCAGAACCTGGTCAATTTTTACCAGCCCTTCGATATCTAAATCCCTTATTTCTACTTTAAGCGGCAGGTGAAGGCCGAAGTAGTTTATACGTACTTTCCTACGCAAAGCATTCTCAAGCTGGCTGACGACGAGAGCTTTGCCTTCAATAAGCAGGAACAGGTAGGCCGCGGCGAAAACAGCTACAAAGGTAACGGCGGCTATGATAAATATCTTTTTAGGGACTTTCATTTTCCTCCTATGGTACTTAAATTTTTTAATGCGCCTGGGCCGGATACGAACTTGTCGTTCTGCGCCTTCGGCGCATCGCTCCTTAGGAGGGGGCAAGCCCCCTCCTAACGCTGAGCAATTTTATAGCAAACAGCGCTGTTCTCCCCCAAGCGTGGGGGACATCTCTTTTTCCCCACACCCCCTTCGTTCGCTCCGTCCCTGAAATTTAATGCGCCTGGGCCGGATCGAACGGCCAACAACCGGCTTAGAAGGCAGGTGCTCTATCCAATTGAGCTACAGGCGCATTAAAACTTGCAAAACTATCCTCCCGTCATCTATGCGCTCACGTATTTCTACGTGAATCCGTTCGCAGCTGACGGGATTAATTCGCACTATAACTTACTCACACTAACGTGTTCGTAAGTTGTGTGCTCATTAAAATTGAGCTACAGGCGCATATTAGTTGACAGTTAACTGTTCACGGTTAACAGAGTAAAAAAATTAACTGTTTTTTAACAAAGAGCAAATTAAACCATTGCCATTTTTGCCAGTTCATTCCCATCAAAGAGTAATTCTTCGCTAGTTTTCTTATCTATGTAACCAATTCTTAAAGAAATCTCAATTAACGGTATACATTCATATAAAGATCCTCTCGCAATTCGCAAGAATTGCGCAAAATCTTTTTTATTATATCTCCCGCTACCTTCCGCGATATTTGAAGATATGGAAACTGCGGCTCTTCTTAACTGGCCTTGAAGCCCATATCGCTCTCTTTCCGGGAAATCAGCAGTAATTTTATAGACTTTTTCTGCTAAGTTTAAAGCCTTTTTATATACCTCGAGCTTTTCAAAATCAAACGCCATTTCTTATGACCCGTCAATCCCATCAACTGTGAACTGTCAACTGTGAACTAAAAGTCGGGGCGACAGGACTTGAACCTGTGACCTTGTGGTCCCAAACCACACGCTCTAGCCAAACTGAGCCACGCCCCGTAATTATTACTCTTATGTTATACTATATGATATACTTATGACGAATATTTAATTATAGCATCCTAAAAATAACTTTTCAACCGGTATATTTTGGGGTAGACTAAGGTCACAGAGTGAAAAGAACAATAGTTATTTCCACTATTATTATCCTTGTACTCTCCTTCGCGGCAGGCGTAATTTATCTAAATAACGTCTACCTCCCCGTAAAAGTAAAGGGCCAATTCGCCGAAGGCCTTTCGAGCCTGCTCAAGTATGACGTAGAGATCGGAAGGTTCAGATTTAATCCCTTTAAGGGAGTGATCTTAGAAGATATCGTAGTTTATGACCGGATAAAAGATAAGAAAAATACCATCCTCAGCGTAAAAAACGCCTCCTTTCAATTCCTTTTCTTCCCGCTGTTCAAGGAAAGAAAGATCATTATCCCCATCATAAATATAAATTCTCCAAACCTGAATCTGCGCCGCTTGCGGGATAAAACCTTTAATTTCTCAAGGGCCCTCCCTGCCGCTCAAGGCCCCGCGGCCCCGGGCACCGCCGGCCAAACCCAAAAGCCGCCGGATAAAAAACCGGACTTTTCATTTCTCGTCTACAAGATCAACATATCCGGAGCGGAAGGTTCCCTGGAAGACGAATCTGTAAACCCGGCTTTCAGCGCGTTTCTCCACGATCTTTATATCGTCATCGGCTTAAGACAGCTGACCAAGATCGGCTTTGCCTGTGAGGGAAAATTGGTGGCCGGTAAAAACCAAATCACGGATTTGTCCTTAAAAGGGGATTATAATCTATTTTCCCAATCGCTTAATTCCAGATTAAAGGTCACCGGCCTGGCGATAGCGGATTTTCATCCTTATTTAAAAAATCTGCCCCTTTCTATTTCGAACGGCGTGATCGATAACTGCGCCTGGGAGATCAATTTCAAAGACAACTTCTTAAACGCGAAAGGCGCGGTATCGGCAAAAAATTTGGAATTAACCAAGGACGGGATGCTTTTCGCGGGAGATATCAACTTCGAGCCCGATCTTGTTTACGGTGTAGAACAAAAGAAACTCGACTATAAAGCGGGTATAAAAATAATCCGCGCTAACCTTGACGGTGCCCCTTATGTAAAAAACCTGAGCAATATCTCCGCCGAAATAAGCGTTATAAAAGACAGGCTTTCCTTCGATTCCTTGAAAGCGCAGGCCCTTGGCTCCTCTTATACCCTGCGGGGCACTTTGGAGAGCTTTCTCGACCCGAATATCAAAATAAACTTGAAATCCGAAGCGGTGGATTTAGAAAAAGCCTTGGCAGTGCTTCCTTCTAATATGCCGGGGATAAGCTTGAAGGGTACGGCGGCGGCGGACATAAACATCGAAGGCCGCGCGGCTAAACCCCCCTTGGCCGTAAAAGGAAGCATCCAGCCAAACGGCGCGAAATTGCAGGCGGTCTTTTTGAAGGAACCGGTAAGCAACATAAAGGGGAAATTTGATTTTACCCTGGATTCTGTAAATTGGCCTGCCTTATCCTTCGATTATCTGGGTGCTTCTTATAATTCCTCCGGGAGCCTGGAAAATTTCCGGGATCCGGAGGCCAATCTGATCCTTGTATCCAAAGAATTGAATTTGAAATCCGCGGTTAAAATCAAAAACAGGATCGCCGGCATTACGCTTTTGAACGGCAAATACAAAGATTCCTTCTTCGATATCAAAGGGACCGTGGATATAAACGATACGTCGGATCCCATGATGGACCTGACCGGCACCTTAGATTTCAAGCCGGAGGACACCTTCGCTTTCCTTACCCCTGCCCTTTTAGAAAACATGAAGAAAATAAAACCGGAAGGGATCCTGAACCTGAAAGGGAAAATTTCCGGAAAAGCCGGGGATTACAGGAATTGGAACTTTACGATAAATGGGGGCGCGGATAACTTCTCCGCCTATGGGTTGAAGTTTACCGGGATCAATTTTAGCGGGATCGCGGACAACGGGCTGGTCGATATCGGCAAATTTAACGCTTCCGCCTATTCGGGAAAGATAAAGCTGAATTTCAGGGCTGATTTAAAACCGCAGATACCGGCCTATTATATAAATTTCAGCGGCTCAGGCATAGACCTGGCTCAATTGAGGGGAGACACGGAATATAAAGACAAAAAACTGGCCGGGATATTGGATGTGGATGGTGAATTGAGCGGGGACCTTAGCGGCACGCAGAGTATAAAAGGCAGCGGCAGCCTGAATATAAAAGAAGGAAAACTCTGGGAATTCAGCCTTTTCAAGGGGCTAGGTGAGATTTTTTTGATCCCTGATTTTGAAAATATCACTTTTAAGGAGGCCTTCGGCGAATTAGGCGTGGAAAATAACGCCGTTTATACGGAAAATATAAGGCTTACCAGCGACCAGATCAACCTTGATTGCCGGGGCACGGTCGGGCTTGACGGCGTATTGGACTTGACCATATATACTCAAGCGAACCAGAATGTTATCCGGGATTCGGCGGATATAAGGAAATTTACCGCGGCGATACTGGGAGAGCTGGGGAGCGCCCTGACAATAAGAGTTACCGGCACTCTGCAAAAACCGCACTACAATATCGTGCCGGTAGCCGTGGACGTGATAAAAAGCCTTAAAAATTTTATTTTAGGTAAGTAGCGAGGAGTTTCTTGGTTTCGAGCAGGGCGCGGAAACGATGGCTCATCCGGTGCTTTACCCGCGGCCCAAGCTCAGCGAAAGTCTTTTTGTATCTAGGTATCAGGAATAAAGGGTCGTAGCCAAACCCGAAATTCCCTCTTTTTTCAAAACCTATAAGCCCGCCGCAGGTCCCTTCCGCCACTCCGACCAACCCGTCTTTATCCGCTAAAGCTACAGCGCAGTGATAATGCGCTTTTCTTTTTTTCAGAGGCAGGCCCTTGAGCATCTTCAGGAGTTTTTGATTATTCTTTTCATCGCTTTTATCCCTGCCTGTCCGGCCGGCAGGTTTTCCCGAAAAGCGCGCGGAGTAAACACCGGGCTTACCGCCGAGGGCGTCGACGCAAAGGCCGGAATCTTCGCCCATGCTCAATTTCCGTGTGAATTTGGCGATGGTGACGGCTTTTTTTATGGCATTTTCACGGAAGGTCTTACCGTTTTCGACGATGCGGGGAGTTTTGGGATAATTGACAAGGGAGGTGATCTTGAGGTCCAGCCCCTTAAGTATTTCCTTTATCTCTTGGAGTTTCTTTTTGTTTTTGGTGGCAACGACTAGATCCATAAGTGTTTGGGGGACGGTCCTACAATATCCCCCTGAGGAGATCTTTCTGGATGTTGATCAGCTCAGAAATGCCTTTTTCGGCGAGGTTAAGCAAATTGCCCATCTGCTCTTTATCGAAGGTCTTACGCTCTGCAGTGCCTTGTATCTCTATAAATTCTCCGGCTCCGGTCATGACGATGTTCATATCTACCTCTGCCTTGGAATCCTCTTCATAAGTCAGGTCTACGAGCAGGTTCCCTCCGAAAATACCCACGCTGGTGGCGGCGACATAATCCCGCACGGGGATCTTTTTCAGGACTCCGCCCTTTTTAAGCTTATCCAGGGCGTCCACGAGCGCGATAAAGCTTCCGGTAATGGACGCGGTGCGAGTCCCGCCGTCTCCTTGTATAACGTCGCAATCGAGCCAGATCGTCCGCTCGCCGAAGGGTTTCATATCCGTAACCGCCCTTAATGAGCGTCCGACCAAACGCTGGATCTCATATGTCCTGCCGGAGTCTTTCCCGCGCTGGATGCGTGTCTGGCAGGAACGCGGCAGCATCCCGTATTCGGCGGTGACCCATCCGGTGCCCGTGCCTTTTAAGAACGGAGGGACGCTTTCTTCTATTGACGCCGAACAAATTACGCGCGTATTGCCCAATTCGATCAGACAAGAGCCTTCCGCGTACTTCAGGAAATTACGGGTGATCTGGACTTTTCTTATTCTGTCTTCGCTGCGGCCATCCTGCCTGATCATGATACTCTCCTTTTTCGCCCCTTAATCGGCGCTCGCTTCTCAAAAATGTCATTTCCCCGGCTATCGATCCCTACGAACAAAGGTAAATTCCTCACCTCCATTTTATAGATCGCCTCCGGGCCTAATTCCGTAAAAGCAACCGGCTCGCTCTTTTCTATGTATGTGGATAAAAGCGCGCCGCATCCGGCGTAAGAAAGAAAATAAACCGCTGAGTGTTTCTTTATCGCTTTGATGACTTCCCCGGAGCGCTTGCCTTTGCCGATCATCGCGAATACGCCCTTCTTTAATAACGCGGGCGTAAACTTATCCATCCTGCCGCTGGTCGTCGGCCCGGCGGCTCCGGTGGCCTTGCCGGGACGGGCCGGAGTGGGGCCGCAATAGTAAATTACCTTTCCGTTCAGATCGATGGGGATCTTTCTATTCTTCTCGATCGCCTCGGCCAGTTTCTTATGCGCCTGGTCCCTGGCGGTATAGATCGTGCCGGTCAAATAGACCTGTTCTCCTACGGCTAATTCCTCTATATCCCTTTTTGACAAGGGTGTAGTCAGGCTTTTCATAAAATGGCAGACGCGCTTCTTAACGCGTGACAGCTGATATTTACGGCGACGGGTAATCCCGCGATATGGGTAGGGTAGGTTTCGATATTTACCCCCAAACATGTAGTCTTCCCCCCTAAGCCCATAGGGCCGATGTTCAATTTATTTATGCTTTTTAGCAAATCCCTCTCTAATTTAGATGTACTTGTGGCTTGTGTCTTGCGGCTGTATCTTGTGACTTTCTTAAGCAGGGCTTTCTTCGCCAGGAACACCGCGTAATCCGCCGTGCCGCCTATACCCACGCCCACGATGTAAGCCGGACAGGCATCCGGGCCGGCATAATTAACCGCGTTCTTAATGAACTCTTTTATTCCTTCGATTTTCTCCGTAGGGTTGAACATCTTCAGCTGGGTTTTATTTTCGCAGCCAAATCCCTTAGGCAGGACGGTGATCTTTAATTTATGCCCGGAGACGATCTCGGTATGGATCACAGCCGGAGAATAGCCGGACCTGCCCCTGGCCAGGGGATCGCCGATAACCGAACTCCTTAAATAACCCTTACGATAGCCCTCTTCCACCCCTTTGTTAATTGCCTGCTTTAAATTCCCCTTGATCCGGACATCCTGGCCGATCTCAATAAAAACCACCGGCAGCCCGGTATCCTGACAAATAGGGATCTTCTCTTTTTTGGCGATAGAAGCGTTGTCGATGACCGCTTTCAGGATATCCCTGGCGCGCTTATCCGTTTCTTTGAAATAAGCGGTTTTCAGGCCGGAGAGAATGTCTTCCCTGAGAATGGTATTTGCCCGGATGCACAGCTCGGAGACTATCTCCTTGATCTTTGCCGCAGGAATGGTTTTCATTTTTTATATTCCCGGGTTACAGTGGTGGTTATCCCGCCGCGGGGGCTAAAAACCCCTTTGACCTTCGCCCAGCGGGGCTTACAGGCCTTAACAAAATCTTCGAGTATTTTATTGATCAGGTGTTCATGAAAGATCCCGGCATTACGGAAGAAAATAGTGTACATTTTCAGGGATTTCAATTCAATGCAGTATTTTTGCGGCGAATATTCAATAGTGATCACCGCGAAATCCGGAAGTCCGGTCTTCGGGCAGATACAGGTAAATTCGGGTATATCCATGCTTATGGTATAGATCTTGTCCGGATACTGGTTTAGCCAGACTTCGATGGCCGGAGTCTTTAGGGCGCGGATATTCTTTTGGAGGCCTTCGTAACTGCTTCGCGGCATTATTTTACCCCTATCTTTTTATGCAACTGCGGTATGACGCAGGTAGTGATGCCGCATTTCTTGGCGATGTCTTTAAAGCTTTCCAGTTTTTCACTGCTTGGCTCATCGGCTTCGAAGCTGTTTGGCTGCAGGACCAGGACCAGGAATTTATTCACCTCTTCTATCAGTTTTAATCCTGCCCTAAGATCTTCTTCAGTGGTGTCCTTGCAGATCACCATTTTCAAAAATGTCTCTTTTTTCGAGGCGATCTCCAGGAAACGCTGATGATGGTGCCAGAGGTCTTTGTGGCCCGTGGAACTGGGAAGTTTCATATCCATGGCCACAATATCGACGTAGTCTAAAATATCCTCCAGGGCGCTGTATAAGATGCCGTTTGTTTCAAGGTAATTCTTGAATCCTTCTTTACGCGTCAGCTTTAAGGCGGCTTTGAGAAAATATTTCTGCAAGAGCGGCTCGCCTCCGGTAAATGAAACTGTGGAGCTCGCGTTCTTATACAGTTTTATCTCATGGAGTAATTCTTCCGGCGTATACTCGGTAAAATAATTCAAGGAAGTATCGCAGTATTTACAGTTCAAATTGCAGCCAAAGAAGCGCACGAATATCTGCTCTTCGCCGAAGTAAATACCCTCTCCCTGGACGCTGCTGAAGATCTCTGTGATTTTCCCGTTAGTTCTCATAGTTCTTTAGGGCTTCCCTGAAGGCTTGGGCGCGGAAACGGCAGCTGTCGCATTTTCCGCAAGGGGCCTTGCCGCCTTCATAACAAGACCAGGTCACGGCAAACGGCACACCTAAACGCATTCCAACGCGGATAATTTCGGTTTTGTTCTTATCTATGAGCGGGGTGAGGATCTTGATCCCTTTCTTTTCCACCCCTGCTTTTGTGCCGCTGGATATCACTTTTTCGAATGCCCGGAAGAATTCCGGCCGGCAATCCGGGTAACCGCTGTAGTCCCGGATGTGCGCTCCGATGAAGATCGCCTTGGCTCCGGCAGCTTCGGCATATGACAAAGCAAAGCTTAAAAATATTATATTTCTCGCCGGTACATACGTGCTGGGTATCTTGCTTGTGTTTTGCGGTATTTTGATCCTGCTGTCTAAAAGCGCCGAGCCTTTCCACGGCAGGCTGATCTTTAAAACCTTATAATCGCTGTTAGTCAGCCGCGCGATCTTCTTGGCGGCCTGGATCTCTTTCCGGTGCCGCTGGCCGTAATCAAAGATCAGGCAAGAACATCTGTACCCGCGCGCGCGCGCCAGATATAAAGTTACCGCCGAATCCAGGCCCCCGGATAATAAAACTACCGCCTTCTTCATCGTTCATAATAAGACGCGCAGCAATTATGGCTCTCCCAGACGGTAACCAGCTTGAGGCCCGGGGTTTTGGCTTTAAGATTATCGTAAATGTATTTGGCGATATTTTCGGAAGTGGGGTTGAATTTCTTAAAATAATCCAATTTATTCAGGCATTTATGGTCCAGTTTCTCCAATATCCCGCCTAACCGCGTTTTCACGTCCTTAAAATCCATAACCATCCCTGTCTTGTCCAGGCCCGGCGTCTCGACGTTAACTTCCACCTTCCAGTTGTGGCCGTGCAGTTCCTCGCATTTTCCTTTATAACCGCGCAGATAGTGCGCCGAACTGAAATATGCCTCTACTTTAATGCTATACATGTTTGTACTTATCCCCCCTGCCCGCCTTACAAAACACAAAGCGACGGGGATTTATTCGCACTTATAAGTTACGTCGCTTAAGCTCCGTAACTTATGTGCTTATTAAACATTATTCACCTTCTCCACGTCCAATAAGGGCGAGCCCAGGAAACGCCCGGCTACGCTGCCGAACCAGCTGGTGTTATCGCTGACATAAAATTTATGCCTTCCCTCGCGGCTTTTGTTGTTAAGCGCGCCTTCCTGCGCCAGGATCTTCTTTACCTCGATGGCGACTTGTTTGGCTGAATCGATCAAAGCGACATCATCGCCCAAAGATTTTTTGATCACGGGCTTAAGTAAAGGATAATGCGTGCAGCCGAGAATGACAGTGTCTACTTTGGCGTCTTTTACCGGCTTAAGGTATTTGGCGGCGACGCTGGAAATTTCGCTCCCTTCGAGCCAGCCTTCTTCCGCGAAAGGCACGAACAAAGGGCATGCCGCGGCAGTCACTTTTATGGCCGGGTCCAGCTGTTTGATCTCTTTATCATAAGCTCGGCTGTCGATCGTTCCGCGCGTGCCGATGACGCCGATACGCTTATTCCGTGTGGCATAAACCGCCTCCCTTACTCCGGGAGCGATCACCCCCACGATGGGGACGCGGAAATGGCCTTTAATGGACGGGAGCGCGACGCTGGAAACGGTATTACAGGCGACGCAAATAAGCTTCACGTCATGCTTGAGCAAAAATAAGATATTTTCGATGGAAAAACGTATGACTGTTTCCCTGGATTTTATTCCGTAAGGGACGCGCGCCGTATCGCCGAAATAAATGATATCCTCTCCGGGCAAATGCCGGAATAATTCCTTGACTACGGTAAGACCCCCCACTCCCGAATCAAAAACGCCTATCGGCCGCATTACCTAACCTGCCTCCCTTAACGCGCATTCACGCGCGTATTTTTTAAATGCCTGCGCTATTGTCTCGGCTAACTGCTGGCGGTAAAAGGCGTTTTTAAGTAAACGCTCCTCATTTAAATTAGAGACGAAGCCCACTTCTACCAGTATAGCCGGCATGCCCGCGCCTTTTAAAACATAAAAATTGGCGCTTTTTATCCCGATGACGTTGGTATCCAGGTTATTCTTGGTCAATGAACAGATCTCGCGCGCCAGTCTTACAGACTCGGCGCGGTTTGACACATGCGTCATGTCCCATAAAATGGTTTTTAAATTCAAAGACGGAGACTGGGCGAAGCTTGACCTGTCCAGTTCCAGAGAAGAGCTTTTGGCGAAATTCAGCGCCCGCTTGGAATCATTAGCGGGAGAAATATAATAAACCTCCAGGCCCTTTAAGCTCCTTACCCGGTTGGCATTGGAGTGAATACTTATAAAAAGCCCGGCTTTGGAATTATTCGCTACATCCACCCTGCGCTCGAGAGAGACGAAGTTATCGGTTGAACGGGTCATGACCACCTCGATGCCTTCGCTTTTTAGCAGTTTGGCCAGCCGCTTGGCGATATCCAGGTTAACGTCTTTTTCTTTTAAGCCCTTTTTACCTATAGCCCCGGGGTCTTTCCCCCCGTGGCCGGCGTCGATGACTACTTTTTTCAACTCTTGAGGCAAGACCAGAGAGGCTTCCTCTTTGGGGTAACGCGCTTTGAATAAATTATCCAGGATCTGCTCCTTGAATCTGGAGGGAACGACCAGCGCTCCCTGATGGACATCCACGGGTTGTCTCAAATCGAAGGCAGAACCGTCAACGAGCACCATTTTCTCTCCGGGCATCAGGTTTATCCTGTGGGAGCCTTTAGTAAGGGTAGCGGTGCGGGTAAGCGCGTCGTAATCCCAGGCGATACCAAACGATTCGCAAAGGGCCGAAAGCGGCATGTAAGACGTTCCGCCGATGTTATAGGTCGGCAAAGATGCGCTGCCGCGCGGAGCCGTAGCGCAGCCCGCAAAGAATATTAACGCCCCCAGACACAAGATACAAGACACAAGACACAAGCGATTTTTATTAAAGCTAAACTTGTGACGCGTGACTTGTGACGTGTGATTTGTATCTTTCATAATTTGGTGGAGGTGGGCGGAATTGAACCGCCGTCCCTAAGTAATCAGATAAAAGCCGCTACATGCTTAGTTTATCTTTTATGCTTACTCCTGCCTTCTCCGTAAACAGGATAAGACAGGCAGCAGCCTTTCAAGCTCTTGCCCCGACGGATAAAGGCTAATCCGGAGGAACCAGCCTGCTAGGGCTCTCGTTCAGGCCGCAGGCTGCCTAAGGAGAGGCTTCGCTAAACTAGTTAGCGAAGACTGGAACGCCCGTTAACGGCATTGGAACCATTACTGGTTGCAACGCGGTTAAGCGGTTTAACACTGTTGTAGTGTCTGCGTTTATATTGTGCAAGGATTGTTAACGCGGCAAACCTCGCGTCCGCGGCATGCTGCTTTTACCCGGCTTACCTAAGTCGAGCCCTTTCACCCCCTATTTTCTTCTGTTCTTTATGGCGCGGCGCATCTCCATTTCGGTCTCTCTGCGCTTCATATCTTCGCGCCGGTCGTATAATTTCTTTCCTCTGCAAAGAGCCAGTTCTATCTTCGCGAAACCACGCTGATTAAAATACGCCTTTAAAGGGACGAGCGTAAAGCCCTTCTGCGCGATCCTGCCCGCCAGCTTCTTTATCTGAGCTTTACGCAGGAGCAATTTCCGCGGCCTTTTCGGCTCCACATTAAGATAACTTGCTTGAGCGTAAGGGCTTATATGCGTATTATATAACATTACCTCGTTATTTTCAATGCGCGCAAAACTGTCTTCCAGGTTCATTTTACCCAGCCTCATGGACTTCACTTCGCTCCCCTTTAGCTCTATCCCGCATTCAAGGGTTTCCAGGACCGCGTAATCCCTGTGCGCCTTTTTGTTGCTGGCGATAAGGCCGTCCATATTACCACGCTTTAAGAGTAAAATACAAGCTTAAAAATAACGGCAAAGTAACGATGCTTCCCAGATGGGTCACAAATACGCCCTGGCTTATGAGCAGGTCTTCTTTCTTGTAGCTCCTTATGATCACCGATAAGTTCGTTGCCGACGGTACCGCTAATTGCAGGATGATGAGCAAGCCGATCAGTTCCGGGATCCTGAATTTTGTTATGAATAAAAGACCCAAGGCGGGCAGGATGATCAATTTAGCCGAAGCCAAAAGCAGCATGGCCTTCGCGTCGATATCCCTCAAGCGTATCATCGCCAGGTTAGCGCCGACTACCAGCATGGCTAAGGGCACTGTGCAGTTACCCATCATGCGCATCGGGCTGAGCACGGTCTCGGGTATAAATTTGTTCAGGCCGAGAAAAATAAGCGCTAAACTCGCCAGCGTGGCGAATACCGGAGGGTTCAACAGCGTCATCATTTTGAATTTTCCATTCTTTGCGTAAGATAAGATGTATAGCCCCACCGAGAACATTACCAGATTAAAACCAAGAAGGAAAAGAAATATATAAATGAACATGGCGCTTAATTTATCCGGAGCCAAAAAAGCCGCTACCAGGGGAATAGGCAGGTACCCCGAATTTTGAAAGGCGACAAGGTTCAAGAACTGCAGTTTCTTCTGGCCGCCTCCGATAAAACCCATGAACGCGAACCCTACGATCAAACCCGTGACGGTGACGGCAATGCTTATTAAGGGGAAGATCCACCAGTCAGGGTATAAGGAAAAGCTGAAATCCTTGATCAACTGACTGAAGATCATAAGCGGCAGGGTAACGTCAATGACCAGCTCGCTTAAGGCATTCAACCCCTCCTCGGCGAGTATTTTCTTCCTGATCAGAAAATACCCCAGCGCGCCCAGAAAGAAGATCTGGGCTACCGCGGTCCCGGTAACCTTAAATGATTCTAAAAACATAGCTTAAGCCCCTCCAGAAATATAATATTATAACAACAAAGAGGCCTTGCCGCAATTCTTTATTTGACCCTATCCTTCATTCAGGTATAATATTCTGGATTGACAGGTTTACCGGGGTAAGATATACTTGGATAGATTAAATTTCGCGGGGGTGGCGGAATGGCAGACGCGCTGGTCTCAGAAGCCAGTGTCGCAAGACATGAGGGTTCAACTCCCTCCTCCCGCACTTTAAAATTTCCACTGGAATTCGACCGCGATCTTGTTGTTTTGGGGAAGTTTTATCGATTCGATAAAGCTTCGCTCACCTTTCAATCTTATATTTTCGCTCAATCTGTACTCTCCGCCGGCCGATTGCACTGGACCAGAGGCTAAGGATTGTCCGGCTTGTCTCTTATAGGTGGCGTACATCTTATCGCTAAGGTACTTTCCGAATTCTACCGAAGGCATTGACAGCTTTTGAGGCTCAGGCCCCATCGCTGGCTGCACGGTAATATTGTCTAACCCGGTAATGTCCGCGATCTTGGCTTCTGCTTTGCCTAAAAAGATCTTGGATAACAGGAAATCCGCCATATTCTGCATCCCCGATAACCTGTCCCTCTGAAAAGTTTCCAGATCCGCTACTTTCTTGCCGAATAATAAAAGCGCCGCGATCTCATCAGGAGCCAGATCAGGCTCAGAAGATAACTCCAGCCGCGAGCTCTTGAAAGTCCCCTTGGAAGTCGCAAAAATAGTATAACCGCTTACCTTTGTTTGGACGACCACATCCATGATAGCGGGGGCGTCGCTTTTGTCTTCGAAGGAGACTACCCCCCGCTTGATCTTGAATTTGTTTTGATAAGCAAAATAGGTCCCCTTAACCGTATCAAACTTCCCTGCCAGGTACGGGTTTTTCGAAGGAGCCTTTTTTAACTTTAAGTCCGCATTGACCAGTGCATCAAATACCTTGTTTTTTACTTTTATTCCTTTGCCCTTTACGGTTATGTCTATAAGGGCCTTATCGAAAATGCCCGGCAAGGGCATA
>JAQUPI010000036.1 GCA_028716705.1 Candidatus Omnitrophota bacterium | reverse complement strand
TTCACAAATAGGGACAGGCAGGATGTGGCTGCCCGCCGTTAACCGGCGGGAGGAAAGTCCGGGCTCCGGAGGGTGAGCGTAGCGGGTATGCCCGCCCCTGGCGTTTTGCCCACAAGGTAAAACAGCGCAGGAGGATCAGAGCCACAGAGACGAGCCCGCCTCACGGCGGGAGTGAAACGCGGCAATCTCTACGCGGAGCAAGGTAAAATAGGAGGCGAGCCCCGTAAAGCCTACGGCTTTTGGGGCACGCGCACACCCTGCGCGGCATGAGCCTCGGGTACACTGCTTGAGTCCAGGCGCGAACCTGGATTTAGAGAAATGGCCACTAGACGCGGATAATCGCATCGAGACAGAACCCGGCTTATCCCGCCTGTCCTTACTAAATGTCAGTGTGTCAGAAGTCACGGGTCGCAAGTTTAATACTTAAGGAGGATCGCAAATGTCAGGTCATTCTAAATGGAAGACGAATAAAGGCAAGAAGATGGTCGCGGACGCCAAAAAAGGAGCGGCCTATACAAAGGTTATCAAGGAAATTACCGTAGCGGCCAGGGAAGGCGGGGGAAATCCCGATACCAACCTGAGGTTGCGTACCGCCATGACCAGGGCCAAGGAAGCCAATATGCCTCAAGATAACGTCAAGATGGCGATAAAACGCGGCACAGGAGAGGTGCCGGGCGTGGTCTATGAGACGGTCATGTATGAAGCGTACGGCCCGGGGGGCGTCGCGATCCTCATCGAGGCGCTTACTGATAACAAGAACCGCACAACCGCGGAACTGCGCAATATCATGTCGAAAAAAGGCGGCAATATGGCGGGCGCGGGCTCCGTAAGTTATATGTTCAGCAAAAAAGGGTACATCCTTATTGAAAAGGCCCAGGGGCCTCAAGAGGATGAATTGATGTCCATCGCCCTTGATGCCGGGGCGGAGGATTTCAAATCGGATGAAAAGAATTATGAGATAACTACTTCCGCCCAGGATTTTGAAAAGGTAAAACAGGCCATCCAGGACAAAGGCATAAAGTTCCAGACCGCGGAAGTCACCATGATCCCTTCCTCCACCATAAAAGTCGCGGGAAATGAAGCCAAGCAGGTCCTTGGGCTGGTCGAAGGGCTTGAGGAGCATGATGACGTCCAGCAAGTTTACGCTAATTTTGATATACCCGATGAAATTCTCGAGCAGATGGCGGCTTCAAGCTAAAATATGAGGATTTTAGGAATCGACCCTGCCTTAACAATCACCGGCTACGGCGCTATTGATTTTAAAAAGAATAAATTGTCTTTATTGGAGGCGGGGGTGATCACTACCCGCTCCTCAGAAGAGATAACCGTACGGCTGGACAAGATATACCGGGGGCTGGCCAAATTAATATCGGATATAAAGCCGGACGTAATGGTACTGGAAAAACTTTACGCCCATTACCGCCATCCTACCACGGCGTACCTTTTGGGCCAGGCGCGCGGGGTAATTTGTCTGGCTTGCGCTAAAGAAAAAATACCGCTCGTGGAATACGCCGCCACGCGCATTAAAAAGGCGATCGTAGGCAACGGGTTAGCTTCGAAACAGCAGGTGCAAAGAATGGTGGCGACGATACTTGATCTAAACGCGCTGCCCAAATACACGGACGTAACCGACGCTTTGGCGTTGGCTATCGGCTACAGTTATATGGCGAGAGCGCTAAGATGATCGCGCGTATCTGCGGGAAAGTAACCGAACGGGGCTCAAATTTTCTGCTGATCGACATCAGCGGCCTATGTTATAAGGTTTTTATACCGCTTACGGTCATGCAGCGGCTTGAGGAAAATATTTGCGCGGACGAGAAAGTCAGCCTTATTACATACCATTATTTCCAGGTTGAACCGACAAAGAGCACGCCTATGCTCATCGGTTTCTTGAACGAAGTGGAGAAGGAGTTCTTTGAGGCGTTCATTACCGTTTCGGGGATAGGACCGCGGGCGGCTTTGAGGGCATTGAATAAACCGATCGCCCAGGTAGTCCGCGCCATAGAAGAAGCGGATATGGCTTTCTTAAGGTCTTTGCCCGGGATAGGCGAGCAGCGGGCTAAAGAGATCGTGGCGAAGCTGCAGAATAAAGTGGGCAAGTTCGGGCTTATCCAGGATGATAGAGGTATCGGGGCGCACGCGAAAACCACGGGTATCGAGGAAGAAGCGCTGGCCGTGCTTATGCAATTAGAGTATAAGAAACCGGAAGCCGCGTCCATGATAAAGAAGGCGCTTGAGAGAGGCGGGGAGATACGGACGACGGAAGAGCTGCTTAACGAGGTTTACAGACAAAAGAAGGCAAGATAAATATGACTGAGGATAACGTCAAATCAGTGATCGAGGCTTTGCTTTTCGCCAGCGAAAAACCGCTGATGCTGGAACAGTTCCGGGACGTGTTAGATAATATGCCTACGGATGAGGTCCGTAAGCGCATAGAAGAGCTGAAAGAGGAATATGACAAAACCGGCCGGGGAATGCGCATAACCGAAATAGCCGGCGGATTCCAGATGATCACCGCCCCGGTCTTCGCCGCCTTTTTAAGAAAGTTATTCAAGCAGCGCAAGGCGGAGAGGTTATCTACGCCGGCGCTTGAGACCCTGGCCATAATTGCTTACAAACAACCGGTGACCCGGCTGGAAATAGAATCCATAAGGAACGTAAACGTGGATAACATGATCAAAGTTTTTGTGGATAAAGGGCTTATCCGCGTCACCGGCAGGAAAAAAGCTCCGGGGCGCCCCAGGGTTTATGGGACCACGCGGCAGTTCCTGGAGCATTTTGGGTTAAAATCGCTGGATGAGCTGCCCAAGATAGAAGGCTTCCTTAAGCCGGAGGCCGTCGGAGAAAAAATAGAAACGCCAGCGCCAGAAGACACGAGCGGGATTTTGGCGCAAAAGGAGGGAATCAATGAACCTCAACAGCCTGCGCAAGAAAGTTGACAGCGTAGACAAAAAGATAATCGGGCTTTTGAATTCGCGCGCCGGTATCACTAAAAGTATCGCGCAGGTCAAGTTAAAAAGCGGGAAAAGTATTTATTCCCCGGAACGCGAGAGAGAGGTTTTGCGCAAGCTGGCTTCTCTAAGCAATGGGCCTTTGCCGGCAAGCGCCCTAGAGGCGATATACCGGGAAATCATGTCGGCCAGCCTTTCTTTGGGTATGCCGCTTAAGATCTCCTATCTTGGGCCCGAGGCGACTTTCACGCACCTGGCGGCGTTAAAAAGATTCGGTTCGCAGGTCAAATACATCCCTTGTGACAGCATTACCGACGTGTTCCTTGAAGTGGAAAAGGACAACGCCGATTACGGCGTGGTGCCCATAGAAAATTCCGTGGAGGGAGCGGTCAGCCATACCCTGGATATGTTTATGGATTCTGACCTGAGGATCTGCAGCCAGATAATCCTGGACGTGGTGCACCATCTCCTGGCTAACTGCCCCAAGGGGAAGATCCGGCGGGTATATTCCATTTCCCAGGTATTCGGCCAGTGCAGGATCTGGCTTCAGAAGAACCTCGCGGGCGTGGAAATTATAGAGGTCTCCAGTACTACCCGCGCCGCTCAGATCGCCGCGAAGGAAAAAAACAGCGCGTGTATAGCCTCGCTGCTCGCGGCCAAGGTCTACAAGCTGAAGGTGGTCGCTTCCGATATTGAGGATTCGCCGCATAACGTCACCCGGTTTTTGATCGTCGGAAAGAATGACGTCCCGCCTACAGGCTGCGACAGGACTTCGCTTATGTTTTCGATCAAGGACAAGGTAGGCGCCTTGCACGATATGCTCCTGCCTTTCAAGAAATACAGGATCAACCTGACCAAGATAGAATCCAGGCCTTCAAAAAAGAAGGCGTGGGATTACTATTTTTTTGTCGATCTTGACGGGCACCGGGATAACCCGCGCGTAAAAAAAGCGCTTATGGAATTAGAAGATAAGTGTAAATTCCTGAAGATATTGGGTTCGTATCCCTTAGGAGAATAGAATGCGGGGACACCCTTAGCTTTGCCAAAAAGGGCGTCCCTCCTGTGGAAAAATGGTGAGAAAAAATATACTGAATATAAAACCTTATGTAGCGGGAAGGCCCATAGAGGAGATTAAGAGGCAGCTGGGTTTGAGAGATATTATAAAGCTCGCTTCCAATGAAAACCCGCTGGGGCCCTCTCCAAAGGCGGTAGAGGCGATACGCAAGTCCCTGCGCAAGATCAACCGTTATCCTGACAGCCAGTGCTATTATCTGAAGAAAAAGCTCAGCCGCCTGCTTAACCTTAAGCCGGCCAACATAATCCTCGGCAACGGTTCCGACGAGCTTATAGACATTATCATAAAGACCTTTGTCGAGGAGGATGAGAATATCATAACCGCCGACACGACTTTCCTGGAGTATGGGATAATTTCGGCGGTCAACGGCCGCCGTATCATTACCGTGCCGTTAAGGTATTTCAAATACGACCTGGACGCGATCAGGAAAAAGATAGACAAAAAAACCAGGTTGATCTTTATCTCCAATCCCAACAATCCTACGGGCACGTATGTCACAAAGCCCGAGTTCGAGGACTTTATCGGCTCGCTGCCTCCGGATATAGTTGTGGTGCTGGATGAGGCATACGACGCTTTTATCGACGTGGACGATTTTCCTAATGGGCAGGGGTACATCAAGAATAAGAACGTGGTCGTCTTGAAAACTTTCTCCAAGGCATACGGCCTGGCGGGGTTAAGGGCGGGTTATGCCATCGGCGACGCGGGATTGATCTCTTATATGGAAAAGGCCAGGCAGCCGTTCAATGTCAACATGCTGGCGCAGGCAGCGGCAAGCGCGGCTTTGGACGATAAAAAATTCCTGCGCAAAACGAGAAAACTCATCCTGGAGGGGAAGAATTACCTTTACGACCGCCTGGCGCAGTCAGGCATCGCCTATGTTCCGAGCGTGGCGAATTTCATCCTTTTTGACTCCGGCAAAGACGGCTTAGCGGTATTCAACCGGATGCTCAGGCACGGAGTCATCGTAAGGGACATGGAGCAGTACGGACTGAAGAATTTCATCCGCGTTACTATAGGCACAAAGAAGGAGAACGCGAGGTTCATCAAGGTACTGAAGAAAGTGTTAAGATAAGCGGAGGAATAAATGATCATCGTATTGCGGCCTGACGCGACGGAAGGCCAGATAAACCATATATTAGAGAGGGTAAAGAAATTAGGATTGACCCCGCACTTATCCAAAGGCACCGAACGAACCATAATCGGGGTCATCGGGCCGGAAGATATATTGAGGGCAACGCCGCTGGAAGTTTTCCCCGGCGTGGAGAATGTCCTCGCCGTCCTTGCCCCTTACAAGCTTGTTTCCCGCGAATTCAAGAAGGAAGATTCGGTAATAGACCTGGGTAAGGGGGTCAAGATCGGGGGCAAGAAGATCGTGGTTATGGCAGGGCCCTGTTCCGTGGAAGACCTGAAAACCCTGGAAGATACCGCGGGCGAGGTAAAGAAAGCCGGCGCTTCTGTCCTGCGCGGAGGAGCCTTCAAACCCCGCACCTCACCTTACAGTTTTCAGGGTTTGGGAGAGGAAGGCCTGAAACTTTTGAATAAAGTAGGCAATGACCTTGGCCTGGTTACGGTAAGCGAAGTAATGGACCCCAGGGACGTGGAGCTCGTTGCCAGGCACGTGGATATCCTTCAGATAGGCGCCCGTAACGTGCAGAATTTTAACCTTCTTAAAGAGGTAGGCCTGGCAAAGAAGCCCGTCTTATTGAAGCGCGGGCTCTCCTGCACCATAAAAGAGCTGCTTATGTCCGCGGAATACATCCTGTCAGGGGGGAATTTTAACGTCATCCTTTGTGAACGCGGGATACGGACCTTCGAGGATTTTACGCGCAATACCCTGGATATCAGCGCGGTCCCCGCAGTGAAGGAACTTTCGCACCTGCCGATAATCGTGGATCCCAGCCACGCGGCGGGAAGGTGGGGGATGGTACCCGCGCTTTCGAAGGCGTCTGTCGCCTGCGGCGCGGACGGCCTGATCGTCGAGGTGCACTCGCATCCGGAGGACGCCAGATCCGACGGAGCCCAGTCATTGATCCCCGCGAATTTCGCGGAGCTTATGTTGAGCCTTAAAGGGATAGCGAAATCGGTAGGAAGAGAGATATAATGAGGTTATTCAATAAAGTCGCCGTAATCGGGACGGGTTTGATCGGCGGGTCCATGGCGCTCGCGATCAGGAAAAAAGGCCTGGCCGGGGAAGTTGTGGGCGTAAGCCGCCATAAAGAGACGCTGGCCCTGGCGAAAAAAATAGGCGCGATAGACAAAGGCTCGCGGGAACTCTCCATTATCCGGGGGGCGGACCTGGTAATTTTCGCGGCGCCGGTGAAAACCATCTTAAGCCTGGCGGATAAGGCGCGCGGATTTATCCCCAAGGAGGCCATAGTCACGGATGTGGGAAGCACCAAGAAACAGATCGCCGCGAAATTAGAAAAGATATTCCCCAATTACGCCGGCGGCCATCCCCTGGCCGGCTCCGAAAAACGCAGTATCGCCAATATCAATGCGGAGATGTTCAAGGATTCCCTGTGCATTTTGACCCCCCGGGAAAAAACCAGCCCCGGCGCGTTAAGAAAAATAAAAAGGTTGTGGAACGCGCTCGGCGCCAAGGTATACATGATGAGCCCCGGCCGGCACGACGAGATCCTTTCGTTCGTCAGCCATCTTCCGCATGCCGTCGCCTTTTCCCTGGCCGGCAGCGTACCCCGTAAATATATGAAGTTTTCCGCCAGCGGCTTAAAAGATACCACGCGCGTCGCCTTATCGGACCCCAGGCTCTGGACGGACATATTTTTGAGCAATAAAAGGAATATGCTCAAGTCGATAAAGGCCTTCGAGGATAACCTTTCAAAGATAAGATCGGCCATCGAAAAAAATGACGAAGGCGGGCTGCTTGAAATCCTCCTGAAAGAAAAAAAGAAGAGAGAAACGTTGAAATGATCATCGCTGTTGACGGCCCGGCAGGCGCGGGCAAGAGCACGGTTGCCCGGATAATCGCCCAAAAGCTGGGCTTTCTTTATATCGATACGGGCGCGATGTACCGGGCCATCACCTTAAAATCGCTGGAAAAGAATATCGGCGCGGCTGACGAGGCGAAACTCATCGAAATGGCGCGTTCGACGGATATCGGCCTGGTCAACAGCGCGGACGGCCCTTTAAAGATATTTCTGGACGGCAGGGACGCCAGCAGGCTTATCCGGGAGCCGAGGATCACCAGGCTGGTTTCCGATATCGCCAAGATCAGGGGCATAAGGGAGATCATGCTTGGGCTGCAGAGGAAGCTCGGCAGGCAGAGGGACAGCGTCCTGGACGGCCGCGATATAGGCACGGTCGTCTTCCCGGACGCGGACAGGAAATTTTTCATCGACGCCGATTTTAAGGAGAGGGTCAGGCGCCGGCACAAGGAATTGATCGAGGCGGGGCAGGGGGTCAGCGAAAAAGACGTGGAGGAGGACTTGCGTAACCGGGATAAGATCGACTCCACGCGTGAATTCGCGCCGCTGAAGAAAGCCGAAGACGCGATCCGCGTAGATACTACGAATTTGACCATAGATGAGGTTGTGGAGAAAGTATTGAGCTATATCAATGGATAAATCCCTGATCAGGAATTTCAGCATCATCGCCCATATAGACCATGGGAAATCCACCCTGGCGGACAGGATACTGGAGGTGACCGGCGCGGTGGACAGGCGGCATAAAGGCGAGCAGCTGCTTGACGACATGGACCTGGAAAAGGAGCGCGGTATAACCATAAAAGCTTCGATGGTGCGTTTATCTTACCGGGCTAAAGACGGGAAAGATTACGCCCTGAACCTTATAGATACTCCGGGGCACGTGGATTTTACTTACGAAGTTTCCAAATCGCTGGCCGCCTGTGAAGGGGCGCTGCTGGTAGTAGACGCCGGCCAGGGCATAGAAGCCCAGACCGTCGCCAATTATCACCTTGCCTTAGAGAATAATCTTAAGGTCATTCCGGTGATCAACAAGATAGACCTTTCCAGCGCGGATATACCCCGGGTAAAAGAACAGATCGCCGGGGTATTAGGTTTTAAGGAAGAAGACATGATCCTGGCTTCCGCTAAAGAAGGCACAGGCGTTAATGAGATACTTGAGAGGATAGTCGAGGCCGTGCCTGCCCCTTCCGGAGAGGACGCGCACCCTTTAAAGGCGCTTGTCTTTGACTGCCGGTTCGACGTATATAAAGGAGTGGTAGTCTATGTCAGGGTCGCGGACGGGATGCTGGACGCGCGCACGCAGATAAAAATGATGCATTCCGGGAAAACTTACAAGATCGAGGAACTCGGCGTCTTCAAGAACCTGCAATATTCCAAGGTGGATTCTTTATCCTGCGGGGAAGTCGGATACTTAAACGCGAATATCCGCGACGCCAGGGAGATCATCATAGGGGATACCATTACCGACATCAAAAACCCCTGCAAAGAGCCTTTTGCCGGCTACCGCACGGTAAAGCCGCTGGTTTTTTGCGGGATATACCCGGTGAACCCCGGGGATTTTCCCAAGCTGCGCGACGCCGTGGATAAATTGAAATTATCGGACGCTTCTTTTGTCTTTGAGCCTGAAAACTCGCAATCTTTCGGGTCGGGTTTCAGGTGCGGTTTCCTCGGGCTTTTGCACATGGAGATCGCCCAGGAGCGGCTGGAGAGGGAATACGACCTGAATTTGATCCTTACCGTGCCGAACGTAGTATACAGGGTAAGAAAAAGAGACGGTGATATAGTGGAAGTGGATACTCCGGCGAAACTCCCGCCGCCGCAGGATATCGAAGAATCCCAGGAGCCGTTCGTGAGCCTGCTGATGATCATACCCGTTGAGAATATAGACCCGGTCTGTGAACTTACCAAATCCAGGCGCGGGACTTTTAAATCCAGCGAATATCTCGGCACCGACAGGGTAAAACTGGTCTTTGACATGCCGTTATCCGAGATAATCGTGGATTTTTACGACAAGATGAAATCCGTCACCAGGGGCTACGGTTCGATGGATTATGAATTCAAAGGGTATCTTTCCGCCAAAATAGTAAGGCTGGACATAATGCTGAACAGCGTGATCTGCGACGCCTTCTCGTCTTTGATACATAAAGATAAGGTTATATATAAAGCGCAGGCGCTGGTTTCCAGGCTCAAGGAATTGATCCCCCGGCAGTTATTCGAGGTGAGCGTGCAGGCCGCCGTCGGCACGCAGATACTCGCGTCCGAGAAAATAAGGTCCGTGGGAAAACACGTTACCGCCAAGTGTTACGGCGGGGATATCACCCGCAAGCGCAAGCTGTGGGAAGAGCAGAAGAAGGGCAAAAAACGCCTTAAGCAGTTCGGAAAAGTAGAGATCCCCCAGGAAGCGTTTTTGGAGGTGTTAAAGATATGAAAAAATCCGTAATCAAGGAATGGATAGAGTCCATCGTTGTCGCGTTTATCCTGGCGATGGTCATCCGCACTTTCGTGGTCCAGGCGTTTAAGATACCGACAGGCTCAATGCGCACCACTCTTATGGAAGGCGATCTGATCCTGGTCAATAAATTCATTTACGGCGCGAAGATACCGTTTTTAGGCCTTAACCTGCCGGCCTTGCGCGAGCCGAAGAGGGCCGACGTGATCGTTTTTATCTATCCTCAAAGCCCGAAGAAAGATTTCATAAAACGCCTGATAGGCCTTCCGGGAGAAACGGTCGAGATAAAAAACGGGACCTTATTCATCGATGACAAGCCGCTGCTGGACACTGTTTTCAACAAGAGGTATTATTATAACAGGGGGGATTTTGGCGCGGAAGGGATGAAGATAAAAATACCGCAGGGCCATTACTTTGTTCTGGGCGATAATTCCGCGTCGTCCCAGGACAGCAGATATTGGGGGTTCGTCCCGAAAGAAAACATTTTAGGCAAGGCCCTGGTCATTTACTGGCCGCCCCAGCGCGTCAGGATCATAAAATAAAAAAATGAATTTCGCGAACAAGATATCCACTTTCAGGATCCTAAGCGTCCCGTTTTTTATCGCGTGCGTGATATATTATTCTCCCCAGCGGGAGTATCTCAGGTTCGCGGCATTATTCATATTCGCCCTGGGAGTCATTTCGGACGCCGTTGACGGGTATATCGCCAGAAAATCCAAACAGTATTCCAAAGCGGGCCTTGTCCTTGACCCGCTGGGAGATAAGCTGCTTCTGATGAGCGCCTTTATCTTCCTTTCCCTAAAGAGCGAGTTCCCCATAAGGTTCCCGCTTGGCGTGGTTTTCATCGTGATCAGCCGGGACGTGATCATTCTCCTGGGGGCTCTGGTGATCTATATAGTCAAGCAAGAGATCAATATCTCTCCGACCAGATTAGGCAAGCTTACCACTACCTTCCAGATGTTCTCGGTGATCGCTGTCCTGCTGCAAATGCGCCCTGCTCCGGTTTTGTGGTGGATAGCCGTTTTATTCACCTTAATTTCAGGTTCGGACTACGTAAGGAGGGGGTTTAAGACACTCTATGCCCTGGATAATTCCCGGAATAATCACTAGTTACCTGACCGGCTCCATCCCGACCGCGTACATTTTTTGCCGTTTGCTGAAAAATGTCGATATCCGTAAATCCGGTTCAGGGAACGTGGGAGCGACAAACGCTTCCAGGGTATTGGGTAAACCCGCCGCCGTAATAATATTGCTTATCGATATTTTCAAGGGTTTTGCCGCCGTATTCTTCATAGGCGATATGGTCGTTTCGAGGTACGCCGGCTTGCCCGATATAACCACGCGCGCGCTGTTAGGGCTCTGCTGCATCTGCGGCCATAACTGGACCATTTTCCTGAGATTTAAAGGCGGTAAGGGGGTGGCCACCACCCTGGGCGTATTATTGGGCCTGGCTTTCAAGGCCGCGGGTTTAAAGATCGTATTTTCCCTGACCATAGCGGCCTGGTTGGCCGTATTTATCCTTTTTCGAATAGTCTCTTTAGCGTCGATAATCAGCGCTGTGGCTTTACCATTCTTTATGCTCGCGTTAAGGCAACCCCTGGCCCTGGTCTATTCCAGCGTTTTACTTTCTATTTTTATCCTGGTGAGGCACAAATCCAACCTGGAAAGATTATTCCGCGGCGAGGAGCCCCGACTCAAATAAAATCTCCCCGGAAAACGGTTTCCTTTTTCCCTCTCAAACCCTTGAATTCAGCCAATCCCTGATGTTATACTTTCATTAATTCGGGTATATTTTTTTTCGGTTTTTTTAAAATTCTTTTATAAAGTCTTACCCCACCAGCCACAAGGGGAAAGCCGGGTTGCTTAAAGCAGGAGGCATTTTAGTTCCGCAGCCCGGCTATATTTTACGGAGGGAAGATTGCGCGATATTCTTTTGAGGAATATTACTTCAGAAGCGAAGAAAAGAAGGATACTTACGAGCTCCGAAACCACGGACAAGGGTGGTGTGCGCAGCATCGTCCGGCGCCACTTTGTTTATATGGCGAAGCCGGTCCAGGATAAGCACGCGAATAAGCCTGATCCTTATCTCTATGTCCTGAAAAAGCATGATAACGCGCAAAAGATCGAGGAATTCTTCTGCCGCATAAAGGGGAGCATGTACGCGGCTCATGAAGGAAAATTGTTTTTGGTTTATTTTATGCATTCCTTGAAGATCACGCTCATGCCTTCCGCGCAAAATTCCTTAAAATCATAAGCTAAGTATTTATTTACCAAGCCGTTATAGAAACAAAACCGGGTCGATAGGGTCATCGAGCCGGTTTTGTTTTAAGCTAAATTTCCCTTGACCTGCGGGTTAAAAAAGGTATAATAAACCCGTATGAGTAAGAGAAAGCCAAGGATAGTAATATGGAGATGGATATTACTATTTTTTTTATTTTTTCCCCTCATTGATACCCCTTCCGCTTATTGCCTGGAACAAACCGTAAGTTATTTGTGCGAAGTAGGAAAAGGTTTTTACCAGGCAGGCAGGCATGATGAAGCGTTGATGGAATTTAAAAAGGCGCTCATCATGGACCCCGCCAATAAGACCGCCAAAGCGTATATCAGCGATATTTTCAAAAAAGAAGTCAGCAGCGGCAAGGCTGTCCCCACCGGCGCAAAGCAACAATTCGCCCAAACGCAAAACAGGGATGAAGTGATCAACAGGACGCTGGACAGCCTGACAAGAAAAGAATCTAAAGAAGCTCCGGAGCAGGGAGAGCCCTGGATCAAAGTCAGCGGGCAGACGCAGTTAAGCGCCGGCGTTACCTCCGAGGATGCGATCTGGAACCAGGCTGACTCCGATCTGAACGAAGAAAATTTCCGCACGCTCTCCACGGAAGCTTATAACCGGCGCGCGAATACCTTTGATACAAGGATATATGACCGGTTAAGGGTCAACCTGGATTCTCAGGAAACCGAAGGCTTTGGTTTTCACACGAACGTCACGGTCGACCCCTGGAGCTTCACCGGGAAAAGCGATAAAATCACCGTAAGCGGGGTCAGCCCCCTGACGGATACCGCGGACGTGGAATTGTTCGCCTGGGGAAATACGGTATATACGGTCGGCCATACCGCTTATACCAAACAGAGAGGGGATTCCTTTTCGCTCAGTGAAACCAAGATCGTGAATGAAAAAGTCCCTTCCAAGACCATAACCAGCGTCAACAGCAATATCTTTATCATTCCCGAGGCGGAGATAGAATACGAATTCCAGCCCGTGCGCGAACTCTGGCTGAACTATAAACAGGAAGGGCTGGACCTGAGGTTTTTTCCTATCGCTTACCAGGACCAGGCATACACTTCCGATGACCCCCTAAGGCTTTCCAACAACCGCAACTGGTGGCAGCAGAGCCCTTGGATAGACACATGGCGGCCCGGGAATTTCAACAGCGGCCTTAATGATTTCAGGAAAGGCAAATTCGACGAATCGCTTTCTTACCGCACGCGCGACAGTGACGGGATATTCCTGACGGCGTTAAGGGGAGCGTCCTTATCTTTTTATCCGGATGAGGCGACATCTTTCGACTCCACCGTCGCTTCCCCAAAACTGCTCTGGCAGGATTACGAAAGCGTGGATAACGTTTCTTCCGCGAGCAGGTTCAAGCATTATTTCACGGAGAACTTCCTTTTCGGCGGCACTTACACTTACAGGGTGGGTTTTAACGAGGACCTGAGCAGCAAGAAGGATTATTCCAACCACGTCATCGGAGCCGACGTCGGGTATCAGATAAAGGACGGCCTGAAGGCATCCGCCGAAGCGGCCCAATCCTTCAGCAAGAAGGACCTGTCCACATCCGATTTTTCCTCGGAATCCCGCGGGAACGCCTATTACCTTTCTTTGACCGGAAGGTTCCCCGAAGAAGATATAATGGGCCTTGAAGGCTATGACGCGATCAAGCCGGAAGAATATGAGAGCTTTTTCGCCAAGGCGCGTTTATTCTACGCCCATATGGACAGGGGATTTGACCCGGCCTTATCCACTTACAGGGAGACGCGCGACGACGCTTTCTGGTCAAGGCATATCAGCTTCAGGAAGCCGTTCGCTTATTATTATTCGGGGCTGTATTACCCGGCGCTTAAATGGGAGGATGTTGAGCCGTACCGGATAGGCAACGGCATCGACATAGGCCGGGATGTGGTCGGCTTACGCGTTGAAACTTCGTTCTTCGATCAGGCCCTGGACAACCTTTTTGATGTAAGGAATGTGCGCAGCACCGGGGGAAAGATCATCGAAAATGTCACGAGGGATGAAGTTACGTATAACTTCGATGAGAGGCTTACCGGAAAGTTGATGGGCATATATCATAAACTCCCGAAAACCAAAGCCAATAAGGACCCCTTTATATTCGACAAAAGCACGGACCTTTATGTGGACAATAATACCATAACCGACGGGGAGGACCCGTCCCTGAAAACAGGCTCGGTGGGCCTGGAATACGCCTTAACCGATTGGGCGGCTGTATCGGGTATCTGGGAGCGTACCAATGACTACAATCTCGCCTATGATAATTTCCCGCGCGGTAACCTAAACGGCGTCTTTTTCACAACCTTTAACGAATATGATAAAACTTACCGCATCGAAAACCCTTTTGTGTACAGCCAGGGCCTATTCCCGACACCGCCGTACCCTTATTACAATATCTTTAAATCAGGCCTGAGGCTTACGCCGGTAAAGGACCTGGAGATATACCTGGATTATACCCGCAACGAGTTCAAGAGCGCCGGGCAGATAGACGACAATATAAACCATATAGGTTTCGAGGCTTCGTACCTGCCGTTCAAGAAGCTGGGCGTATATTTTAAATACGTTTATTCGCGGTGGAATGACCTGACTTTGATGACCCAGGGTTACAGCAAATACTATTTAAGCCACCACAACTTCTTCACGGAGCTCAGGTATTTACCTGACGATTTTGACGAATTTGTTTTCCAATACGGTGAAGCGGGCCGCTCCAACGTATCAACCACTTACACCGACCCGTTCAGCTCCGGCCTTCCCGTGCTCGACACGCAGCACATCTTCCGCGTTTATTACCGCCGAAAATTCTAATTAAGAGACAGACCTTTGATCTGAAGAATATTGGTTTATTTCAGGAAGATATCGATACTTTGGACCTGCCGGGACCTTACCTGCGCGGCATAAGGGGAGGGTATGACGTCGGACGCCAGTTCGACGGGATTATTGTCTTTATCCCGGAAAGTTATTTTATGGATCTTCGCCGGATTAGCGCCGAAGGTGTCTTTCTTTTTCGGATTATGATAAGTTACGCTTACCTTGCTCAAGAAATTAAAGCTGTAGGAGCCGTCCTTTTTCCCGAATAGCCAACCCTTAAGCACAGGGCTCAAACGCAGATTCAGCTCTCCTTTAGCGTTCAGGAAAAACGGCTTGATCCCCGCGTTCATCACCAGCCAGATGTGCAGGAATTCGGCGGTGGATCCGGAAAGACGCGCGACGAAACCGTTACCATGGAGAGCCTTGTCCGAAAAAGCGCTGCTCACCAAAAAAGACGAATTTTGCAGTATGCTCCGGCCGTATTTCTCGGGGGCAAGGAAGGGGATAAGCAGGTTGTTGAATTCGCCGTAAAATTTATCAAAAAGCCCCTGCCTTAACAGTTCAAGAAGGTACTTGTATTCCATATGCAGCCATATGGATTCGTTTTCCAGCCAACCTGGGGGAAAAACCCGGCACCTGCCTATTTCTTCAGGCATATCTTTTAAAGGAGCCGTGCATTTATACATCTTTAGATCTTTATCGAAGAGGCTGCTTTTCCTGGTCGCTTCATACAGCGCTTTCGCCTGTTTCGCGCCGGCGGAAAGCCTCAGGGCATGGACCTGGGCTTCCAGGAAGAAGGGGAGCTTTATCTGGTTGAATTTTTTCGGTTTTATCGAAGGACCCTCTACGGAGTAGTCAGTGACTTCGTTTATAAAGTAAGCGTAATAAATATTTCTTTTAGCATCGAACGCTTTATCGATGGCCAGGTCAAGTTTTTTCAGGCAGTTTTCAAGGAAGACGATGAGCCTAGCGCAATCGATATCCTTTTCCTTTCCGCTTAGGCCCATTTCCGTCCTTTTCCTGTAGCCCTCTTTAAGGGCGTAGCTTTTATCCCAATAGAGGAGATCTTTTTCAGGGGAAAGCCCGCTTAAGCAGTCCTTCAGTAATTCCTCCAGCCCGCAAAGGAAATCGTATATTTCTTCGGTAACAGGTATCTTACCAAGCCCCGAATTTCTAACGGAATCCCTTATGACAAGGCACAGGCGCTTGAGCTCAAATGTTTCATTCACGGATGAGCCGAAAAGCCCGGGCAGGCCGTTCAAAGCGTCAAACCAATCAGGCTTATCCGCTTCCATTTCTATCCCGCAGCCGAACGGGTCCAGGGATGACATCTTGTTCACTACCAGGCACAAAAATTTGTTAATTAGCGTGGCCTTGTAGATCTCCCCTTTTCCGTATTCTGTCCTGACGGTATTCGGAGAAGATGAACGCAGCTTGAACATTTTACGTTTCGCTTCCGAGGCGGCAACGGAATGCAGCTGCCTTACCTTGCCGTGATAGAGCACGTATTTTTCGTTCCTGGGTTTGACGGTTGCCGCGTTGTCAAAGAAAGAAAAGATCTTTTTATCGAAAATTATTTCTTTCGACTTCTCGGGATAGACGCCAAGGTAGGCGTCCAGAAGATCGAGGTTATAAGCCCAGTGGTCCGTCCAAAAACCCTCGCCGTGCTCGGCTTCCTGAACCGCCTCGGAAAAGGAAAGGAGGGCATCCAGGAACCCGTTAAAAGGAATCCTTAATTTAATCCCCTTATCCTTAATGAAGAGTATCAGGTCTCCCGGGGTAAAAGGTTTTTCCAGGAAAGCCATGACCTTCGCGGAATCCTTTTGATCCGCGAAACCCGGCATCAGCGCGGAAAGGCCATGTTTGTCCGCGAGGGTAAAATTTACGCCTTTGACGACCAAAGGATTAAAACCGTCGGTTTGGATAAGATCAAAAAAAGTAACCAGATTAGCTTCTTCGATAGCGGGGTTAAACCATATATCCAGCCTGCGGTTCTGGTTCATGTCCCGGTAATTGCCGTTGCCCTGGGAAAAATTCGCCGGCTGGATCTGGAATTTGTTGTAGTCCCTTTCCAGGTCACCGTGCTTCCTGCCGTATAAATAAAAAACAGAAACGCGGCCTTTGCCCTGGAAGACTTCGGGATATCCGCCGCGCAGGATATTGTCGAGATAGGTTTGCCTCGTATACAGGTTGAATGCTTCCGAACTGCTCTTCGTTTCGACGTTGACTTCCAGTTCCCCGATGATCTTTTTATTCTCTTCTTTCTTGAAGGGGATATAATCAGGCTTAAGCAGGCGGGGCAAGGAAGAATTCAATGTTTCTTTGTCCCTCATGTATCCGATGAGGGAAAATAATTTTTTTTCTTCCCCTCCGGAGAGCGTAAAATCCAAAAAGACGAAGGAGGAGGGGGTCTTGCTGCTTACAGGGCCGAAGTCTTTGCGGGGAATTTTCTTCCATGCCAGGAATTCACGGGGGCAGGAAAAATCGGTAACCGGGCCGAATACGGCCTGGGGGTCTAATACAGGCCTTATGACCCTGGGTTTTCCTTTTTCGAAAGTGTATGCCAGGTAAAAATTCCCTTCTTTTATATGCACTACTTCCGGCCGGTCCGTGGGATCGACGCTCAGCTTAAAGAAGGGGACATTTTTCTCCAGGTTTTCCACGTTCATCCAGGCTTCCACGGTGCGGCTTAATTGCTTGAGGAATAAATCGCTTGTCCCGAAGGGGATCACCTGCGGGAGCCCGTCCATTAATTGGAGCCTTTTTATTTTAGAGCCCAAATTCCTGACGGTAACTATCCTGGCAAGGGCGGAGTAGGAGTCATTGGGAATGGTGAAATATTCGACCTCCACTTTCAACCCAAGCGTTAAATTGCATTCTTCCAGCCTCAGATCATGGGAAGTAATACGCATAAGGTTGTTGAGTTTATAGTCTAAATTGGTAAAGCCGTTGTGGAAAGGCTCATAAAAACGGAAATCTTTACCCGCGGAAAGTTTTATAAAAGTGCGGAATCCCTGCAGCGGGACCGTCTGCCAGGACTTGTTTGCCGGGAGGAATTCCAGTATAGCGTGGTCTTTATCCTTGGTGCCGAAGCTGGCGATCGCCTGGCCGCGATTGACGTAAAATACCCACATCGGTATCCCGTATTTGCCGGCAATACCGGGGAAGAAATCGGCAAACGGCTTGGCGAGATTGTAGTTTTCAATTACGAATTCTTTGTTCTTCGCGTTAAGATAATACCTTGGCTTTTTGTATTTGGTTTTACTGTCCATAGTC
>JAQUPI010000035.1 GCA_028716705.1 Candidatus Omnitrophota bacterium | reverse complement strand
TGAAAATGATGAAGGAAGAATTTAAAAGCAAAGAAGAAAATTTATACGCAGGATTAGGCCCCCTGCATAAGGAGTTGTTGTTATGAAGTCGGCCGCGAATTGAATGATTATTTCGGGCAGGAATACGTGCTGGAGAAACAAGGCCGTTATTTCCTTGACTTACCCGGAATTAATAAAGCCCAGCTTCTGAACTCCGGGTTAAAAAATAAGAATATCTTCGATGGCGGTGCCTGCACGGTATGCAGAAACACGGATTTTTTTTCTTTTCGTAAAGAGGGAAACGGCTGCGGCAGGATAATGTCCGTAATGATGTTGACAGATGGGTAAATACTCTTTGGAATTTATCTTGAATACGCGCTCGGCTTCGGCTCAAGCGTTACGCAATTCCATTGTCGAGTTCGGTGAGACATTAGAGGTTATCGAATTAAGGAAGGATGAAATATCCGGATCAAAGGAACTCATGGTACGCATTTGCGCCGAGGACCCCGCGATCATATTCGATACCTGCGCGCAGTTCGGGAAATTAAAATCTATCAAAATAAATGAGGAGGGACACCCTTAGCTTTACCAAAAAGGGTGTCCCTCGATTCCCTGGAGGAGATATGGCAAAGGCGCTGATAATCTATTATTCTAGGACAGGCAACACAAGGAAGATGGCGGAAATAATCGCGAAAGGAATGGAAGGGGAGGGGTTGAAAACGGACGTAAAAGACGTTAAGGATGTGGACGCGAAAGACCTGCTTGAATATGACGCCATAGCCGTCGGTTCGCCTACTTATTACGGCGCCATGGCCTCAGAGATCAAGAAATTATGGGATGATTCCGTCAAATTCCACGGTAAGCTGGAAGGTAAGATAGGCGCGGCATTCGCCTCTTCAGCCAACGTCGCGGGCGGCAACGAGACCACGGTCTTAGATATCTTGAACGCCATGCTCATCCATGGTATGATAATCCAGGGCGACCCGAAGGGAGACCATTATGGAGCGGTAGCCATAGGTTCTCCGGACGCGCGCGCGTCAAATGAATGCCTTAAGCAAGGCAAACGGATCGCCGAGCTCTTAAAGAGGTTAAAATGAATGTGCTGGTCCTGGTGACCGCGGGGAACAAAAAGGAAGCGGAAAAGATCGCCTCCGGGCTGGTGAAAGAAAAATTAGCGGCCTGTATAAACATAATCGGCGGGGTTTATTCCTTATTCCGGTGGGGGGGAAAAATTGACAGCGCAAATGAGGCGCTTATGCTGATCAAGACCAGAAAAACTCTTTTAAATAAATTGATAAAAAAGGTAAAATCCCTTCATAGTTATGATGTTCCTGAAATTATCTGCCTGCCGATTATTTCAGGAGAGAAGAAATACCTGGAGTGGCTCAATGAATGTACAAGGCCAGGAGCTTAGTTTTATCAGCGCTTTTTTGGGCGGCGTAGTAGTAAGTTTCTCCCCTTGCGTTTATCCTCTCATACCTCTTATCCTGAGTTTTATCGGCGTCAAAGCGGGTACATCGCGGCTCAGAGGTTTTACCCTCAGCTTAATTTACGTATCTGGCCTGGCGATCACTTATTCAGTGCTGGGGCTCATCGCCTCTCTGACTGGAAGCCTTTTCGGGCAGATATCCAATCATCCTGCATCATTTTTCATCTTGGGGAACGCCTGTATCATCGCCGGCCTTTCTTTCCTGGGCCTCTTTGATCTAAGTTTTACCAGGATAAGGCTGCAAAATAAGGTCAATTCCAGGTGGGATTCCCTTTCTGCGCTCTTACTAGGCATGGTTTCCGGATTGATCGCCGGGCCTTGCGTCGCTCCCGCGTTAGGATTGATCCTGGTTTATGTGGCCAGCAGGCAGAATGTTATTCATGGGGCTGGCCTCTTATTTGTTTTTGCTTACGGAGTAGGATTCTCCCTGGTAATAGCAGGCACTTTCAGTTCATTATTGATAAATTTCTCCAAGGGCCAGGTATGGCTGGAGCGCATTAAGAAGGTCTTCGGCCTTGTGCTTCTGGTATTGGGAGAGTATTTCTTGATCAAGGCGGGGAGGTTAATGTGAGAAGGATGAGAAAAGTCATTATTTCAGGAATTTTATTCTTGGCGATGCAAAGCTCTTTATTTTCCGCGGAGCCTTTAAAGAAAAGAGAAGATCCGGCAGCCCCCCCGGAATTTACCTTATCCGGGCTGGGAGGGGAAAAGATATCGCTTTCTGATTTCAAGGGCAAGCCGCTGATACTTTTTTTTTGGACAACATGGTGCCCTTATTGCCGGAAAGAATTGAAGCAGCTCAATGATATGGAAGCCGAATTATCCGGAAATGGAGTGGGGATAGCGGCGGTAAACGTCGACGAGCCCGCGGATAAGGTAAAAAATTTCATCAAGAATTACAACCTGGATTTCAGCGTGCTTTTAGATACGGACGGAGAAGTTGCCCAGTCGTTCGGGATAATGGGTGTACCTACCTACATCTTTATCGATAAAGAAAACCGCATCGTGTTCACAAATCATTTTTTCCCCCGGGAAGAGTATAAAAAATTGATCGCTAAATAACGAAAAACCATGCCTAGCGCTCTATTGCTGGATCTGTATGAATTGACTATGGCGCAAAGCTATTTTGCGCATAAAAAACAGACCTTTGCCACCTTCGATCTATTTGTCAGGGAGCTGCCCCTAAACCGCTCCTATCTCATTGCCTGCGGCTTGGAAGATATTCTATCTTACATTAAGACGTTAAGATTTAGCGTAAAAGACCTGGAATATTTAAAGGGAATTAAGGTTTTCTCCTCCGATTTCATCGCGTATTTATCCAGGTTCAGGTTTAAGGGGGATATCTGGGCGATGCCTGAAGGTACCGTATTCTTCGCCAACGAGCCGGTAATACGTGTTACCGGCTCCATTATCGAGGCGCAAATTATCGAAAGTTTCCTTCTTAATACCGTGAATCTACAGGCGATGATCGCCAGCAAGGCCAGCCGGGTTGTCCTCGCGGCTAAAGGAAGGCCGGTTTATGATTTCTCTTTTAGAAGGGCGCATGGGCATGAGGCCGGGATAAAAGTCCCCAGGTCGGCATTTATCGCCGGGTTTGAGGGGACATCTTGCGTAGAGGCCGGAAAATTATACGGTATCCCCGTTACGGGTACGATGGCGCATTCTTATGTGATGTCCTTTAAACATGAGCTGGACAGTTTTCTTGCTTACAGCGTTACTTTTCCTGACAGGACGATCCTGCTGGTGGATACTTATGACACCAGAAAGGGCATTGAGAACGCAGTGAGGATAGGCCTTTTTCTTAAAGGTATAAAACGCAGGTTGGTCGGCATAAGGCTGGACAGCGGCGATATCGTTTCTTTATCTAAATTCGCCAGAAAAGCCCTGGATAAGGCCGGCCTGGATCACGTTAAGATCTTTGCCAGCGGCAATCTGGATGAATTCCGGATAAAAGAGCTCATTGACTCCGGAGCCTTGATCGACAGCTTCGGCGTGGGGACGCATATGGGGACGAGCGTTGACGCGCCTTCGCTGGATGTCATATATAAAATAAGCGAGGTTACCGACGAGCATGGTGATTTTCTGCCGACAATGAAATTGAGCAAGGGGAAAGTTACTTATCCGGGAAGAAAACAGGTTTTCCGGGTAAAAGATAGCCGGGGAAGATTCGCGAAAGATATCGTGGCCCTGGAAAAAGAGAAGATAAAGGGTAAGCCCTTATTGGTGAAAGTTGTCGAAAAGGGCAGGATAATTTACAAGCAGCCTTCTTTGGAGGCGATAAGAACGTTTACCCGGAAGAATCTTTCGGGGTTTACCGGGCGTTTGAAAGAAAAGAGCCCAGCCTATAATTACCCGGTTTTGATCAGCCGGAAATTAAAGGAATTGAGGCGTAAATTAAGCGCGGAATTAGCGAAAAGGCAATAAACATGGATAGGAAGATCGAACAACTTATCAGGAACTGGCAGAAAAGAAATATTACGGGGGTTTATACCGAAGGAAAAGAAGCCGCGTTAGATAAAATAATGGGGATAATCCCGCTCTCGGCCAGCGTCGGTTTTTCGGGATCGGTCACGCTGGATACATTAGGCGTGGTCAGATATTTGGAAGGCCGGGGTAATACAGTATTCAATCCGTATAAGGCAGGGCTCAGCCGCGATGAGAGCATGGAACAAAGGAGAGAAGGGGCGCAGGCAGATTATTATTTAGCCGGCCCGAACGCCGTATCCGAGAAGGGCGAACTGGTTTTCTTCAGCGCTTTCGGCAACCGTACTGCCGGTATTTCCTACGCCAAGAACGTAGTTGTAATCGCCGGTGTAAATAAAATTGTGCCGGATATACAAGAGGCGCTTAAGCGTTCGCGGGAATACGCGACGCCGCTCAATTGCAAGCGTCTTGAATGGAATACGCCGTGTTTTCCGGACGGCATCTGCCGGCAGGAGATATGTTTCTTCCCGGAACACAAAAGGATGTGCTGCCAGATACTCATAATTGAGGCGGAGGTCACCCCGGACAGATTGAAAGTTATTTTAGTAGGAGAAAACCTCGGTTTCTAAAAACAGAAAACAGGGACGTTCCCTCTTAACATAACTTTCGTTAGCACCTGAAGTTACAACAACGAGATTTCCAATAATTAAACAGATAAATAGAGGAAACTAAGCTGTTGTAACTTATTTACAATCAAAGAGTAAGAGAGCAGGGGAGCGTCCCTGTTTGACTGTTTGAGAAAGGATATAGATGTTCGATAAGATGAAGGCGTTTATGGATCTGCAAAAGAAGACACAGGAATTGAAGCGGGAGTTGGAAAATACTGATTTCGAGGTTCAGAGCCCGGATGGCATGGTTAAGATAACCATGAGCGGCTCGCAGGAGGTAAAGGACGTGCGATTTTTGGTAAGCCTCAAAGACGAGCAAAAAAACGAGCTTGAAAGAGCCGTCAAGGAAGTATACAATAAGGCAATTAAACGTTCCCACGATATCGCTGCCTCAAAAATGAAAGAGATCACCGGGTTGAATTTGCCCGGATTAACCTAAAAACAAGATGAAGCTCAAAGGTCTGGCAACGGGGATTGGAAGCTTGCCGTATAAGGATGCGGATCCCGCGCTGGATTTGATCTTTAAATACGTGCCGGAGATCCCTTTTTGGCCGCAGTTACCCAAGCGCGATGTCCGCGAAGGCATGCTGGCGCAATTCAGCGAGAAGCTGCCCTGTTTAAGAGTTTCGCGGGAGGGAGTCTTTTTTTCCGCTCTCGAAGACAAGGATAAAGAGCTGGAGGCCTTTTACGAGCATATTATTTCCGGGGACGTTGATTATTTTAAAATAAGCGCTGATTTTGCCTCTGGCCTGCACAAATTTTATCAAAGGCTGGAAGTTTCTTTCCCGGAAGGCATCCAGTATATTAAATGCCACGTTACCGGCGCCTTTACTTTTGCCGCCGGCTTAAAGGATGAAGAGGGCAATGCCCTGCTGCATAACCCGGTATTCATGCAGGCGATCATCAAAGGTTTGGCCATGAAGGCCCTGTGGCAGATCAATTTATTCCGTAAATTTAATAAAAAAATAATTGTATTTGTGGATGAGCCGTATCTGGGTTGTTTTGGTTCGGCCTATACGCCGGTGAACAGGGAAGACGTGCTTAGGGGTTTGGGTGAACTAACGCAGGCCTTGAAGGCCGAAGGGGCTCTGGTAGGGGTGCATTGCTGCGGCAATACGGATTGGTCCATATTTACCGATACCGAAGGGATAGATATAATTAACTTTGACGCCTCCGGTTTTCTGGAAAGGCTCTGCCTTTACTCTTCTAACCTGAAAAGCTTTTTCAAGAGAGGGGGGATGCTTTGCTGGGGTATAGTGCCTACCCAGGAGCTTTCTTCCCTTGAGACAGCGGGCCTATTGGTTGAAAAGATCAAAGCCGGGGTAGAGGCCTTTGTGGACAAGGGACTGGATCGTGAATTACTCCTGGACAGGCTGATGATCAGCCCTGCCTGCGGTTTAGGCACTCTGGATACCGCTTCCTCCGAGAAAATATTCAAACTGCTTTCGGAAGTCTCCTTTACGCTAAGGGGACAGACACCTTGATTTTAAACCCGAAAAAATATTTGTTTGACAAACCTGCTTAAAAATTATATTATAGGTAAGTCTTTTTATCGATCCTCAATAAGAAAGAGAAGCTCATGAAAGAAATACGCATCCATGCCCGGGCGGGACAGGGCGCGATCACTACCGCGAGCCTTTTAGGGTACGCCTATTTCTTAAAAGGGATGTATCCTTACGCCTTTCCGCATTTTGGAGCGGCCAGGATGGGGGCCCCCATGAACGCGTTTGTGCGGGTGGATACACGCCCCGTGCGTCTGCGCAGCCAGATATATGAGCCGGATTATGTCCTGGTTATGGATCCGACCCTTATGCGCGGCTTTAATTGTTTTTCCGGCCTTAAAGAGAACGGGGTCGCGGTCATAAACGAGAAAGACAGCTCGCTCCTGCCGAAAACTAACGCAAAACAAAAGATATTCGCCGTGCCGGCTACCGACATCGCGATGAAGACTATAGGCAGGCCTTTAGGGAATACGGCCCTGATCGGCGCTTTTGCCGCCGCTACCGCGGAGCTTGATCTTGATACCCTCATAGAGGTAATAAAAAAAAGGTTTTCAGGCAAAGCGCAGCAGGGGAACATAGAGGCGGTTAAGCAAGGTTTTGATTTCATAAAAAAGATTCGATAGAAATAAATGGAAAATGAGTCTCTGTAACTCTTTAAATTACAAGTAATTAAAAGCGGAGGGAGCGTCCCTGATGTTTGGGCCATTAATAGTCAAACCCGCGAAGAGTAAGGGGAGCAAGACAGGCTCCTGGAGGGTAAAGCTCAGGCCGGAATTCCTTAAGAAAAATTGCATCGGCTGCAAGCTGTGCATTTCAGTTTGCCCTGAAGCATGCATACAGGGAAAAGATAAGGAAACGATTAAAATTAATTATGAATATTGTAAAGGCTGCGGTCTTTGTTCGGTTATATGCCCGAAGTCGGATATCTTGATGCTGGAAGAAGAATCAAAGGGAGATAAAAAGTGAAGGAATTTTTAGAAGGCTCTCGGGCAATCGCGGAGGTAGTGAAACTTTGTAAGCCCGGGGTTATCTCCGCTTATCCCATAACACCTCAGACGCACATCGTGGAAGAATTAGCTTCGATGGTGGCTAACGGGGAATTAAGCGCCCAATTCGTGAATGTGGAAAGCGAGCATTCCGCCGCATCCGTCGTTTTGGGGGCGCAGGCCACCGGAGTGCGTACTTTTACCGCCACCAGCTCTCAAGGGCTTTTTTATATGATGGAGGTGCTTTTCAATATCGCCGGTATGCGCCTTCCCTTGGTGCTTACTTGCGCTAACCGGGCAATATCCGCGCCGATAAATATCTGGAATGACCAACAGGATTCCATATCGCTGCGCGACAGCGGGTGGATCCAGTTATACGCCGAGAATATACAGGAGTCGGCCGACCTGCATCTGATCGCTTACCGTTTAAGCGAAGATAAATCCATAATGCTTCCAACAATGGTATGCATGGACGGTTTTATTTTAACGCATGGGATGGAAGCGGTCGATATGCCTAAGCAGGAAGAAGTAGATAAATTCCTTCCACCCTACAAGCCTTTATACAAGCTGGATACCGCGGAGCCTTTGTCCATGGGATTATTGGCAGACCCTGATTATTATATGGAAACGCGTTTCGCGATCCAGGAGACCTTTAAATCGCTTTTAAAGGCCATTCCGCAGGTCAATGCCGAGTTCAAGGGTGTTTTCGGCCGGGATTACGGGGATGGCCTGGTGGAAGAATATTACACTAAAGACGCGCAAAAGGTAATTGTGGCCATGGGTTCTGTGTGCGGCACGATTAAAGAGGTGGTTGATGCCCAGCGGGCAAAGGGCAAGAAAGTCGGCTTATTGAAGGTCATATCTTACCGGCCATTCCCCTATGCCAGGGTTTACGATATCTTAAAAGATGTGCCGAGGGTAGCAGTGCTGGATAAGGCAGTATCATTGGGCGCCTACGCGCCTTTGGCGGTAGAAGTAAAGGCCGCGTTCTCCGGGAAACAGAAAGCTCCCAGGGTCGTCAGCAGCTTTGTAGCAGGTTTAGGAGGAAGGGACATAACGCTTGAATCCATAAAAGAAATATTCTTGAAATTAACACAGAAAGAAGCGAGCCTGGAATTCATTGATTTGAAACCGGAACTGCTTACGGAAGAATATGGACAATAAAATTTTATTTAAGCCGGGGCATACAGCATGCGCAGGATGCGCCCAGTCTCTGGCGGCCAGGTTAGTAATAGAAGCTGCCGGAAGCAACACGATCATCGCCAATAACACGGGATGCCTGGAGGTTTTTTCTACTAAATTCCCGGATTCGGCATGGAACGTTCCTTGGATCCACTCTTTATTCGAGAATTGCGCCGCAGTCGCTTCCGGGATAGAAGCAGCCCTTATCTATTTAGGCAAGAAGGATGCAACTAACGTCATCGCTCAGGCGGGAGACGGCGGCACCGCGGATATAGGCCTTCAGGCGTTGTCCGGTATGCTTGAGCGCGGGCATGATATTTTGTATATTTGTTATGATAACGAGGCTTATATGAACACCGGCGTGCAGAGAAGCGGGCTGACGCCTTTTTACACCAATACTACAACAAGCCCCATCAGCGCCAGGTTCCCCGGGAACTTAAGGCCGAAAAAACCTATGCCCGAGATCGCTAATGCCCACGGCATACCTTATGTCGCGACGGCTTCGGCGGGTTTTCCCCAGGACATACAGCGGAAAGTAAAAAAAGCGCTATCCATTAAAGGGCCGAAATATATGCAGATACATGTACCGTGTCCTTTGGGCTGGCGCCATGAGAGCGGGCAGACCCTGGCCGTGGCGAAACTTGCCGTCGAAACCGGATTATATCCCTTGATAGAATATGAAAACGGTAAACTTTCCGGGGCCCGTAAATTCGCCCAACTTAAGCCAGTGGAAGAATATTTGAAGGCCCAGGGAAGATTTAAACATCTTCTCGGCGATCCCGAATCGATAAAACAGATACAGGCGATAGCGGATAACAATATCCTGAAGTACAACCTCAAAGCGGAAGCGCAGAAAAGCGATTAATGAGGACGGGGGCCGGGGCCATAATTCCTGACTCCTAACTAGAAAAAGGGGGTGGAGCCCGATGGGAAAAGAAGCAAGAGCGATCGTTGAGCTCAGCTTAAAAGACCTGGTAAAGGATTTAAACAAGGCATACGCCGATGAATGGCTGGCGTATTATCTCTATTGGTACATGGCGCAGACAGTTTCCGGGAAATCCTACGAAGACGTACAGGAGTTCCTCGGCAAGATCGCCAAGGATGAGTTAGAGCATGCTCAGGAGCTGGCGGACCTGATCATCAAATTGGGAGGATTACCCATAGCTAATCCCATGGAACTCGAAAAGAACGCGAATTTCCCATACACCGCCCCTCCAAAGAACACCTCAGACATAAACAGGATAATCCGTATAGTTACCGATGCCGAGGCAGATGCCATCGATGTCTATAATAAGATCGCCAGGAAGACATTCGGCAAAGATAACGTTACCTATCAGTTGATAACTCATATTTTATCCGAGGAAGTTGACCACGAAGAGATGTTTGAGAATCTATTGGAGAGGTAATTACCAGTAATTAGTAATATTTAAAACGGAGGTTTGAGGATCATGGCAAAGGTAAGTGTTGATGTTTCCAGTTGCGTTGGCTGCGGTTTATGCGAACAGTTTTGCCCTGAGATATTTGAAGTCGGGGGTGATGGGATCGCCCACGTGAAGGCGCAAGTTTGCGCCTTGCATAATATAGAAGAAGCCGCGCAGCAGTGCCCTGTTAATGCCATCAAGGCTGCTTAGCGTTTTCAATCTTTAATCCCGATTTCTTTTCTTTAGATCGTTAAAGAACCTGCCGAAATATTCGTCTTTTTTCTGCGTCAGCAATTTCGAGGAAAGTTCTTCCTTTTCTTCGGTGAATTTATTTTCATCGATGGCGGCCCTTGATTTTAATCTTATAATATAAAAACCGGTTGGCATCTCGATTATCCCGCTGAACGCCTCTTCCTTCAGGTCAAGGGATACGCTGAAGAAAATATCGGATGAGCCGATATTTTCGATATAGCTGCCGTAGCTGAATAATCCCGTCGAATCCGACTTCAATCCGTGATTTTTGGCGGTTTTCGCGAAATCCACCGCCTTTGGATTGTCCTTAGAAGCGGATCTCAGTTCCGCGAGGCAGTCCTCTATTTTTTGCCTGGCCGCCGCCTTGCCCTTTTCTTTTTTTAATTCCTCTTTCACCTTATCTTTTATGCTCTCGAATTCCGGGATATAGGGTTTTTTCCTTTCCTTGAGGCGGAAGATGTAATAATTCTTATCTATGTACACCGGAGGGGCGAATCCGCCTGTCTTTAATCCCGAGATCAGGCTTAAGACCTGGGGAGACCATCCGATGCCCGGGATTGGATCGGCCTGGCTAAGAAACCCCGTTTCTTTGATTTCCAGGCCGAGTTCTTTGGCCGCTTTTTGAAAGTCATCATTCTTGTCCAGAATCCCGGCCATTTTTTTTATAGTTTCTTTGGCGGCGGAATCAGTTTGCGTTTCAGTAGGTATGGACACGTATTCCATGTTAAAAGATAAGGGCGTCTCAAATTGGAATGAATTCCTGGAGAAATAGCTTTTTGCTTCTTCTTCGCCAACGCTTAAGTCTTTCATGAAATCGTTCGTTATTGCCGCTATGTAGTAAAGATCCACCTGTTCATTTTGCCTGCGGTATTCTCTTTTTATCTCTTCATCGGTCAGGACTACACCTTTAGTTATTTCCTTATAAAGTTTTGAGATCATAAGATTAGAGCGGGCCTGTTCTTCGAAAATACGGGGCTGGGCGCGGAATACGTACTGAAGCATCTGGGAATAGACCTGGCTATCGAATTCCCCCTTTTTCTGGAAAAAGGGGTAGCTCCTGACCAATTCCACGATTTCCTGGTCATTAGCCTTTATTTTCCGCCTTTTTGCCTCCGCCAACAGAATTAGCCTCTCCCAGGCCATATAATCAAAATTCATTTCTTTTTCGATTTCAGGGAATCTGTCCCCGAATTGAATAAGGGCCTGGTTCCTTACCGCATCCAACGCCTCTTTATATTCCAGCTGGGATATTTTCCTGCCGAAGATCTTTCCGGTGTAAGTTACTTCCTGTTTATCGCGCAGAAAACTTCCGAATCCCCAAAAAAGGAACGCGGGAAGGATCAAGACCGTCAGAATGATCCAGATCTTTTTCGCGGTTTTTTTGTTGCGTAATTTATTAAGCATTTTAGCCTTTCTTTAGAAATTAAATCCTAATTAATTCTCCTGATTATTCTTCGCATTTTTTATACGCTGAATATTATATACTAAAACTACTTAGCCGCAATATTATTTTGACCTGGATCCCCTCTTTTCCCGGCAGCCTTATTTAACTTTACAAAATATTGCGCGCTCTGTATAATAAAATATTATGGTCATACCTTTTACCAGGCAGCTTTATACATTGATAAAGACGGGGATCCCCCTTTTGAAGGCGCTCCAGATCATTTCTGTCCAGTCCGTTCCCGGCAGGTTCAAGACCGATATAGACGCCATAATAGGAGACATACAACAAGGCAGAAGTTTCTCAGAGGCTTTAGCGGCGTCTCCAAGGTGTTTTTCCGTGTTTTACATCAACATGATCAAGGCGGCCGAAGTAAGCGGGAATTTGACCGGCATATTAAAGGAACTTTCCCAGCATCTGGTTAACAGCCGCCGCATCGCCAGGCAGGTCCAGGCGGCTTTTATGTATCCGGCCCTTCTTTTATTAATAGCCGGGGTCATCCTGATAGGCCTGTTGATGTTCGTATTGCCGGTTTTTACCCGTATATTTGAAGATTTGGGAGGCAATCTTCCGCCTACGACCTTATTCCTAATATGGTTGAGCAAGTTCGCGTTGCGCTGGGGCTGGCTTTTCCTGCTTATTTTCCTTCTCTTGGTCGCGTTGGTTTTTATTTTGTATCGCCGGACCCGCGCCAAGTACATTATAAACGAGTTTATCTGGCGTATACCTTTATTCGGCAAGGTGACCAAGACAATGGACATCGGCAGGTTTTGCCGGACACTGGGTACGCTTTTATCATCGGGGGTGACCTTGGTAAGAAGTATGGAAGTCATATATGAGACAACGACTTCCGTCCTTCTTCAAAGCGCTCTCGAAGATATCCGTTACAAGATTGAGCAGGGAATGAGCCTTTCGGGCGCCATGGAAGAAACCGGCGTTTTTCCTTTGACATTAGTAAGGATGATACAGGTGGGAGAGGAGACCGGCAAGATAGGCGACTTATTTCTGGACGCGGCCCAGGACTATGAGGAAGAAGTTACTTTTATAATTACCGGCCTTCTGTCTTTGCTTGAGCCGGTCTTGATCGTGGTCATGGGCGGGGTTGTGGGCTTTATCGTAGTGTCTTTATTCTTTCCTATTTTTACTCTAAGCGGGTTAGTAAAATAAAGATGGCCAAAAGGGGTTATACCTTAGTCGAAGTCCTGATAGCCATCTTTATCCTCGGATTAGGAGTCGTTACCCTCACCAATCTCTTTCCTTTGGGTTTGCAGGCCTTTTCTTACGCGCGTAAGCTTAATGAAGTCTATTTTCTGGCAGAAAAGAAGTTGGAAGAATTGAAGTTAGAGCCAAATCTGTCAGCCGGTCAAACGAGCGGCGTAGAGAGGGATTTAAACTGGAAGATCACCGTTGCGCCCGTTACTCCTTTAGAAGGCATAGAGCTGAATTATGTTGAGCTGGAAATAAACTTCTATTTTCAGGGCAGGATGCAAAGGCAGCGGGTGATCACTTATTTCAATAAGGCATGATATGAAGCGGATTAAGGGCTGCCGCGATAAAGGGCAGGCATTGATGGTGGTAATCACGGTCCTGGTGATGTTATTCGCTATTACCATGGCGTTCTTTGTCCTTTCTCAAACCGAAAAGACCGCCGCCATGAGGCACCTGGACAGTTTGAAGGCGCAGTATATCGCGGAAGCGGGAGTGATTTACGCCAAGAAGGTCCTGGAACAGGATAGATCCGCAAACCCCATAGATTCCCTGGAAGATTCGACTTTCAAGAATTTCGAGGGGCAGGATATGGACATGGACGGGGACGGGGTCAATGATAGTAAATGGCTGGATTTGAGCGACAGCGAAGGAAATCCTTTCGGCCGTTTCAGCGTAATGATCTCGGATGAGTCTTCCCGCTTTAACCTCAATAGCGCTCCGGCCGAGATCCTCGGCAGGTTTTTCGCGGAATCGGGGATAGAATCGTCTAAGCTTAACCAGCTTTTAGCCCGCAGGCCATTTAACGCCAAAGAAGAAGTAAGCGCTATCCTGGGGAGCGCGGATTACAACAGTATAAAAGAATCTTCCACAATATACTCCCGCGACCTTGAGATAGATCTGCACAGAGAAAGAAAGAAATTCTTGAACACATTGCAACCCAGGCTTGTCCTGGAAGGGTTTTTGGATTCCGGGGTGAATTCCGCTTATAAAAAAGCGGCAAATCTGAAAGACGCCTCCGACACCGACGTTATCCAGACTATTTTTGATAAGTTCAGCAAGACTTTCACGCCCACAACATTGTTGGAGCCGGGAGGATGGCGCAGGATAGCGAATTTTTATGAAGCATACCCCTCGGACGATGACCCGGGAGAGTTTATCTTCTCCGATCTAGGCATAGAAGACGGGGATTATTATTGTTTTCTCTATGGGCCTTTGAATACAGATGTGGTAACGGGCGATCCCCCGGCGCTTTCAGGCGAAGGCCTGGGAGAGATGGTTACGGTCCTGGGAAATACCCTCAGCCTTTCAATTAAACCGGCGAAAAACACAACCAGCAGGTTCTCTTACATTGAATTAATGAGCGCGAATTTTAAAGGCGGATTGGAGAGAAGAACAATCGCCGGAACCGAAGCGTTGGTTTTAAATGAGCTCATGTGTAAGCCGTCAAAAGAGCTGCCTGCCAATGCCCCCGCGCATATCGATCCCGGGCAAACTAAGGATTGGTCATTCACCCAGATAAAGCCGGGTTATTACTACGTGTCGGTAGAAGCCCTTATGCAGGGAGGGCTGGTCGGAGATGTTACTATCTCGGGCAGGACCTCCGCGGATATACGCGATAAAGATTATTTCTCGAATACCGTATACGTGGATGTTTCCGGAGCGATCAGCGTCCGTATAAAAAATAATTCCCTGGGAGACGCCAGTTTCAAGGGGATAAAGATCCTTCAGGAACCCGATGGAGAATTTATCGAGATACTTAATTTGTCCCCGGACCCGATCGATCTGAGTGATTTTTCACTGGAAGCTTACACGGCCGCCGGCGAACTCGTTTCGGGATGGCCGGCGAGGGTTCCGGCCGGAACAGAGATAGAGCCTTACCAGCATCTTGTATTGGCAATAGATTCCGGAGACGCTTCGCCTTCACCCCAGAACCTGCGGTCAAACCATGTATATTTCGAGAGTCTTTACGGAGCACCGTCAATAGGCCTTATTTTTGAGGAAGCCGCCAGCGCCATAAACAGGGATTCGGACCTTCTTCCGGACGCCGGAGGCAGGATAATCTTAAGGGACGCGCAGGGCGAAAGGATAGACGCCGTAGAATATAGTTCCGGCCAGCTCGGTGATTTTATCAGCATAGAAAGGGGAGACCCCACTGAGGATATCGACGGCGATGGCGATGGGCTTTTCGATGGGTGGCGCCATTCCGCCGAAGAAGGCCTATGTACTCCGGCTTCATTGAATGAGAATCCCGGAATGTATACCCCTGATGAAAATGGGGAATTGGTAAAAAATAACGTGAACCAGATAACTTTATTTAACCGGCCGCTTACAGCGTTAAGCGAGGTTGAGCAATTATCCTCAGGCCAGGCTTGGAAGAAATGTACCTCAATGGATCTGGCGAATATGGCGGATCATTTCTCGATACTCACTCTTGATCTGGATATGGAGGGGAAAGAAATAGAGGGAGGAAGCGGCACAACCGGCGTATGGGAATTCACGCAGATCCCGCAGGGCAACTATCTGTTAAGCGTATTAAGCGGTAATGAAGTCCTGCAGGGAGGACAGATACTTTTAAGCGTAAAAACCTCCATTGATTCTGACTTTACGCAGCCTGTTCCCCTGTTATTCGTCCAGGGTTCGGCTTTTTACGGCAACATAAACATAGCCGAGGATCTTTCCATACTTCAGGTAAAGATAACGGTGGAAAGCGAAGAAGAAAAAACGGCCCTGCAAAAGTTAAGGCTTGAGCCGGTCTATACTGTCGATGGCCGGATAAACATAAATACCGCCAGCGAAAAAGTATTGCGTAGTTTATTCATATCGGAAAGCATGATCAGCCAAATAAAGAACACCCGGCCCATCGGGGCAAAAGATCTGCGGCTTCTGGGGGTAGGGGAGCTTTTTATTCTGGATCCCGCTTTCATACCCTTCTATAATTATCTTACTGTCAAATCCGATACCTATGAGATAAAATGCCGCGGCGATTTCTTGCAGCAGGGAAAAACCTTAGCCTACCAAACTATCCGCTCCGTCCTCGAACGAGGGGAATAGTTTTTTCTTTCGATTGTAAATCATTGTATACCAATAGGTTTAGTCTCTAAAAATAAATCCTTGAATTTGTTTAGGGTGAAATTTGCATACCTGCCATCTCTCCTGAAGCCGCGGTCAGGGGGGAGAAGGGGATGGGGAGGGAATCTGCGGCTCATTAGATTTTTATTAGTACTTGCATAACGTATCCTGAAGTCCGTACAGTCTTATTTTTGATAGATGCACCGCCGCGAAGAAAATCCCTGACAAATGAAGAAAATCCTTGACAAATACCAGAAAATTATCTAAGATACTATCAAATCATGTCAACTACATTCGAAACCTATCTAACCCCCCCAAATCTCGATATATCCACTCAGGAGGCCGTTATGCAGAAACCTTTTCATTCTACACAGGAAGTAGCACGGATCTTGGGAATTTCCAAGCAGACGCTCCTTCGCTATGAAAAGAAGAAGATCTTTCCGAAACCGCGCAGGAACCCTATAAATAAACGCAGGGAATACTCGCTGGACGATATCATGAAACTTAAAAAAATCACCGGGAGGCTGTAAAGAATGGCCGGTAGATTCATAGCTTTGGATATTGACGAAGGATTTGTAGCCGCAACCGAAGTTTTTAAAGATAAAGACAAGGTTTTTCTCGGTAAATTTAAAACCATGTCCGGCTTGAAGGAATTATCGCAGGATCCGTTTTTTAAGGGGGCCAAGGTCGTCGTCAGCCTCCCGACCCAGATGGTCCTTTTCCGCAGCTTCCGGTTAACCCCGGCTTTTCTCAAAGGTAAAAACAATCCAAACGATTTTGTCACTTTCCTTATGCACCAGAACCTGCCGTTTAAATTGGAAGAATGCTTCTGGGACATATTTATCCTGGACACCGACCTTAATCTTATCGCCGCGAAAAAAGAGGTTATCTCTAAATACCTGACACAAGTGGAGGAACCGGGTTTGCGCTGCCTGGGCGTTACCCCGTCTTTTGTCGGCTTGTATAATGTCCTCATATATAATTATCCGGAATTAGAAAAAGAAAGGTGCGCCGTATTAAATATAAAAAGCTCCGCCAGCGACCTGGTGATCTATGAAGACAGGCGGCTCTGGGTTTATCCGTTGTCTATCGGGAAAAAATACCTTGAAGAAAAGCCGGAATCCCTGGAGAGGTTCCCGATAGAAGTGCAGCAGATCTTTAACGCCCATTATTTACAAAACCCTTCTTCAGGGCAAAACAGGGTAACGCAGCTTTATCTCTGCGGGAAAATAACCGGAGAAAATGAAACGCTCTCTTCCCTTAAAAACGCCCTGGGCGATTTTGAGGTCGCGGTTCTTGAACCCCTGAAAAAGGTCGGCCTTTCGCGCGGCGCTTCGGTTTCGAACAAACAGCAGATCGCGTTAAGCCTGGGCGTAGGGCTCAGCTATCTAAAGACGCCTCTTTGCCTTGACATCAATCTCATCAAGGAGAAAATAAGAGAGTCGCTAAGGGCTTTCCTGCGGCAGATCACAAAAAAGGTTTTTCTATCCATCGGCGTCGCTTGCGCAGCCGCCTTGTTATTATATGACGCGGCGCTGCTTAAGGATCTTAAAGGGAAACTTTCCGATCATAGAAATACAAAGTCGCTTATTTCGTCGGTGCTTCCGGACGCGAAGGTTTTGAAAGGACGCAAAGAAAACCTGTCAAAACAGCGCGATTTTATGTCTACCAGGCTGAAGGGCCATAAACTTTACCTTAAGGCCCTGGCGGAAGTCTCTAAAAATAAACCTTCATCCATAGAGATCCAGGAATTTGAGGCCTCCTTTAGAGACAAGAAATATACGGTTAATCTTTCCGGTATGGCGCCCGCTTACGACGCGGTTAATATATTTTCGGCGAACCTGAAGAAAAACAGGGATGTTAAAGAAGTCAAAATAGTGTTTTCTACTTTTCCTTCGGAGATATCAAAGGCAATCGGTTTTAAGCTGCGCTTTGTGGTGGAGTAAATGGTAAATAACAACAAGAAAAAAGTTTTTAAGCTTTCTAAAAGGCTGACCGCGCTTATTTTTTCGATAATAGCTTTGGCGCTTTTGGCCTCTTTCTTAAAGAGCCGGATCGCCGTTTTGAAGAATGAACAGGCTAAGGATTTAGCTGTGCTTGAAAATGTCCTTCCCGGTTTTGACGCGGAGGCCTTAAAAAAATTGAATAAGGACATTGCCGATCTTGAAACGGAACTCGCGAGAATGGCTTCAGTTTTTGATCCCGACAAGAACAAGGTAAAAAAAGATTATGACCTTCCGATCTATTTCGTGGAGGAATTAAGCAAGACCAAGGAAGCACTTAAAGCAAAGGCGGCGGACAAGGGAATTACTTATCCGGAATTGGGCTTTAAGGAAACGCTGCCTGATGATAAGGAGGCGGTTTATTTATTGAAACAACTTAATATCATCAAAGAAGCGGTGGAAAAGGGAATGGACAGCGAAGTAAATTTCAATTCTATAACGCCGCAGGCGATGGAAGACTTGGGGATGGGAGGAATAAAATTATTAAAGACCAGCCTTGAGTTTACGGCAGGAGCACGCGAGATGATAGATTTTCTTATCCGGCTGAGCGAGAGCGTGCCTATAAGTTCAGTTGAAACAATGCTGGTAAAACAGCAAGGCCCCGGGTTCAGGGCGAATATGGCCCTCGATAATGTCGTCATTGAAACCGATTGGAAAGAAAAACCTATCAGGTTTGCCCCTTTAAATTTAAAGGAAATCTTTTTCGGCCAGGAAAAAAATATCAGTTCTTTGCGCGCGAATAATCCTTTTTTGGGGACGCAATCATTGGAACCGGCGTCCCTTCCGCCGCAGCCGCCTGCGGAAGTAAAGCAGGGGGAGCGTTTTCTGTACCAGGGAAAGGCAATTTTAAGATCGAAGGAAGTAGCGGTTTTGGAAGACACTTTAAGGAAGGAAACCTTTTTCTTGGCGGTAGGAGAGAAAGAGGGGGGTTTCATTCTTAAGTCAATGACTGACACCGAATTAATTCTTAAGAACGCGGTTACCGGTGAAGAAATATCCGTAAAACGGCAAGAAAAATAATGCGTAAAAGATATATTTTGCTATTCGCGACTTTCTTATTAATATCTGCCTGGTATAACCCAGTCCGTGCCGGGGAAAAGAAGCCGGTGGTGCGGTTTACTCCCGCCAAACCAAAAAAGGCCGCCGCGCCGGTTTTGCCTAAGAAGGCCGCTGAAAAACGGGCTGTCGAGAAAACGCCGCAGAAAGATCAGGTAAAGCAGGATGATGTTGAACAGGAAAAGATAAGGGCTGAAGCGCTTGCTGAGCAGCTCAAAAAACAAAAAGAAACCCAGAAAAAACAATCGCAGGAAGAGGAAGCCAGGAAAGCTAAAGAGGAAGTCAAAAGAACCAGAGAGGAAGACCTGGCTTGGAAGAAAGAAGAAAAACAGCGCCAGAAAGAGGAAAGTTTAAGAGAAGCTGCTTTAGCGAGAGAGTTAAAACAAGCGCAACTTAAAGAGAAACAAGAAGATTCGATCCGGAGAAAACAAGAAAGACTGGAGGAGCAAGCCCATAAAAAAGAACAACGCCTCAAAGAGATCCAGGAGGCGAAGGAGCGTAAACAACAGGAAAAGAAGGCAAGGGAAGAAGAGAAGATCAGGCAATCAAACGCGGGCAAGGCCCTGAAAGAACAGATCCGGATCAAATCGGAGAACGCTAAAAAGGCAAAAGAAGAAGCGAAGAAAGAAAAGAAAGAAGAGCTGGTCCGCCAGAGGGAAGAGCGTTTAAAAGAGCGTAAGGCGATTGAGGCGCAAAAACTGCGCAGTCAGCAAGAACGTAAAGCCCAAGAGGCACAGGCCAAGGCAAAGAAAGAAAAAGAGGCGCAAGAGAAAAAAGCCCGGCTGGAAGAGGAAAGGATCGCCAGGGAAGAAGAAAAGCGGGCCAGGCAAGAAGAGCTGGCAAGGCAGAAACAGGAGGCATTGGAAGAAAGCGCCAGGATAAAAGAAGAACGCGTGGAGCAGCTTCGCTGGGAAAGAGAACAGAGGGAGGCGGAACTGCGGCAGAAAAGGGAAGATCTGGAGTGGGAGAGGCA
>JAQUPI010000034.1 GCA_028716705.1 Candidatus Omnitrophota bacterium | reverse complement strand
AATGCCCTGGGGGACCATGATGAAGATTTGAAAGTACGGAGAAAGAGATCGGCGGGACTGCACAGCTGGGACCTCAGGATAGAAGAGATGAGCGGCCTTATTGCCGGAGCGCTGGACGCGGAATTAAAAAAGTCAGCTGATTGGCAGCGGCGTTTTCTGAGATTTTACCGAGCCGCGAAGAAAAAAACAATAGGGATCTTCGCGGGCTCATTTTTTGCCTGGTTTATTATCTTTTATACCCCTCTTATATGGATGGCGGCTGAACCCCTGAAGATCTGCGACCCCGCGGGTCCGTCCGACTGTATCGTAGTCTTTGCGGGGGGAGTGGGCGAATCTGGCAGGGCCGGCCAGGGATATGAGGAGCGGGTCCAGAGGGCGGTAGAATTATATAAAGATGGCTACGCGAACCGTATTATCTTTTCCTCAGGCTATATGTATGTATATGAAGAGCCGCTATTAATGAAGGCGCTGGCAGTATCCCTGGGGGTCCCGGATGAAGCTATTTTGATCGAAGACAAGGCCAAGAATACTTATGAAAACGCCGTATTCACCGGAAAAATCCTGAAAAAAAACGATTGGAAGAAAATTATCCTGGTAACTTCGATTTACCATACGCGCCGGGCATCGCTTGTATTTAAAAAAATTGCCGAAGATCTGCGGGTTCTCTATGTGCCTCCCCAAAAAAGCTTATTTTACGCCCATGAGCGTATCGATGCCTTCGGTAAAACAAAGCGGCAGAGGGCTAATTTACGGCAGATAAAAGGCATCCTGCATGAGTATCTTGGGATTTTGTATTATAAATTACAAGGCTATATCTAATATTAAAAAAAGGGGGGGGCATGAAAATAGTTGACGAAAGGGGTAGATTATTCGGGAAAGTAAACCTGCTTGATTTTGCGGTTATCGTTTTTTTGCTGCTTTTGATCCCGGCAGTATTGATCTCCCGCGGTTCGCCCGTCAAAATACAAACAGTTACTCAGGACGAACCCAAAGAAATCATGGAAAGCGAATTGACCGGCAATTTCGTAAAGATCGCCCCTTCGATCGCGTCAAAGATTTCAGTCGGCGATAAGGAGACCGGAGAGAAAGGAGAGACGATCGGAGAGATAAGCTGGCTGGGTAAACCGGAAACATACACCTCATATTTCAATATAGGAGGGAACACGCAGATAAAAAGCGTAGATACCGCCACATTGATGATCCCGGTAAAGTTCAAACTCAAGCTAGAAGCGCGAGGTTTTGATTTATTTTATAAAAAGCAGCAGGTCTTTTTAGGAATGCCCCTGCTTTTCTGTACCAAAGATTATTCCGCGAAGTTTGTGCCGGTCGCGTTCAAGGAAACACCTGAATTCAAGGAAGCACCTGAAGAAAAATGGGTTCAGATAGAAGTCAAGTTTGAATCCGTTATCCCTGAGCTTGCGAATATAATAAAAACAGGTGATGCAGAAAACGATCTTACGGGAAATGCCATAGGCGTGGTGCATGACGTTAATACTAAATCTTCTGAGGTCCTTGTTTTTATGCCCAAGGACGGGACGCTCAAGGCGGTAGTTAATCCGTCTTTGAAAGAGCTGGTCGTATCTTTTTCCATTTTGTGCCGGGAGAAGGATGGGGACCTGTATTTTAATAATAGCGCGGTAAAGATCGGGAATACATTTACATTCGTCACCAAGACTTATTCTTTCTCCGGTAAAATAATCGCCCTCAAAGAGACAAAGTAATGGAAGCCCTTATCGAAACCAGCCTTATCTTAAAATTGCTGCGTATTTTAAACAAAGCGTCCGAAAAAATCATTATATCAGGCGTATGGCTGTGCCGGCGGAGCGTGATCTATAAGATCATTGTTGATATCCGCGTTTTTGCGGGAAACGTTTACGCGCATTCCTATTCGAAAACGGCTTTTTCTCCCGGAACGTATAGGGCAAGGACAATATTGGCTGATAGTGCCTGCGCGCGCATGACCGCCGTTTCCGCAATGAAGGCTTATTTTTTTATTCATCAAGGCATCGTAACAAGCGCAAGCCTAAGACTAATAAAAAAAGCCGCGGAAAGGGCAAATTTTTTAGCGGAACCCCGGATGTCAGGAGCCATGATCGCCGCTTCGGCGCTCACCTGCGCAGGAATAGTTTTGAGTTCTCATTCCCGATCCGGATGGTTCCTGATAGGCCTGTGCGGTTTAGTTTTTTCGCTTGGCCTGATCACGTTCTTCGGGGTCAACTGGGGGGAAGCGCTCAGAACCAGCGGCGTAATGCGGATTTTCAGAACGTGTAAAATCTTAAAAGCGAATGGAATATAAGAGAGGCGGTTTACAAAAGGAGCGCTACGAAAAAGACGAGGTCGCTTTACGCAGTTGCCCCTTATGCGCGGATAGAGAGTACTCCCCGATTTTCACGGAAAGGGGGTCATTGGGCATAGTGCGCTGCAAAAAATGCTCCCTGATCTATACTAATCCTATGATACGCGAGGTAAATAAGAATTATTGGGGAGATGAAAATGAATACTTTGAGGAAGCCAGGCTGATATTCCTGGGAAAGGCGGGACACCACAGGGATCATAATTACTTAAAAGATTTAGGGCGGATCGAAAAGTTAAAGCCGGAAGGTAATTTCCTCGATATCGGCACGAATATGGGTTCTTTTCTCAGGCATACCCGTAACAAGAGATGGAAAGTTACCGGGGTAGAGCCGTCTCCGGTCCTTTCAGGGATGGCGCGAAAATATTATGGATTGAACATCAAGACCGGTTATATCGAAGACCTTGATCTTGAGGAGAAGTCCTTTGACGTTGTCACGCTTATCGATGTTTTTGAGCATATAGCCAAACCAAAAGAAATGCTTTCTTTCATCAGCCGTCTCATGAAAGACAACGGCATCCTTTTTATTAAGGTCCCCAACGCCAGGTACAGCCTTCTAAAATTACGGTTATCAAAACTCACGGGAAAACTCGCGGAATACGATATATTTGATTCTTACGAGCACCTTACCCATTATACGCAGGAGACATTGAAGAGAATGCTTTACGAAAGCGGGTTCAAGATAAAAAAGACCTTCATCGGCGAGCCTGTCCAGGTCCCCGCATGGCATAAATACGTCGGGCGATATTATCAATACCCGAGCCCATGGACCCTGGACAAAAAGAATTATGCCCTTAGGGTTATATTCCATTGGGCCTCTAAGATAGAGTTTCTGTTAAGATTCGGCGGGATAGGCTATTTCGCCTCGAATATTATTGTAATTGCCGAAAAAAATTGATACAATATGGGTCGCGTAAAGAAAGGAAAAGAATGAGATTTCTAATTACCGGAGGAGCCGGATTCATAGGTTCGCATTTGGCTGAGGAACTGCTCAGGGCCAATCATAAGGGCATAGTCCTCGATGATCTTTCAACGGGGAGATACGAAAATATTGAGCATCTTTTAAAGAACAAAAACTTTGAATTTGTGGAAGGCACTATTTTAAACGCGACCCTGGTGGATAAATTGGTCGAGCAGGTTGACGCCATTTTCCATTTAGCCGCCGCTGTCGGCGTGGATCTGATCGTTAAGAAGCCGCTTGAATCCCTGACTACCAATATAAAAGGGAGCGAAATAGTTTTAGATACGGCCCTGAGGTACCACAAGAAGATCCTGATCACTTCTACCTCGGAAATATACGGCAAGAATATAAACGGCCCCTTAAAGGAGAATGACGACAGGATCCTGGGCTCGCCCCTGAAAACCAGGTGGAGTTATTCTACCGCAAAGGCGGTGGATGAAATGCTGGCTTACATCTATTGGAAAGAGAAGAAACTCCCGTCGGTTATCGTGAGGCTGTTCAATATCGTGGGGCCGAGGCAGACAGGCGCTTACGGTATGGTTGTCCCGCGTTTCATCGAGCAGGCATTGAGAAATGAGCCGATAACCGTTTACGGTACGGGGAAGCAGTCTCGGTGCTTTCTATACGTAAAAGACGTGGTCGGGGCGCTGATAAAATTAATCGAAGAACCCAAGGCGGTCGGAGAAGTATTCAATATAGGCAGCCAGGAAGAGGTCACTATTGAAGCGCTAGCCAGCCAGATAATAAAAATAACCAAGAGCAGATCGAGAGTAGAATACATCCCTTATGAAAAAGCCTACGAGGAGGGTTTTGAAGACATGCAGCGCAGGGTGCCTGATATTACCAAGATCCATAAAATGATCGGATTCAAGTCCAACTTCTCCTTATCGCAGATAATAGAAGATATAGTCAGACATTTAAAGAGCTCTAAGATTTAGCGTTCTCTCCTTTTTCCCCATAATCGACACAATTCAGGCGGTATGCAGAAAATAAAAGTGTTGAGGATAATTGCCCGGCTTAATGTAGGGGGCCCCGCCATCCATACAATCCTGCTTACCGAAGGCTTGGATAAATCCAGGTTCCAATCCCTGCTTATTTGCGGCAGCGTAGGCGAAGGCGAGGGGGATATGTCTGATTACGCCGCGCGGAAAAACGTAACGCCAATCTTAATCCCCGAATTGAAACGGCAATTGAGCCTTCGCGATGACCTGACCGCGTTTTTTAAGTTGTTTAACATCATAAGGAGAGAGCGGCCCGATATCATACACACGCATACCGCCAAGGCGGGGGCGCTCGGCAGGCTGGCCGGGATCCTCTATAATTTCCTTAATCTGGGAAAAAGGCGCGCCAGGCTTTTGCATACGTTCCACGGCCATATATTCGAAGGTTATTTCGATAAGATCCGGACAATCTTTTTTATTTTCATCGAAAGGTCCCTGGCTGTCTTTACGGATAAGATCATAACCGTGAGCGAGTCGGTAAAAAGGGAGCTCGCGGGATTGCGCGTTTGCGGCCCGGGGAAGATATCGGTTATTCCGCTCGGGCTTGAGTTGGAAGAATTTTTCAGGGTTAAAGAGGCCGGCGGCAGCGCTTGCCAGGAAATAGGCATTGTGGGCAGGCTTGTCCCGGTAAAGAATCACCGGCTCTTTTTAGACGCCGCGGCCCGGGTCATTGCCGGTAACCCGGAGGCGCGGCTAAGGTTTAAGATCATAGGCGACGGAGAAATGAGGGCTGAGCTGGAGAAGTATTCCGAAGAACTCGATATCCGGGACAGCGTGATCTTTACGGGCTGGCAAAAAGACCTGGCCGCTGTCTATTCAGGCCTGCACATAGTCGCCCTTACTTCTTTAAATGAGGGGACACCCGTGTCGTTGATCGAAGCGATGGCTTGCGCAAGGCCGGTAGTAGCAACCGACGCGGGCGGAGTACGGGACCTGCTTGGTAACGGTGCCGGAGCTGTCTATAATGAGGCGGGGTTTTCCATCCTCGAAAGGGGGATATTGGTCAGGCAGCAAGACGCCGGGGCTTTCGCTTCCGCGCTGATCATTATGTTAGAAAACGCCGCGCTTAAGAAAAAAACGGCGGAAAACGCGAGGGAATTCGTTAAAAATAAATTCCTAAAAACCCGCCTGATAAGCGATATGGAACAGACCTACTCCGCGCTCTTTCCCGCGCAAAAAACGCGCAGCTGATTTTAATAATTTTAATTCTTTTAATCTGTGGTATAATACACGGCTGTGGAAACCGGTATTACAAAATATCTTTTGTATTTTTGCATCCCCTTCGCCCTGAGCCTCCTTTTTACCCCGCTGGTGAGGCTGATCGCGCTTAAGAAGGGCCTGGTGGATTACCCGCGGGCCGACCGTTGGCACAAGCACCCTACAGCTTTGCTCGGGGGCACAAGCATATACCTGGCGGCAATGACCTTCGCTTTCGCTGCGGGCGCGCTAAACCGCGGCAACGCCGGCTTATTTCTAGGCGCCACCTTTTTATTTATCGTCGGACTTCTTGACGATAAGATCCATATCAAGCCTTATACTAAGTTATTCTTTCAGGTTATCGCGGCCTGCATCGCCGTTTTTTTCGGCTCTTCGATAGGCTTGCCGGTGCACAAGGTTTTAATCGTGCCCCTGACCTTGTTTTGGATAGTAGGCGTTACCAATTCTTTTAACCTGCTGGATAACATAGACGGGCTGGCGGCAGGGATCGCCGCAATCTCTTCGCTGATAATATTCTTTTCTTCCCTGTTTTTCTTTAACAATTCATTGGGGATGTTCAGCCTTGTCCTGGCCGGAGCGGCCCTTGGTTTCCTTCCGTACAATCTTAATCCGGCCAAGATCTTTATGGGGGATTCCGGAAGCATGTTCCTCGGGTATTCGCTCGCGGTCATTTCGATAAGCGGTACCGCAAGGCACCTGTCCAATCTTTTTGTTACCATGCTTATGCCCGTATTTATCCTCAGTGTCCCTATCTTCGATACTATTTTCGTGATGATCATAAGAAAATGGAAAGGAAAAAAGATTTTTGAGGGCGGGACGGACCATACTTCCCACCGCCTGGTCGCTTTGGGGTTATCGCAAAAAAAGACCGTTTTCCTTTTATATGTCATAAGCATAGCTTTCGGCCTGGTCGCGCTTTCTTATTCCCACCTCGACATTTTTATGATCTCGGCGATAGCGTTTTTAGCGATCGTCATTTTTTTGTTTTTCGGATTTTTCTTATCCCAGACGGTCTCCTACAACGATGCACTGATGGACTATAAAAAATGGCAGGAAATAAGGAACAATAAGACCGTGCTGAACAACATATTGCTGTACAAGCACAGGATTGTGGAGGTATTGCTGGATTTGGCTTTCATCTGCCTCGCGTATTATTCGGCTTATTTCCTCCGTTTCGAGGGCGCGGCTCTCGCGTCAAATTTGCAATTGCTGGAAAAATCCCTGGCCTGGCTGATACTTATAAAGATAACCGCTTTTTATATGCTTGGGATCTACCGCGGCGTCTGGAAATATATAAGCATATCGGACCTGATCACGATATTCAAGGCCGTAACTTTGGGTTCCACATTTTCCATCATTGTGCTCACGTTTTTGTTCCGGTTCAAGGAGTTCTCGAGGGCGGTATTATTTATAGATTGGATATTGCTTTTGTTCCTTGTTTCCGGCTACAGGATATTGATCAGGGTGTTGGGCGAATTATTCAGCCAGTTTCACAGCAAGGAATCGAAAAAAATACTGGTCTTCGGCGCGGGCGACGCGGGCGAACTGGTTGTGAGGGAGATAAAAAGGAATAAATCGCTCAAATATAATCCGGTAGGCTTTATCGTCGACGACCCCGCGAAAAGGGGCTACAAGATACAGGGGCTTCGCGTCCTGGGGTCAAGGGAGCAAATCAAGGGGATCATCCATGAATATGGCGTTAAAGAGGTAATAATAGCCATACCTTCACTGGACGCGATAGACCTTTTTGAAATAGCCAGGGTATGCAAGGATTGCGGGGTAGCCTATAGAAAGATGAAAGGGATCCTGGATAAAGAGGAAGTAATGGATGGTCTCGAGTAAGACGCAAAAAATCGCGGACGCCTGTGATAAGATAACCATCTTTTCGTTATACGCCACAGCTTTTTTCTTTCCGATCTCCAAGGCTATAATCGAGATTTCCAGCACATTAGCCATTGTAAGCTTCCTCGCCAAAAAAATCCTTAAGCGGGAAAGCCTTCCCAGGACGCCGCTGACCCTTTCCATCCTCGCCTATCTGTCGATCTGTTTTTTTTCCATTTTTTTCAGCGCCAACTTTCATATCAGCGCCAGGATCTTTGCCGGAAAAACAGTTCAGGACGTGCTTTTCTTTTTTGTGCTGATCGACGCGCTGAGTTCCGAAAGGAGGATCCGGAATTTCCTCTACATACTGTTCTTATCTGCGGCGCTATTGGGCGTTGACGGGATATATCAATATTTCACCCATAAAGACTTTCTACGGCACCGGCCGGCCATTTTCGTCAAACGCATTTACGCCACGTTCCCTACCCCCAATGATTTTGGCTGTTATTTGATCGCGGTCATCCCGTTTTCGGTCACCGCCTTTTTCACCAAATTCCGGCTCAAGGCCGCCAGGTTCCTTTTGGCAGCTTTGTTCTTTCTGCTTTTTACCTGTTTGGTCATGACCGTTTCCAGGGGGGCATGGTACGCCTTTACGGCATCTGCGTTATTTTTAGGGTTATGGGTTTATCCCATAGGCCTTTTTTTCCTGTTTTTGGCCCTCTTTGTGGCGGTTACCCAGCCGTTTTACCCAGAATTGATAAAGAGCCGGTTAAGCAACTTTTTCGCCGGTTTTGACGCTTCCGCTCTGGGCGATCCGGGCAGCATAGAAAGAAAGATGTTCTGGACGGCGGGGTGGAAGATGTTCATGCAAAGGCCGCTGATAGGGCTGGGCCTTGGAACATTCATGTCCAAATTTAAACAGTTTATGGATGAAAGTTACCATTACGGGCCTTCGTACGCGCATAACTGTTATTTGCAAATGCTCGCGGAGTTAGGCATATTTGGTCTTGCCGCCTTCCTTACCGTATTAGGTCTGTTTTTTTATTCGGGGATAAGAGAGATAACCCGCATTCAGGAGAAGCCGTTTTGCTGGTACATTCTAATGGCGAGCCTTGCCGCGGTATTAGGATATTCCGTACAGATGGCGGTAGATACCACATTTTATTCCCTGGACCTGGGAATTCTGTTTTGGGTCCTTCTTGGTGTCGGGGCCGCGGCTATGAACCAGCTTAAATCCGGAACCGCCGCGTTAAGATAGGGGTTAAGGATGAAAAGTTTTTCAGAGAGGGGCAGTCCCCGGAGGGGATTGTCCTTTTTCGCTTTAATATTCATAATCGGCTCAAGCGGGACCGCCGCGCAGGTTATGCTGCTGCGGGAGCTGTTGGTGAGCTTTAACGGCAATGAACTGGTGCTTGGGATAGTCCTGGCCAACTGGATCATCGCTGAAGCGCTCGGCGTATTTTTGATCGGCAGCTATATCGATAAGGTAAAAGGCAAAATGAATGTATTGGCGCTGCTTCAGGCGGCATTTTCCTTCGCCTTGCCGTTGTCCATATATTTCGCGAGGACATTAAAACACGCGATGGGCATCCCTTCAGCCGAGGCAATGGGCCTGGCCGGGATGTTTTATTCCTCCTTCCTGATAATGCTTCCCGTAAGCTTCTGCCACGGCGCTTTATTCAGCTGCTGCTGCAAGGCCTATGCTGAAGATTCCGGGGATTATGCCGGAGCCATAGGAAAAACATATGCCTGGGAGACGGCAGGCACGCTCTTCGCGGGCGTTTTTCTTACCTACTTTCTGATACCGTTTATGAATTCATTCCAGATAGCCTTTTCTATAAGCATTTTAAATCTTTCCGCCTGCCTGTTTTTCATTAACCGGTTAGGCAGGCCTGTGCGCCTTATCGTTGCCGCCTTGATCCTCTTCGCGGCAGTTTTTTCTTCTTCGGGAGCTTTAAATAAATTCCATGGCTATTCCATTAGAAAACAATGGGATAACCGGGATATACTTGATTACCGCAATTCGATCTACGGGAATATAACGGTGATCCGGAAGCAGGGAGAGCAAACCTTTTTCTACAACGGCTCGCCGGTGATCACCAGCCCTCACCCTGACTCTATCTTCACTCAGGAAACAGCTCATCTGCCGCTATTATTCCATGAGGGCCCGAAGGATATCCTGGTTATCGGGGCGGGCGCCGGCGGACTGATAAATGAGATCCTAAAACATCCTGTTACCAGGGTCGATTACGCTGAATCCGACCCCCTCCTTATCGAGATGCTTGAGAGATACCCTACAGGATTGACAAAAAGCGAGCTCGAGGACGAAAGGGTGAATATCATCAGCAAGGACGGGAGGTTCTTTGTCAGGCAAACGCCTTCCAGGTACGATATCATCCTTATAGGCTTGTCAAATCCCGACGACCTGTCTACAAACCGCCTTTTTACCAAGGAATTCTTTGATCTGGCGAAAAAGAAACTTTCAGAAGCGGGTATTTTAGCTATCCATTTGCCGGGATCATCGACTTACCTGAGCGGCTTGATGCGCGACCTCAATGCCTGCGTATTGAACAGCCTTAATCTATCGTTCGCCCATACCCGAGTCATTCCCGGCGATTATAACATTATCCTGGCGTCAGATTCCGCGGGCATAGAAACAGCAGGCAGCGGGTTAATCTCCGGAAGGATAAAGCAGAGAGGCGTAAATGCCGGAATGCTTACAGGCTCTTACTTGGATTACAAACTGGATAAAGGGAGATCGGAATGGTTCCGGGAATCCTTAGCGGGCGCCACAGAAAGGATCAATCAAGATTTCGCCCCTTACGCGGTTTTCCAGATGCTGCTTTTTTGGAATAAGCAGTTCTCTCCCGGATTCTTAAAGGTCATGGAAGCCATGGGGCATCTTAGCCTGGCAAGCCTTTTTTTCCTCATCTTGTCCCTTACGCTGATAATCCTCTTTATCTTACGCGGTAAAACAGGTTTCTCGAAATTCAGCGCCGCTTACGTCATTTTCACGACGGGATTTTTCGGCATGCTTATAAACCTGATCTTTATATTCGGATATCAGGTGATCTACGGGTACCTCTATTACAGGATCGGTTTGTTTATCAGCATCTTTATGGCGGGTACCGCGCTGGGAAGCGTCTTTATGACCAGGGCCTTAAGGACCATCAAGGATTGCCCGGGTTTATTTATAAAATTGGAGGGGGCAATAATCGTGTTTACCCTTTTTTGCGCGGCGGCGATCCCCGGCTTGGCCTCTTATCCGGAATTTTCTCAAGCGGTCTTCATCGCCTTATTTTTTATCTCGGGGTCGCTTTTGGGGCTTGAATTCCCTTTGGCCGGAAAGATCTATACGCGCGACGGCGAACAAGTAGGTTATACCTCGGGAGTGCTTTATTTCTTTGACCTTCTCGGCGGGTGGGCGGCAGGCATCCTGGGAGGAATAGTGCTTTTGCCGGTATTGGGCCTGTTAAATACTTCCATGGCGATCGCGTTCCTTAAGCTCAGCAGCCTAAGCGTATTGATGATCTGCCGGAGAAGATCGAACCCCGGCAGATAAGCGCTATGCCGGGAAAATATTATGTAACGGTTGACAAGTCCGCTAAATTAATATATATTAGATGTTCTCAAATTCATAATTTGGTTAAATTTACCCGCTCGGGAGAAAACCTATGGCTAAACTGACGTTAAAGGACATCGATCTAAAGGCAAAAAAGGTGCTGGTACGCGCGGATTTTAATGTGCCGCAGGATGAAAATCTCAACATTACGGATGATACCCGCGTGAGGGCGACTTTACCTACCATTAAATATATATTAGAGAATAACCCGGAGAAGGTCATATTAATGAGCCATCTGGGAAGGCCTGACGGCAAGGTGGTCGCTAAATACAGCCTGAAGCCAGTTTCGGCCAGGCTGCAGGAGCTCTTGGGGATCCCGGTAAAATTCTTGAGTGACTGCGCGGGCGAGGAAATAAAGAGAGAGATAGGCTCGGCGAAAGAAAAGGTCATCCTCCTTGAGAACTTAAGGTTCCACCCGGAAGAAGAGGCCAATGACGGGGCTTTTTCCAAGTCCCTGGCTTCTTTAGCCGACATATTCGTCAATGATGCCTTCGGCACCGCCCACAGGGCGCACGCTTCCACCGAGGGCGTCGCGCGCCATCTTGAGTCCGCGGCGGGTTTTCTCCTGGAAAAAGAGATCCAATACCTGGGCAACGCCGTTCAAGATCCCAAAAGGCCGTTCATGGTCATCCTTGGCGGGGCAAAGGTTTCCGACAAGATAGGGGTGATCGAAAACCTCCTCCCCAAATGCGACGCGATCATTATCGGCGGAGGCATGGCGTATACCTTTTTAAAAGCGCGGGGCAAGAACATCGGGAATTCCAAATTAGAAAAAGATAAGTTAGGCCTGGCGAAAGATATTCTGGATAAAGCAAAATCCCTCAACAAAGAGATCCTGCTGCCGGTCGATAATGTTGTCGTGGACAAGATCGCCCCTGATTCCAAGGCGGAGATCGCGGGGGAAAATATACCCGATGGAAAGATCGCCGTTGATATCGGGCCTGAGACCGCGGCGTTATTCAAAGAAAAGCTCAAGACTTCTAAAACGGTAGTCTGGAATGGGCCGCTGGGTATCTTTGAAATGGACGCTTTCGCTTCAGGCACTAAAGATGTGGCGGTTTTCTTAGGTTCACTGGGCATAACCACGATCATCGGGGGAGGGGATACGGCAGCGGCGATAGCCAAATTCCACCTGGAAGATAAAATGACGCATATTTCAACCGGAGGAGGGGCCAGCCTTGAATTCCTTGAGGGAAAGACGCTCCCCGGGATCGCCGCCCTGACGGAGAAGAAATGAGGAAGACCATCATCGCCGGAAACTGGAAGATGTTCAAGACCACGTCCGAAGCCATCGAACTGGCCAATGGCTTACAAAGAGAGCTTTATAAGTTAGAAGAAACCGTCGACATCCTCCTCTGCCCGCCCTTTACGGCTTTGAGCGAAGTCTCGGAGGTGATCACCGGTTCAAATATAAAACTCGGGGCGCAAAATGTATATTGGAAAGACGAGGGCGCTTTTACCGGGGAGATCTCCCCTTTGATGCTTAAGGACTTAGGCTGCGCGTTCGTCATCATCGGCCATTCAGAAAGAAGGCAATTTTTCGGCGAAACCAACGAGTCCGTGAACAATAAGGCAAAGGCCGCTTTAGGCCACGGCCTTACGCCTATAATCTGCGTCGGCGAGACTCTCCAGGAGAGGGAAGCCGGATCCACGTTCAAGGTCCTGGAGGACCATGTACAGAACGGGCTTAAAGGCATAGAAGAGAGCGCCGCGGCGGCAATGGTTATCGCTTATGAGCCGGTGTGGGCGATCGGCACTGGAAAGACCGCGACCAGCCAGCAGGCGCAGGAGGCGCATGAATATATCCGCGGCCTGCTCGCGAAGATGTATGGGCAAGAAGCAGCGGCGCAGGTAAGGATACAATACGGCGGGAGCGTCAAGCCGGAGAATATTTCGGAACTGATGGCCCAGCCTGACGTGGACGGGGCCTTGGTCGGAGGGGCAAGTTTAAAAGTAGAAACGTTCGCACAGATCGTAAAGAAAGCCGCAGAGGTAAAAAAATGATGGGATTTATAATTACGTTACATGTTGTAGTTTGCGCTTTGCTGATCGCCCTTATCCTTATCCAAAGGGGAAGAGGGGGAGGATTGGCGGAGAGTTTTTCCGACGTTGAGTCGATGCTGGGCACAAAGACAAGCGCATTTCTTACCCGCACCACTACTATTTTGTCGGTTTTATTCTTTTTTACCTGCCTTACTTTAGCCGTGATGTCCGTAAGGCAGAGCAGGTCTCTGATGAGAGAGAAGAAGACCCCCTTGCCAAGGGCGGAAGATAAAACTGAAAGCAGCGCGCCTTCCCCGGGCGCCGAAACGCCGAAAGTTGAGTGATTCAGAATAAGAGGTTATTCTGGATATTCGCTTTAAGCAGCGCGGTTTATTTCACGCAAGGCATAGAAAGCCTTCCTTCCCAGGGTTTATTCTATTACCTCAAAGAAACCCTTAATTTTTCCCCGCAAAAAATCATGCTCTTGGGCAGTATCACTACCCTCGCCTGGCTGATAAAACCCGCCATTGGTTTCGCGATCGACAATTATCTGAACAAGAAGATCTGGATATTCATCGCGCTCATATTCGACATAATCCTGGTGTTGTTCCTTGGGCTTTTTAGCCTGCCCCTTATTATCCTTATAGCGGCCCTGTTATTAAATTCCGCGAATTCGGCTTTCAGGGATGTTGCCGTTGACGGGATCATGTGCGTTGAGGGGAAAAAATACGGCGTGACCGGGAAGGTCCAGAGTATCCAATGGATATCTATTACCGTATCGGGTTTATTCGCTGGGCTGGGAGGCGGGTATATAGCGGAAAGATGGGGGTATAAGGCGGCTTTTTTATGGCTTATCCCCGTTTACATATTAGTCGGGTTGACGGCGTATTTTTACAAGAACGACGGAGAAATACGCGCTGAATCCCCTTCGGGATTACTGGTGGATTTGAAAAAGGTAATTACCGATAAGCGGCTGCTTATTGTCGGGCTTTTTATATTTTTATATAAATATTCTCCTTCCTTCGGGACCCCGCTTTTCTTTATTCAAAGGGATCAATTCCAGTGGAGCAAGATCTGGATAGGGGGGCTTACAACCGTAAGTACTGTTTTTTCTGTTATCGGCTCTTTGATGTACTATAAATTCAGCCAAAGGATAAATATCAAGAAGTGGCTGGTTATTTCGGTGTTCCTGGGCGCCGCGACTACGCTGTGCTATCTTTATTATACTCCGGTAACGGCGGTAATCTATGACACCGTATTCAGCCTTATAGGCATGTTTATATTCCTGATGGTCATGGACTTTATGGCGAGGAATACCACCAAAGGGCTGGAGGCCACCTCTTTCGCGCTGCTTTGCAGCATGAGCAACCTTTCGCTGGTGGCCAGCAACTTATCGGGCGCGTTCCTGCTTCCCATGGTCGGGCTTAAGGGCCTGATACTCCTTTCGTCATTGACAAGCTTTCTCTGTCTGCCGTTGATCAAGAAAATATAAAGGGAAAAGACTTGAAGGGGCAAACACTTAGTAGTATAATTTAGCAAACATGTTGAAGATATTAGAGCCGTATATACTTACATTCATTCCCATATTCGTGGCCGTGGACGCGATAGGGAATATCCCCGTATTTATCAGCCTTGTAGAGGGCGTAAGCAAGAAGCAGAGACGTAAAGTGATCACGGAATCCGTAACCACCGCTACGGCGCTGGCTATTTTTTTTATGCTTGTCGGCAAATTGGTGCTCAGGTTCATCGGGATCACCATCGCTGACTTTCAGATAGCCGGAGGCGCGCTCCTGTTTATCATATCCATGCGCCTGCTTTTGCCAGGCTCACAAAAAATGGCGATTACGGACGGGCATGACAAGGATGTGGGGGTTTTCCCGCTGGGAACGCCTTTGATCACCGGGCCGGCGGTTTTGGCTACCACGCTTATTATGCTGGACAGCTACGGGATCGGGGCTACTTTTGTGTCCCTTATCTTGAACATGTTCGTCGTATGGGTTACACTGGCAAAGGCCGAATTGATCATCAAGTTCATCGGCGCGAGCGGGACCCGCGCGTTTTCCAAGATCATGTATATCTTTCTCGCGGCAATAGGCGTGATGATGATCAGGCGGGGATTAGAGATGTTTTTCGTGCAATAAAAGATGAAGATAGGCAAGAGAGTTTTGACCTTTATTATGGCCGGCGGGAAAGGGGAACGGTTATATCCCCTGACAAAAGACAGGACCAAGCCCGCTGTCCCTTTTGGCGGCATTTACAGGATCATCGATTTTACGTTAAGCAACTGCATCAACTCGGGCTTGCGTAAGATCTACGTCCTTACTCAATACAAGTCCGCCTCTTTACAGAGGCATATACGTTTGGGCTGGAATATCCTCCCTTCAGAATTGGCCCAGTTCATCGAATTGCTCCCGGCCCAGCAAAGGATCAGCGAAACATGGTATCTGGGCACGGCTGACGCGATATACCAGAATTTATATACCCTGGAGCTGGATAAACCGGATGAGGTATTGATTTTGGCCGGAGACCACATTTACAAGATGAACTATTACACTCTGGTGGATTTTCACAGGCAGGCGCAGGCGGATCTGACCGTAGGTGTAGTAGAAGTCGACAAGGAAAAATCCGCGCATTTGGGCGTCCTGGAAGTGGACAGCATGGGCAGGGTAATCGGTTTTCAGGAGAAGCCTTCCAAACCTAAAACCATCCCCAATAACCCGGATAAAATATACGCCTCAATGGGAATATACGTATTTAACCTTCCGGTCATCGAGAACGAGCTTCAGGAGGACTCCAGGAAGAAGGATTCCGCCCATGATTTCGGAAGGGACATTATCCCGCAAATGCTTAAAAAGGGCCTGAAAGTAGTCGCTTTTAATTTTGTCGACGAAAACAAGAGAGAGGCCCAGTATTGGCGGGATATCGGGACGGTCGACGCTTATTACGAAGCTAACATGGACCTGGTAGAGGTCAACCCCATTTTTAACCTTTATGACAAAGACTGGCCTATAAGGACTTACCAGGAACAGTTTCCCCCTCTCAAGACGGTGCATTCGGGGGAAGAGATCGCGGGCAGGGTAGGGCTGGCGCTGGATTCTTTGATCTCCGGAGGTTGCGTGGTAAGCGGCGGCAGGGTGCAGCGTTCCATCCTTTCTCCCAACGTCAGGATAAACAGTTATTCCGAAGTTTACGATTCCATACTTATGGAAGGCGTTAACGTCGGCAGATACGCGAAGATCAAGAAAGCCATAATCGATAAGGACGTGAATATACCGCAGGGAGCGGTGATCGGTTATGACCATCAGGAGGATAAAAAGAGGTTCCACGTCACGGAATCCGGTATCGTCGTGGTCGCGAAAGGGACGGAAATAAAATGATCAGGAAGGCGCGGATAGGGGACATAAAGCAAATACAGGCGTTGATAAACTCTTTCGCGAAGAAAGACCTGATGCTGCCGCGCTCACTCAATGAGCTGTATGAGAATATCCGGGACTTCTGGGTTTACGAGGTTAACCGGAAGGTGGCCGGCTGCTGCGCCTTACATATAAGCTGGGAAGACCTGGCCGAGATCAAGTGTTTGGCCGTCGCCGAACTAAAGCATGGGCGGGGGGTCGGGAGAGAGCTGGTCACGGCCTGCCTTGAAGAGGCCAAAGAACTCGGAGCAAAAAAGATATTCGTGCTTACCTACAGGCCGGCGTATTTTCAGCGGTTCGGTTTTAAAAGGATCAAGAATTCCTGCCTTCCTCATAAGATTTGGGCGGAATGCATAAATTGCTGCAAATTCCCAAATTGCCAGGAAATCGCCCTTCTAAAAGTGTTGTAAAAGAAATTTTATATGATATAATCGTAAAAAACCAGGGACATTCTTTTTGCCAAAGCTAAGCCGCTCTTTCTGCTAAGGCTAAGGGTGTCCCCAAAGAAAAGGTAAATTAAAGGAATGATAATTGAGGGGACACCCTTAGCTTTACCAAAAAGGGTGTCCCTCGATCAGCAAAAAGGGTGTCCCTAAATTGGAGGTGAGATGGATTATTTGTTAAGCGAAGAACAGAAGATGATCCGGGAACTGACGCGCAAGATCGCCGTAGAAAAGATAAAACCCGTAGCGGCAAAATACGACCAATCAGAAGATTTCCCCTGGGAAGTCATGGAGATACTCGCGCAGTCCGATCTGTTCGCCATTTTTGTCCCGCAGGAATTCGGCGGTACGGGCGGAGGGGTGCTGGACCTTTGCATCGCCACGGAAGAATTGTCGAGAGCCTGCGGCGGGATAGCCGTCTGCTACGCGGCCTCGGCATTGGGGACATTCCCGATCATCCTCTTCGGTAATGAGGAACAAAAGAAGAAATTCCTACCCGATTTGGCCAGCGGTAAAAAGATAGCCGGATTCGGGATAACCGAGCCGGAAGCGGGTTCCGACGCTTCCGCGATCAAAACTACAGCGAAGAAGGATGGGGATCATTATATTTTGAACGGCCTGAAGCATTTTATCACCAATGGAGGGGACGCCCAGACTTACACCATAATCGCGATGACCGATAAGACCAAGGGCGCCAGGGGCGCTTCGGCGTTTGTCGTAGAAAAGGGCACTCCTGGATTTACTTTCGGCAAAAAAGAGGATAAATTAGGCATACGCGCTTCTTCCACCCGGGAGCTGATCTTTACCGATTGTAAAATCCCAAAAGAGAACCTTCTTGCCAGGGAAGGCATGGGTTTTATCGTGACCATGAAGACGTTTGATATGTCACGTCCGGGAGTCGCGGCCCAGGCTTTAGGCATCGCGCAGGGGGCTCTTGACGTGGCCGTAAAATACTCTAAAGAGAGGCAGCAGTTTGGAAAATCCATCTCCAGTTTTCAGGGGATACAGTGGATGCTCGCGGATATGGCGACCCAGGTAGAAGCCGCGCGCGCTTTGGTTTATTCGTGCGCCAAAGAGATAGACGCCGGGTGCAAGGATGTGGCCAAAGATTCGGCAATGGCAAAGCTGTTCGCCTCCGATGTGGCGATGAAGGTCACTACAGACGCCGTACAGATACTGGGCGGTTACGGCTATATGAAGGATTATCCGGCGGAGAAGTTCATGCGCGACGCCAAGATCACGCAGATATATGAAGGCACAAACCAGATCCAGCGCGGCATAATCGCCCTGCAGCTCATCCGGGAGATGGCGAAATAAGTGAATATAATCGTCTGCATTAAACAGGTCCCCGAAACCACCGAAGTAAGGATCAATCCCGAAACCAATACCTTGATCAGGGAAGGTGTAAAATCCATTGTTAATCCTTTTGACGCGTACGCCATTGAAGAAGGGGTGCGCTTAAAGGAGAAATACGGCGGGAAAACCACCGTTATTACCATGGGGCCTCCTCAGGCCGATGCTGTTTTAAGGGAGGCGGTTTCTATGGGAATAGACGAAGGTATCCTTATCTCTGACCGCGCTTTTGCCGGAAGCGATACATGGGCGACCAGTTATACTTTATCGGCTGCCATCAGAAAAATAGGCGCCTTTGACCTGATCATTTGCGGAAAACAGGCATCAGACGGAGATACGGCGCAGGTCGGGCCGGGGATCTCGGCGCATCTGGATATCCCCCAGGTGACCTACGTAAAGAAGATAGAAGATATAAAGGACAATCTGGCGCGCGTGGAAAGGATGACCGAAGAGGGTTACGAAATAATCGAGATCCCATTACCCGCGCTGATCACCGTAGTCAAGGAGATAAATAATCCGCGGCTCCCTTCGTTAAAAGGCATGATGCGCGCCAAAAGCGCGAAGATCGCGCATTATAAGGCATCGGATATCGAAGCCAAGGAGGATTGTCTCGGCCTGAACGGTTCACCTACGCAAGTAGTCAAGATCTTCACTCCTGCCCCCAGGATCGGCGGCCAGATCTTAAAGGGCGATACCCCGGAAATAGTCGAAAAATTAGCTAAAGAGCTAAAACCAGAGATCCATTAATGCCCATACAGATCATCATTGAAAAATGCACAGGCTGCACATTATGCGTAAAAGCCTGCCCTTTTGACGCCATCCGCGTCACGGACCAGCCAGGGGGCAGGAAGGCGGTCATCGACCTGAATAAGTGCAATCTGTGCGGCGCCTGCGTCCCAAACTGTAAATTCAAGGCCATACTCCTGGAAAAACCGCAGGCGCAGATAAAAACCGACTTCAAGGATCACAAGGGGGTTTGGGTTTTTGCCGAACAAAAAAAAGGAAAGGTCCAGTCAGTAGCCTTTGAGCTCCTCGGCAAAGCAAGGGAGTTAGCCAAGGCGTTAGACACCGACGTTTCAGCCGTTTTGTTAGGCGAGAATCTGGAAGAGGAAATTCAGGAATTGATCTGGCGCGGAGCGGATAAGGTTTATGTAGTCGAGAAAAGGGAGTTAGCGAATTTTCAGGATGAGCCTTACACAAAGGTCCTGGTGGAATTGATAAAAAAATATAAACCCGAGGTCCTGTTGTGCGGCGCCACCTCCATCGGCCGTTCGCTTATTTCACGGGTCGCGGTTAATATAAAGGTAGGGTTGACCGCGGACTGCACGGGTTTAGATATTGACCCGCAGAGGAAGATCCTGCTGCAAACCCGTCCGGCTTTTGGCGGGAATATCATGGCCACGATCATTTCGCCGAATTACCGGCCGCAAATGGCCACCGTAAGACATAAGGTCTTTCCGGAGTCTGTGTCGGATATGAAAAGGAAAGGCAAGATCATCCGCGAAGATATTAACCCCGATGCCCTGGCAAATAGGTGCAGGCTGCTGGATATAGTGGATGAGATCGAATCCACCGTTAATCTCTCCGAAGCGGATATCATTGTCTCCGGCGGCAGGGGGATGGGAGGGCCGGAAAATTTTAAGATTTTGGAAGAGCTTGCCAAAGTAATGAATGCCGCTGTGGGGGCTTCCCGCGCCGCCGTTGACGCCGGATGGATGCCTTATTCGCACCAGGTAGGACAGACCGGAAGGACCGTTTCTCCTAAAGTATATATCGCTTGCGGAATATCCGGGCAGATCCAGCACCTTGTCGGTATGCAGTCTTCCAAGATCATAGTAGCCATAAACAAAGACCCCGACGCGCCTATTTTTAAAGTAGCAACTTACGGGATAGTCGCCGACTTGTTTGAGATCGTACCCGCCCTAACCAAAAGATTCAAAGAAATCCTCAAATAATCCCAAGAAAACGTTTTCAATCTTTCCCGGTTTTCCCCTTGAAAACGCGCCTAAAATTGCATACATTTAACTTGTCAGGCCATATCTACTCAAGGATAAACTATGGAAAATCCGGCGGTCAAAGAAAAAAGGGCCTTTGGGAGATTCCCCGTCCAGATCATGTTAAGGTATCTTAATCTGGATTCCTCGGAAAAGGAATCACTCGCCGCGACTCACGATATCAGCGTCAGGGGACTTTGCTTGGTGAGCGATGAGCCCTTGCCTCGCGACACGCCGTTAGATATTTGGTTATATGTTTCGGATGCCGCGGAACAGATCTATGTAAAAGGCAGGGTCATCTGGTCGGATAACACAGACTCTTCTAAATACAGGATCGGCGTAAGCTTGGAAAATGCGGCTATTAACCCTATTTTCCTGGCGCTTAAAAGCATACAGTTCCGCATAAGGCAGTTCCAGAGATACTAAATTTAAAAATTCAGGACGGTTCTTAACTCAAGTTAAGTCTTACTTGACAGGAGAACCGTCCTTTTTTTATGTAGATTTATGAATATTAATGTATCATTAGTACTCTATTTGCT
>JAQUPI010000033.1 GCA_028716705.1 Candidatus Omnitrophota bacterium | reverse complement strand
GATCGATTTACGCGACGGCCTGGAGACGTAATTTTCGGTAAACCCCTTTTCTACCGCCACGGGGCTCATGTCTTTCAGCCTGCATTTGATCCCGCACAGCTTCAGGCTGTCATCAATGAGCACCGAGTCTTCGTCAACCTTAAAGCCGTCTTCCTCAAGGTATCTTTGGCCCACCGGCTTTATAAAGCCGATATCGGGGAATTTTTTTTGGAAATTGAATATCAGCCCCAGGGATACGGTGGTTTTACCGTCGTTCTGTTTGGTGGCCGCTATGAACAGATGCTTCATAAGAGATTTTCCTGGATCTTCTTTCTTAATTCGGAGCTGCTTAGCGCGCCGACAGACTGGGAAACGACGCGGCCGTTCTTGAAGAACATAAGCGTGGGTATGGACATTACGCCGTAGCGCGTAGGCGTCTTGGGATTTTCGTCAATGTCGATCTTGCCGACACGTATCCTGCCCTCATGTTCCCGGGCCGCTTCCTCAACCAGGGGAGCGATCATTTTGCATGGGCCGCACCAGCTGGCCCAGAAATCAACCAAAACCGGAAGTTCCGATTCCAATACTTGTTTCTTAAAACTTTCGTCCGTTAAATGCAATAAGGCCATTTTTCTCCTTGTTTTTGGCGATAAACCTTAGGATTAACTGTTTCCGGGGACAAAGAATGGGAATAAATTATCACAAATAAGCCATGAATGCAAGAGGTTTCGACGGCGCTGGCGGATCTTAAGAAAGGTCAGTCGGTTTGGGGATCGCTGGACCGGACTACGCGCTCGATGCTGTCCCGGGGAAGGGTGATCTCTCCTGCGGATTTTCCTATATTCACATCCAGAACCACGTTTTCCTGCGTCTGCTTCTTTATCAATCCCTTGATCAGCCGGCCGTTTTTTAAATACACTTCGTCGGGATAAATATTCAGCAAGTTTATCGACGCTTTTAACCGCGAGATATCCCTGTCAATAAAATTCGGCTGGCTCGCTACGGATAACTCTCTCGCCTTTTTTAGCGAACGCAAAGCGCTTTTGTGGTCGCGCGAATCTTCCTGGATCCTCGCTAGGGTCAAATAGGCGGCCTGGTATCCGGGGTCAAGCGCTATCGCCCTGTTTATTGTCTCTTCCGCCAGGGCGGTTTCTCCGGAGTTACGGTAAGCGTAAGCCAGGTTGCTGAGAATAATTAAGTCATTTTCGTTTTTAGCGAGCTTCTCCTTTGAATACCTTATCTCCATCGCGTATTCGGCAAGCGCTTCATTATCCTTTCCTTGCGTCTTGTATATGTCTCCCAGGTCGTTATGGGCTCCGGGATAATCGGGGCGGAGACCAAGGGTTTCGTTATATTTTGAAACGGCCTCGTCGAACTGCCCGTTGTCGCGGTAAACGCTGGCGAGGCTGTAGCGGATATCTATATTCTCCGGATCCAGCATCGCGGCCTGTTCCATATATTCGACCGCTTCGCCATAACGTTCCATCCGCATGAATATTAAACCGAGGTCATTATAAAGTACGGGGACTTTATTATTTAAGGAAATAGCCGCCTTGTATTTATCAACGGCTTTTTCATAATCGCCCTTCTTCAAGGCGATGTCTCCCAAAACCTTGTAAGCCAGGTAAAAACGGGGGTCATGCAGCACCGCTTCGTTCAGGCTGGCCTCCGCCTCATCATAATTTCCGTCGACGTAATAAAAATAACCCTGCGTGTAATGTATGTAAGCGAAATCCGGCTTGATCTTTAAGGCTGTTTTTAAAAGGGCGTGCGCTCTCTCTTTATCCCCCGATAAAAATGAATCTACGCTTTTAGACAGGCAGTCAACCGCGTATTCGAAATCGACCCTGTTGCGCAAACTGTCGTTTTTCTTGTCCGGTACACCGGTTTGCGCCTGCGTGATGAGATCGATCGCCCGCGTGTACATTTGGCGGCCAAGATATATATTCGCGAGGGCGCGGTAAGCTTCTGAAAGGGCGGGGTCCAGCCGGATAGCTTTCTCATATTCCTCGGCAGCCTCGGTTTCCCGGGCCCCCAATCCCATATAGGCGTTTGCCAGGTTATAATGAGTAACGGCCTTAAACGGGTCCAGCCTTAAAGATTTCTCAAAAAAATCCAGCGACTCCCGGTATTGCCCGTTTTCATAATATGCCAGCCCTTTATTATTGTAGAAAGCTGCCAGCTTAGGCTTTCCTACATAGAAAAGGACCGCTGCCGCGAGCAGGAAAGCTATCGGTTTTATTATCTTCTGCATGAATCAATTATAAGTCCTTACCGCCTAAAATTCAAGGATAAAAGACGCGTCAAGCCCCGGCACCGGGATTCAAGCGGCTGGAAAAATAACCTCCGGTGAGGGAGTCCAGGGAAGCCGTAAGCTCTTGCAGTTTCAATTCTTTTTCCGCCCTTTTCCGGTTGTCTTCTATGGCCAGATTATTTATCTCCATTTTTACCCTGATCCGCTCAAAATAAAGCTTGGTCACCTCATCCAGCAAACTGTCGCGAAGCTCCACCATCAGCCTCGAGCGCACGTCTATGGAGGTTTGGTCGTCATTCCAGATAAGTTCGCCCAAATTCCAATTTAGCGACACATTCCAATCGATACTGGCCCGGCCGCGCCTTAAGACGTCGTCGTCTATCTTGCTGGTTGAACCGCCTTCCCAGTGCCAAAGGTCGCTGCTGTTCCTGTCTATGCCCACGTTAAGCTGAGGAAGCAGCGCTTTTTTCGCGGCCTGTTTTCTCCAGCGCGCGATCTTTTCCGGCTCTACTTCCGCGTATTTAATTGCCGCCTGCCGGACCTCATCGATCCTGGGCTCGCTCTTATAATATGACGATATTATCCCGCCCTTTCCCCCGGAGTTTGAATATACCGCCTTGAATAAGCCTTTATCGGTCGCGGCATAAAGAAGATCGTTTTTATCCAAACTTAAAAAATTTATCTCCGCGGCAGGAAGGCCCAGGGATAACTCATGCCATCTTTCGTCTTTATACTCGAATATCCCGTTTTTTGTAACAGCGTAAAGGCGGGATCCGGAAGATACCAACAAAAATTTCACATCCCGGTCAAGCAGGCCAAAAGTTGAGAGCGGCTCCCAAATTTCTCCTCTGTCCCGGCTGATATATACTCCTCTTGAGGTGGCGAGGTAAAGGTAACTGGAATTATCAGGGTCAATGGCCAGGTGCCTTATTCCGCTGGAACATGCCCCTTCTTGTTCATCGGGCTCCTCTTGTATATCGTTATTCTTTTCTTCTTGTATGGAATTGGCGGCAAAAATTTTCTCCCAGGATTGGCCGCCGTCTTCGGTTTTAAACACTCCCTCCGCGCAGGCGGCATAGAGGCGGTTCTGCTCTTTTATATCATAGGCGATAGCGAATATATGGCTTTGGCCTAAGCTGGAATCCTCCTTTTGCCAAAAAGTTCCCCCGCCTTTATTAATAAAAAGCCCGCCCCTTGTGCCTAAATAAGAACAAAAAGGTAATGCAGCCATAGTTGTGCATTCATTCTCTAAATAATTTCTGCCGCGAAAAACCCTCCTCCAGTCCTTGCCTTGATTAGTGCTTAAAAAAAGCCCGTTGCCGGTTGCCGCGTATAAAGAATTCTTATCCCCCGGGTCAAATGATAAAAAATTTACCGCCCTGTTATTTCCTCTGATGGATAAAATATTCCTCCAGCTTTCTCCGCCGTCTTCGGTTTTAAAAACCGCGTTATTTGATCCGATATAGACGCTCCGGGGGTTACCGGGATCGGTCAAAACGGTTCTCAGGTCAAGGTTGCTTCCGCCGATCTCTTCCCAGACGATATTATCCCCAAGGACAAGAGCCGCGTGAGCGAAAACCAGCAGGAATACTTTCGCTAAAGTTAAAACGTGTTTACGCATGTTAACCACCTCCCGCTACAATAGACGCATGAGGGGATAGAATCTAACGGATATTTTGGAAAAAACCGGGATGGTAAAGCGGAGGAATGAGAAAGGAGGGGATTTTATTTATATTCCAGGGCCTTTTGTATCGCCTGAATGATAATATTCTTTTCCAGGGGCTTAACCAGATAGCCCACAATCCCTTGTTTATAAGCTTGCAATTTATCTATATCCTTTTCTAACGCCGAGATAACGATGATCGGGACCTTACTGCCGAGAGGGTCGCTGTTCAGCGCCTCGCAGGCCTCTATCCCTCCCATATTAGGCATAAGAAGATCAAGGAGTATAACATCGGGCTTAAATGCGCGTACCTGGGTTAATATTTCCTTTGCGCCGGCTAAGGCCAGGACTTCATATCCGCCGTCCGGTTCCAGATATGATTTGACCAATTCCAGGGATTTCTCGTCATCATCAACTACCATTATCTTTTTCTTCATATCTTCACCTCTAAAAGCGCGGGATCTTTAAATTATTCATTTGGGAAGAGCTTAACCAGGACGGCTGTTTTTAGTCGCTCGAAGTCGACCGGCTTGGTTATGTATTCATACGCGCCCGCCTCAAAGCATTTTTTACTCTCCTCATTATCCCAAACCGCCGTCACCATGCATACCGGGATACCCGGGTCCGCCGCCTTTATTCTTTTCAGGACTTCGAGCCCGTCCATTCCCGGCATCAATATATCCAGGAGTACCAGGCCGGGCTTTTCTTTTTCTATCGCCTTTAATGCCTGTTCCCCGGACCGGGCCTGCTCTATCCGGTAACCCTCGCCGCTTAGCTTAACGCTTAAAATTTCCAGGTGGTTAGGTTCGTCATCCACAAGCAAAATCGCTTTTTTACGCATTTTTCATCCCATTTTCCCCAATGTACCTCTCAACCTCCTTTACGAAGGTGCGGGTATTGATTGGCTTGGTTATATATCCGCAGTTGTACACAGTGTTTATCTGGTTAATTTCTTCGGGCATGGCGGAAGCGGTAACGAATACGACCGGTATACCGCGCGTTCTTTCATCGGCGCGCAGCGCCCGCATTGCCTGCGTGCCGCGCATGTCCGGAAGGCGGACATCCATTATAATAAGGCGCGGTTTTTTCTCCGCCGCGAGGGCGATACCGTCTTTCGCGCTCTCGGCTTCGATAACCGTATAACCCGCGACCTCAAAAAGATCTTTTTCTAATCTGCGGTTTTGCGCGTTATCTTCGATAAGAAGCACTGTCGCCATATTCTTAAGACTGGCTCTTTAGCTGCGGGTTGGCCGGCAATGTGAATTTAAAAGTTGAGCCTTTACCCTTTCCTCCGGACTCTACCCAGATCCTGCCTCCGTGCAGTTCAACCAGTTTTTTAGCGATCATCAAACCCAGGCCGAAACCTTCATATTTATCGTCCAGCTGGAAGAATCCGGAAAAGATCCTTCCCCGGTCTTTCGATTCTATCCCTATTCCTGTATCCCATACCTGGATCTCAATAATGGAATCGAGTTTTCTGGCGCGTATGCCCGCCCTGCCGCCCCGGGGAGTGAATTTAACCGCGTTCGAGAGCAGGTTATAAACTATCTCTTTTACCTTACGCTCATCGGCGTTCATCCGGTCGATCCCATCGGCAATGTCCAAAGACAATTCAATACCTCCCCGAAAGGCCCTTTCTTTTACCAGGACAAGGCTTCCTTCAAGCAGGTTCTTCAGGGAAAAAACCGAAGGTTTTAACTCCATTTTTCCTGATTCTACCTTGCCCAGGTCAAGGATATCATTGATGAGGGATAGCAGATACTTTCCGCTGGATAAAACATAATTTATATATTCCTTCTGCTTATCGTTAAGCGGCCCGAAGGTCTGGTCATGCAGGATCTCGGCGAAGCCGATAATGGAATTAAGCGGGGTCCTTAACTCGTGCGACATATTAGCCAAAAACTCGGATTTGGCGCGATTGGCGGCTTCGGCGAATTTTCTCGCTTTCTGAGTTTCTTCAAATTGCTTGTGTTCGGTTACGTCGCGGTAAATGCTTAAGAATATGTCGTGTCCGCTGTAGTTTGTCAGATAAGAATTAATTATAATCCTCGCCGGCCGGCCGTCTTTTCTGACAATGGTTACTTCGCCTTCGCGGCTCATTCCCTCCTGAAGTTCCACAATCCCGAATAGCGCCCGCTTACGCTCTATTGGATCCGGATAAATCAGCTCGAGGAAGTCTGAAGAGGCATTGGCCTCTTCTTTTGTATAGCCGGTTATTTTTTCCATAGCGGAATTATAAACATAAAAATGGCCCTTCGCGTCGCTAAGGGTAATCCCGTCCTCGATCTTCTCGAGGAGAAAACATAGCTTGGCCTCATTTTTCCTGAATCCGTCTTCTATTACCCCGCGATCGGTTTTTTTCTTACTCCGCATCAAAACCTCTTTTTCTTTATTTTACCACTTGCGCTATCAAATACAAGGATTTCACAGGCGGTATCTTTTAAGGCGCCTTCATTTCTTTGATGGTAACCATAAAAACTTTTTTCTTGCCCGGATATCTCAGGGAAATAACTGTCTTCCCGGGGCTTATGGCTTTGAGGGTCCATATTTCCTTTCCGCCCCTGCCCTGGAACCGGGCGAATCCCGGGACATATTCTATCTTGATAAGTGAAAGCATTTCCCAATTCAAAGGCTCGGCGAGCTCCCATCTTAATCCGGTTACCTGGTTGGCTTCAAGCGAGATCAAAAAGTCCTCGCCCGAATCAACTTCGATCGTATCGTCGCTTTCGCTGTAATTTTTAGGCCCCTGCGCCAGGCTGGACGATAAAACCGCCGATAAAATAAAAAAGGTCAAGATGGTCTTTTTCATCTTTAGAGCTTTACTTTTTATTCTCGACCACTCCCGGGCCTTCGCCTTGCCGGATAGTCTGCTTAAGGAAACGTCTTTCTATTTCGACCAGCGTGTTATCTTTAAAATACAGATAATAGGCCTCGTGCAGGAAGAAGACCGGAAATATAAATACCGTGAAGGCGCGTAATTTTCCGGCCCTGTAGATCCAGCGTTCATCCGCGCCGTATAACGCGCCCTTGCGCAATCTTGACTTTTTATCCGGATCGCCTAATATAAACGCCGCCTGTTCCGCGGTCGAACCCTTAGTTACCTTCAGTTCCAATAAATTATTTTTCGCCTCTTCGGAAAGCCCGGGGTGAAGCGCGATATATTCCTGTGCGGCGTTCTTTAATTTATCTATATCCGCGTCGACGGCTTCTTTCCCGCGGAAATCCCTGATAGTTACTATTTTTTTCTTCCCCGCGAATTTGCTTTTTTTCGCCTTCTCCTCCCTGGTAAAACCAGGCAAATTACCCTGGACGGCCGAAGCGGGCATAGAGCAGCCCGCGAGGCTAAACGGGACTAATAAAAGCATGAACAAAAACATTTTCATCTGTTTCCTCCCGGCCGTCTAGCCTTAATTATCCAATTTTATGAGCTCTTCCTGGATTTTCCTGTATTCGGACGTATCCATTGACCTGTAAATCTCCTGCGCCTGCCTTAAGTATTCCCTGGCCTTATTCTTTTGCCCTTTATTTTTGTATAAAAGCCCTTTGTTATAAGAGGCGGAGGCCAGCTCCGGACGGGCGTTTATCTGCTTGGAGATCGCTATAGACCGGCTAAAGTATGTTTCGGCCTTTTCGGGATCGTCCATTTCCACGTAAAGCTCTCCCAGCATATTATAGTCGGATGCGAGGTTGGATTTATTCCCCTGCGTTTCATCTATTTTAACTCCGCGCGAGTAATAGTCCAGCGCTTTCTGATATTGCTTTTCAAAGATGCATATTTCCCCTAAATTGAAAAAGCAATCGCTGAGTTCATTTTTCAGCTTCAATTTTTCAAAAAGCGACAGGCTCTTATGATAAAGCTCCCTTGCCGCCGCGAAATCGTTCTTATTGGTAAAGACGAGCCCCATATCAAAATAGTCGCAAGCCAGGTTATGCGCGTGTTCCCGGATGCCCTGCCTCTCACGGTTGATTTCAGAGCTTTTGATCAATAATTCCAGCGCCTTATCCTGCTCTTTTTTATCGATATGCCAGACAGCCAGTTTACGCAAGGCAACAGCTTCATTTAATCTATCCCGGCTTTCCCTGCTTAAAGAAACCGCCTTACTATAAAATTCAAATGCCTTTTCATAGTCTCCCTGCTGATGATAGATCCACCCGATTCCGGTGTAAGACGAAGCCAGGTGTTTTTTATTTTGTTTTTTCTCGCTGGCAAGGGAATAATCGAAATAATACCTCAAGGCCGCATCCCTCTTTCCCTGCCTCTGACAAGCGTCGGCGATCAAAGGATAAGCCGATAAATAGAAGGGGTCATTATTTATGATACGGCTGCAAATATCCGACGCTTGCTGGTTATCGCCTTTGGCCAGCGATTTCTGAGCCCTTAAGTACGATAAATGGTTAGAAGGGTTTACCTGGGGAAGAAAAACATACGAACTTATTACCGGTATTATAACCAAGGCGGCGATAAGCGCCTTGACCGCCATTTTTTTATATGAATGAATATTCCTTTTAAATTTAAACGGCGGATGACCGGCGCCGCGCCTGAATAGCCTGAAATTAGGGTTGCCATAAAGCAGGTAACTGGCCCAGGATAACCCCGATAAGCCATATTCCTTTATTAACCTTAAACGGCCAAAGCGCATGCTTTCGCCTACGGAATGGCCCTTGATAAGGCGGCTGTAGAATTCCGCCGCGAAAAGAAGGCTCAGGCGGTCTTCTACCTTCCATATCGAACCCACATAATGCCTCACCCCCGAAAAAAGGAACGCTGAGGCGAGGCTGTAATTTTTTTCTTTATAATCAATTGGCGCGCTCTCGCGCTCAACTTGCGCGGAATGGCAGGCATTGGAAAACACCAGGCTGGGAAACGAACGGCTTTCGCTTAGGGCCAGGATGTCTTCGGCGGTAAATTTTCCATCGCTCAAGACCCAGCCGGTATCCTCGGGGTCATCGCTGCCGTATTCGCAGTGGCCGGCAAAATGCACAATATCATAATCGCTCAGGTTCTTTTTTACGTAAAGAGTGCCTATGGCGGTGGACTTAAAATCCACGCTGATCTCTTTTCTCCTGCGGTCAAGCTGGTTTTTTATATTAAGCCCTTCCTGATAGGCGGATTTCAAGTCCGCTGTTGGGTCAGCCAGGATCAGCATCCTGGGGATATCGGCGGCGCTGCGGTATTCCGCCCTTACGATTTCGTCCTTTGTCCTTACCAGCCTTCCCAGGTTGAATCTAAGGCAAATAAAATCATTACCGTCGTACAAAAGTTCCCAGGGTATATTGATCAATTCTTCGTCTATGGCCAAAACCAGTTCGTTGATTATAGTCGTTTTCAAACGGTCTTTTATCTGCCGAGTCAACAAATGATCCCAGAGGACTTGCGCTGTCTTTTTGAGGCTTTCGGCGTAATCTGCCGCGGGAAAACCTTTTTTGCTTGCCCGGTTCAATATGGAGATTATTTCCTCGCATAATTTATTTATTTTTTCCGCGGATATGGATAGCTCGCTGTAATGCTTTATGGTCTGGGCGGATTCCTTCAACTCGAAAGCGCTCATTACCAACTTGTTTTCCTGCTTTAAGACCTCCAGAACCAGCGCGTTGGGCTCTTCCATAATTTAACGCCTGATATCCAGTAATATCGAGGCCATCTTATTCTCCATGCCGGAAATCTCAATGGTGTATTTACCCGCCAGCACGTGCTCGAAGGTCACCTTGTTGGAAGAAGGCAGATAAGACTCCAGTTCCAATTCATCCTTGAACAGGCTGACCCTCAGGTCCTTGATGGCGCGGTTGGTCTGTTTATCTTTTAAGAAAACGGCCAAGTCAAACGCTTCTCCCGCCTTATTCTCGATTTTTATCTCTACCCTGATGTCATTAAAATCCTTTAAGACCGTCACCTCGTCTTTGAATTCCTTTATTTTACGGCCCCGTAATATCGGAGCTGGCACAAACTCCGAACCGACAAGTATGTCGGCTGTGGTGTTTAACAATTCTAACGTTTTTTCGGAAAGCTTAAGGATTATCTCCGCCCCGAAAATACCCGGCCTTGAAGGCAGATTTCTTGCAAGTTCAATTAATTCCCGCGGCGCGTTCTCCATGGATACGGGCTCCGCGTGTATAAGGGTGGTTAATATTTCCATACAAAAGCCGCACTCAAGCAGGTGGGCTTTTATGCGTAAGTTTTCTTTCTCGGCAAGCTTACCTTCTAAAAAACAAGCCCATTCTTCTTCGTCAGGATGCGGCCCGGATCGGCGCGGCCTAACGGCTTTCCATTTCTTATAAGCCAATTTGATCAATTCTTCCAATTTTTCAGGCATATCGATCTTCCTTCTTCCTATGATAATTGACGTAAATACAAGCGAAATCTAACGCAAAATACCTTTTTTTTCAAAGCATTCCCTCAGGCGTTGGACGATCCTGCATTTGCGCATATCCACCGCGCCCCTGGAGATCCTTAAGTGACGGACGAGTTTTTCGGGTTCAAAACCCCGGTTAAGGGATAACTCAAGGAAATATTTGTCGTCCGTATCCAACTTACCGATGCAATCTGTTAAATGCTTGAGAATTTCTTCTTGCCGCAGGGAATCTCCGGGCAGGGGCGCGTCACAAGGAAGTACGTCGGCAAGGCTGAATCCATCTTCGTTTTCCTGGTCAATGGACAGGGCGGGCCTGAATTTGCGGGTGTAGTCTATCGTAAAGTTCACGGTAACCTGCCTTAGCCAACTGGCCAGGCTGCATCCGTTTTTGGCTTTAAAGGTCTTTAATTTTCTGAAATTGTCTTTGGATAAAGAGAGGAAAATTTCCTGAAAGAGGTCTTTGACGTGCTCTTGCGTGTATGAATGGCCTTTTATCCTTAAAACGCCGTGAATGTAGTTATAAATTAAGGAGGAATATCTTTCTACAAATTCCTCCCACGCCTGTTTGTCCCCGCTGACGCACCTGCGGACAAATTCCAGGTCATTCATGCGAATATTATATCACAAATCCACAAGAGGGACACCCTTTTTGATAAAGCTAAGGGTGTCCCTCTTTTTCAGTGGAAATGATAATTTTGGTTAGAAAACTAAGATAATAACGTCTATTTAGAAGGAGGTGCTAAAAATGCCTAGAGGACCTAGAATTTTATTGAATAATGTGTATTATCATATTGTCAACAGGGGAAACCAGAACGGGAAAATATTCTTTGAAGAATCGGATTTCGAGAAATATTTAGAATTGTTAAGACGCTATAAAAACAAGTTTCCCCTTAAATTATTTGGGTATTGCCTGATGCCTAACCATATTCATTTGATACTGCAGCTTAAAGAATCTAAAGACTTGTCCAAATTAATGCAAGGATTGACGCAGACTTACACTGTATGGTTCAATAATAAATATGGCAGATTTGGCCGAATATGGCAAGGAAGATTCAAGAGTATGATTATTCAGATGGATAATTATTTTCTAGAATGTATTTATTATGTTGAAATGAATCCCGTAAGAAAAGGATTGGTCTTATCGCCTATAGAATATACCTGGAGCAGCTACAGGGACCGGACGCTGGGGAATGAAAATAACCTTATAGATTTCGCTGATTCAACATAAAAAATAAAGGGGACACTCTTAGCTTTGCCTAAGAGGGTGTCCCCCGATTGTCTAAAAGGGTGTCCCTATTTCAGAAGAGTATGTGAAATGATGAAGGAAGCAAAAACGATGGAAACCATGGACATGAGCTTGATAAGGATATTCAAGCTGGGCCCGGCCGTATCCTTAAAAGGGTCGCCTACGGTATCGCCGACTACTCCCGCCTTGTGGGCCAGTGAGCCCTTACCGCCATGGTGGCCTTCTTCTATATATTTTTTGGCATTATCCCATGCGCCGCCTGAGTTGGCCATCATTACCGCCAGCACAAATCCGCAAACCGTCGCGCCGGTCAAAAGCCCGGCCTCTGCCTCAATTCCGACCAGAAGCCCGACGGCAATAGGAGCGATTATGGCCATAAGCGAAGGTAAGATCATTTCTTTCTGCGCGGCGGTGGTGGCGATAGTCACGCAGCGCGCGTAATCCGGTTTGGCCTTGCCTTCCATCAGCCCGGTTATCTCCTTAAACTGCCTGCGCACTTCTACAACGATCTTCCCTGCCGCCCTGCCTACCGCGCGCATGGTCATCGAACAGAATACAAACGGGAGCATTCCGCCGATAAATAAACCTACTAAAACGCTCGGGTTCATCAGGCTCAGATCCAGTTGTTTCCCGAGTAAGGCTACCTGGTCCCTGTAAGCGGCGATCAACGCCAGCGCTGTCAAAGCAGCCGAACCGATGGCGAATCCTTTTCCGGTGGCAGCGGTGGTGTTGCCCAGAGAATCCAGGGCGTCAGTCCTCTTCCTTACTTCGGGATCAAGCCCTGCCATCTGCGCGTTGCCTCCGGCGTTATCAGCGACAGGCCCATAAGCATCTGTGGCTAGGGTTATGCCCAGCGTAGAAAGCATTCCGACCGCCGATATCCCGACCCCGTAAAGCCCGGCATTGGGATTTACCGCGCCGCCCGACAAGAAATAGCTTAATAATATGGCGATGCCTACCACGATCACCGGGATGACCGTGGACATCATGCCGACCGCGATACCTCCGATAATTACCGTCGCGGGGCCGGTTAAAGAGGCGTCCGCGATCGATCGTGTAGGGCTGAAATGGCTTGAAGTGTAATATTCAGTGGATAAACCGATCAATACACCGGCGACTAAACCGGATAGAACCGACCAGTAAATTCCCAAATGCTCTACCCCCAGGGTATATTTCACCAGGAAATAAGAGATTACCGCGACTATGACAGAACTGGTGAATACGCCTTTTCTCAAAGCGGATAATAAAACTCTCTGGTTAGCCTCTTCACTGCTCTTCACGAAGAATGTCCCGATGATCGAGGCGACGACTCCTACCGCGGCCATAACCATAGGCACGGTCACGCCGGCAACACCCAAACCCGCCGCGACGCCCAATGCCGATGTGGCCACGATCGAGCCGACATAAGATTCATAAAGGTCAGCGCCCATTCCCGCCACGTCGCCGACATTATCACCGACGTTATCCGCGATGACCGCGGGATTACGCGGGTCATCCTCAGGTATACCCGCTTCAACTTTCCCCACAAGGTCCGCGCCCACGTCCGCCGCCTTGGTAAAGATACCTCCTCCGACGCGCGCGAAGAGCGCCTGTGAACTGGCGCCCATGCCGAAGCAAAGCATAGTAGATGTGATCGCGGTGATCTTGTCCGTGCCCAACGGTAAAGGATGCGCCTCAAAGGCCCATTTAAGGTAAGGAAGCAGCCATTGCGGCATCCAGGCCGGAATGCTGTAACTTCCGTAGTAAGCATTCAAAAAGAAATACCAGATCGACAGGTCCAGAAGGCCCAGGCCGACAACTACCATGCCCATTACCGCGCCGCTGGAAAACGCCACCCGCAGGCCCGAGTTCAGGCTCTTCATCGCTGCGCTGGCAGTGCGGCCTGAAGATTGCGTAGCGATGGTCATGCCGATAAAACCGGAAAGCCCGGAAAATAAACCTCCGGTGAGAAAAGCGAAGGGCACAAAAATAACCAGGTATTTATTCAGCGCTAAAATCCAAAGAACACAGAAAACGACAAGGAAAAATATGGCTACTCCGGTATATTGCCTTTTTAAATACGCCCCGGCCCCTACCCTTACCGCCTGAGCGATCTCACGCATCCTGTCATTGCCTTCGTCTTTCTTCAGGATGCCTTTTGCCAGGTGCCAAGCGAAAAGAAGCGCCAAGATAGAACCCGCCGGCGCCAGCCATAATAAATTTACCTCTATCATTCAAATCCTCCTTGGTTTCTTGTTTTTCCTTACGCGATAAAATAATAGAGGCTATGGTAACATAAATAAAAAAAAAGTCAACACATTCATAAAGCCGTCCGGCTTTACTCAGTATTGACTTTTAACTGGATTTATAGACGCTAATTGCCTGTCAGCCAGCCCATCTTGCTGTTATGGCTCATCCATTCCCTCACGATCCTGTATCCCATAAAACGGAACAGCGCGTTACGGAACCGGAACCTCATAAGCAAAGATACCGACTTGGAGATGGAATAAAATTTGATATAAGCGCTAAGGACACTCAACTGCAGCTGTTTAGCGGATAACAGTTTCGGCCTGAAGACTACATGCTGGCCGTCGTAAAGGCTCCAGTCCTGGTTGAAAATGCGTTTTTGCGCTGTCAGCTCTTCATGGACTTTCGTCCCGGGAAAAGGCGTAAGGACCGACATCTGCACGGTATCAAGCTTTTGTTTTAAAGCAAACCTCAGGGTATCCCATACAGTATTTTTGTTGTCATCCTCGCCTCCAAGGACGAACATCCCGTGGATCTTTATCTTTTTCTTATGTATCGAGCGGATCGCGTGCACTATCTCTTCCACAGTCTGGCTCTTCTTATAGGCCTTGAGGGTATGCGGATTAATGGACTCGAAGCCGACGCAAACAAGCCTGCATCCGGCTTTCGCCATCAGGTTCAAAAGCTCCGCGTCTTTAGCGACATCGCAGCGAACCTGGCAGCACCAGGGGCTTATCCTGTCTTTTAGCATTAATTTCAACAAATGCCTGGTGCGGGCCGGATTGGCCGTAAAATTATCGTCACAAATAAAGAATGACTTTGCCCTGCGCGAACCGACCTCCCTCATAATATTATCCGCGCTGCGGAAGCGGTATTTTTTGCCGAACATCTTGGTCACCGAGCAAAAACTGCAGTCAAAAGGGCACCCTCTTGAGGTAGAAACAGGCGAGATCAAAGGTGAAAGGCTGTACCCCTGGATCAGTGAAAAATCCGGGAACGGCAGCGTATCAAGGTTTTCCAGCGGCTTAGCGTGTACTACGCTGTCCCTCAGCCTTCCCTCCGCGATATCCACGATAACATTTTCCGCCTCTCCGACCACCACCTGCCTGGCGTACTGAGACGCCTCTTCGGGCATAAGGCTGGCGTGGACGCCGCCGATGATCACCTTGTCTTTAGGGAATTTGCGGGCTATCTCGTAGCCGCGGGGCGCCGTGGAAGTCAGAAGGGAAATACCAATTAGATCCGCTTCCAGGCGCGAGTAATCCGGCATACGTATATCTTCGTTATATATCTTTACTTCATGGCCGCTGTTCCTTAATATGGTCCCCAGGTACACCGGGCCTAGTAAAGGCATAACGTAAAGCCTGCTGTAGAAATTAGCCCTCTTGGCGCGAGGCTCTATCAATACGATTTTCATTTTTTATTTACGCAGCTGCCGAAACCTTTACGTTAATGGCGCGCGGGCCTTTGGGTGAAGTTTCCACGTCAAACTCTACAGCCTGCCCCTCGGTTAAGGATTCCAAACGTACATCGACTAATCCGCTCTGGTGGAAAAAAACTTCCCTGCCGTCTGAGTCGCTGATAAACCCGAAACCTCTGTCGCTTACTATTTTCTTGATCTTACCTGTGTGCATCTTGTCCTCTCTGCCGCGTAAGCGGCTCTTTATTGAAAAAAGCCCGGCACTTATTAGATACCGGGCTCTCTGGTTACTCGATTACAGTTTGACTACTTTTACAGCCTGTTCGCCTTTAGGGCCTTGTTCGACTTCAAACTCGACTTTCTGGCCTTCCTGTAAAGATTTATATCCCTCACCCTGTATCGCGGTATGATGTACAAATACATCCTTACCATTCTCAGGAGTAATGAATCCGTAACCTTTTTGATCGCTGAACCATTTTACTGTTCCTGTCATGCTTTAACTACCTCCTTTTCTTAAAATTATAGTAAACGGATCTTTGCCGCTTTCTGCGACAAAAAAACCGCAAGGCTTAGATTTCCTGCGGTCTTATAGACTTCTAATCCTCTTTTACTACGAATATTAATATAACATTATTATTTGAATTGTCAACTTATTTCTTTAATCTTTTTAGGGCTTCCTTTAACCGCCTCCGCCTCCACATCGATCACATTCGAGCGCTTTACGAAAGCTGAATTTATCTGGCCGGAAATTATCCGGCTATTGATCACGAATAGCGATATCAATACGGCTTCGGAAACCAGCCAATAGAGTGGCTTAAGAAAGATCCATCCGAATACAAAATTGGCTAATATGAGGAAGGGCAAAATGCAACCCGCCCCGCTTAGGAGAAAAATAGATCTCATTTTATTTTGCGCTCTAAGTTAATTTCTCGCGGATGTTTTCAGGTATGGCCTGAGGCTTGAGGTCCGCGTTCACGCAGACCATTATAGTCTTCGCCGAAGAGACCGGACGGCCCTGCTGATTCTTGATCTCGCAGATAAATTCAAGCTTAACCCTCCCGGGTTGCGTAATCCGGGTATCTATGGAAAGCGTATCTCCGTAAAAAGAAGGGGCCTTATAATCTATTTCCTGCCTGGCCACGACGAACATTACCCCCCGGGCGGCAAGCTCCTTTATAAAAATACCCCTTCCCTCAAAAAACTCGGTGCGTGCCTGCTCCAGGAACTCCAGGTATTTGGCGTAATAAACCACTCCCCCGCAGTCGGTGTGATGGTAATAGATCTTTATCTCCATCAATACCTCTTTATCGTCGCTTTATTGGAAATTGCTTCGTCGGCCGCCCGGCGGTTAGTGCGTATCTCTTCGTTGTTATTCCGCCTCGGCTTGCCTTTATTATAGCGCTTTTCAGGCGTCAAAGCCTGAAGCTTCTGGAGCTCGTATTTTGTTTTGATATTTTTGTTGAATTCTTTTCTTTTCTTGGCGCTTTTTTCTTTCAGCGGGCTTATCGCCAGCTTATCCTCCGGTCCGGTCCCGGATCTTTTACTTTCCTCGATAACGCCCCAATCTTTCGCGATATCCCGCATATCCCGGTTATCTATTTCCGCCTGTAACCCCGCGGGAATAACCCAAGCGGACGCTAAAGAAAGGATAACCAGCGTTAAATTGAATCTGTTCGGTTTCATAAATAAATCTTACCATTATCAGAAAGAATGTCAAGGGCGGCGGATAAAACTTTACGGATCCAATAGATTGGATGGATGCGGTAGGAAGGCTATTGCTTTTCTGTCTGCTCGGAGATTTTTTGCCGGATCCCTTCAAGAAATATGTTCAGCTCTTCTATTTTCCAGCTAAATTCCTCAAACCTCTGCTCCATTTTCTCCAGGCGTTTGTCCTGCTCTAAAAGCCTGCGCGCCACATATTCAGGGGCGGTTTCTAATACCAGGGCGTCGCCTTCTTTGCGGAACTGCATGCCCTTGGGAACGATCATTTCGGTGGTGCCTATCAGTTTTTTTTCCATGCCCGGGGGGATCTCCCCGCTCTCCTGGCACCAGGCCGGCGCCAGAAATAAGGCGCATACGGCAAAAAGTAAGAAGGCGTTTTTCCTCATTTTTATCGGTAAAGCTGGAACCCCGGCATCCTTTCGGTTTTTATGCGCTGAAAACGCTCGTCATCCACGCTCATCATCGCGATTATATAACGCCAAAAAACAAGCATGTCCGTTTTTACTTTTTCCCGAGATTGCTTTTCAGGAGGTATCAGGTTCCCCTTTTCATCCCACCATACGCCCAATTCATAAGCCGGATTCTGGATCCATACGCCCAAATCATCGACCCCTGTCACCATAGCCCATAATTCATCTTTGTAGATCTGAAAAAGCGGTGTATGCTGCCTTAAGTCTTCCGAGAGCTTAAACAGTACCAGCTTCCCCACCAATTCATTTATCTGCATATCTCACCTCCCCGAATGTCTTTATACGCCATGGCCTCACTTATTGTACTGCCATAATCGGGATTTTTCAATATGTTTAGCGGGATTTTGGGCCTTATTCAGCTCTTGCCCATTTTTTCCTCTACCGACCTGACCCTGGCTTCCATTTCGGTCCTCTTATCCAGCCGGTCATCTATCGTTATCGAGGTAAGCACGCGCCTGGCGCCTTCCTTGAGCGCGTTCTTATGCATATTTGCGGCGATATCCATTAATTCCCTTAAGGATCCGGACTCTACTATGGTATTCATTGGGGTCAGCTGGCTCTTCACGGATTTATGGCCGGAAACGGCTTTTTCGCTTGCGGCTATATATTTACTTATGGAAGTGGAGCGAGTCCCTACCGGGACAACGCTTATCTGCATTATCGGCATTTTTACCCTCCTTTATCGGCTGGGACCATAATCATCGCCGGGGCAGCGCTTTTTTCTTCCTATCGTGGTGCAAATCGAGATACTTCTTTCTTTTCGGGCCAAAAGCTTTTCTTCCCATTTTTACCTTCTTTCCTGCCATGTTAAATGCGCCTCTTTATGTTCGACTGAGGAAAATTTTAGAATTTTTATCGCTTCTTCGTCTTCGACTTGAGGAAAGGCGGTGTAGAACTGCGCGATCGCCGAAAAAAACGGTGGGACGGCGACGCAAACTACCTCATTCGCGCTCTTGGCGATCCTTTCGACTGATTCTCCCGCTCCAACAGGCAAAGCCACTATTATTTTTTTGGGGTGCTCCTGGCGGCTGGCCCATATCGCGGCCTCCATTGTCGCGCCTGTGGCGACGCCGTCGTCGGTCAAAACAACTGTCTTATCCCGCAAGGGCACCTTCGGCTTTACCTTACGGTAGATCTCCACCCTTCTTCTGATCTCTGCCATCTGGCGTTCTTTCTCCCGCTCGATATAATCCTTATCTGCTCCGGACTGATAAGCGATCTCTTCATTCAGGAACAACTTCCCGTTTTCAGCCACCGCTCCAATGGCAAGCTCGGGGTTAAAAGGGGCCTTTAATTTCCTGGCCAGCACAAGGTCTATGCCGCAGCCCAAGGCCTGCGCTAACTTTTTCGCTATGATTATCCCGCCACGGGGAATACCGAGGACAATGTTAGCGGTTAAATGCAATTTTATCAGTTTTTCGGCTAATATCTTTCCCGCCTCAAACCGGTCCTTAAAAATTATCTGGCTGCGATGGAAGATATGTATTTTCATTTCGGAGTAAACTGCGATAATTCAAAAATGCCGATGGATTTCTCTATTTCCTCAGTTTGGGAAACTATTTTCTCAAAACCTCCTTCACCGAAGAGCCTTGCTTCTTCTTCTTCGAATTTTTTCCCTAATTCATCGTATTCACGGGTCGAAAGGATCTTTTTGAATTCGGGAAATAAAAACGTGTCCTCCTGGGCTTTATGCGGCCTGTAGAGGCGGATAAAACTCCGCATATTGCGCGTACATTCATCCAGCTTCTCTTTATCCTGGTAATCTCGCGGATCTTTCATCCGGAGGATCTCGTCAATGATCTTTCTGCCGGTATTATGCTGCAATTCCAAAATATTCGCCATTCTGACGAGCTTGTTCTCTCCGCGCAGCCGCTTAAAAATATATTCCTCTTCAAGTTTTTCATGGTAGTCCTGAATAAAATTACGGATGATCCGCGTGGATTTGATAAGCTCGTCCGCGGACGATTCGCCGCCATCCATCCTCCGCGATAACTCCTCATAGATCAAAAGGATGCGGCCCAGGACACCGTGTTCGCGCATAAGGTCCTCGGTGGCAGTAGCGGGAATGTTATCCATGGCCCTCGCAAAATCAGCGGAAACGCAAAACAGCAGCGTGAAAACGGCATAAAATAACCATTTCATCTTTCTCGTTTCAAAGGCACCGGACATGAAGGTAAATTGCCGTGCTTTTCGTGATAACGCTGATGATATTCTTCCGCCCTGTAGAATTCGCCTGCGGGAGCGATCTCGGTAACTACCGGCATTTTTACCTTTCCGGATGCTTCAAGTTCTCTTTTCGATGCTTCTGCCGCCCGCTTTTGTTCCGGCGTGTAATAAAATATGACTGAACGGTATTGGCTTCCGATATCCGGACCCTGCCTGTTTAATGATCCCGGGTCGTGAATATGCCAGAAATAATTTAACAGATCTTCGTAGGAGACGGTATCCGGGTCATATTCCAATCTCACTGTTTCCGCGTGCCCGGTCCCCCCCGAACACACTTCTTCATAAGTAGGGTTCTTGCTGGTACCGCCCATATATCCTACTTCTGTTGTTACGACCCCTTTTACTTTCCTGAACGCCGCCTCTACGCCCCAGAAACACCCCGCGCCAAAAGCGGCCTCATGATGGGGATCGGGGGTTTTCTTAAATTTAATGGCTACGGCATTGATGCAATAGCGTTTTCCCGAGGGAGGGGGCCCGTCATCAAAAACGTGCCCAAGGTGTCCGTCGCAGCGCGCGCACAGAGCCTCCATCCTTTGCATCCCGAAACTGTTATCCGGCCTTAATAGCAGGTTCAATTCTGAAACCGGCTGAAAAAAACTCGGCCAGCCGGTGCCTGATTCAAATTTTGTTTCCACCTTGAAAAGGTCGGTGCCGCAAGCGGCGCATTGGTATATGCCTTTTTCCTTTTTTTTGGGGATGGCGCATTGGCCGGTAAAAGGTATTTCCGTGCCCTTGAGGCGCAAGATCGAGAACTCTTCAGCGGTAAGTATCTTTCTCCACTCGGCGTCAGTTTTGAGGATCTTTTCTACTTCTTCCACCCTATTGGCCGAGGCGTTAAAGATCTTTATTTTTTGCGGATTCGCGGCGGATTCGTTCATGCTGGCTCCAATAAGAATAAAGATTAAGAATGCGAGAAATTGCCTCAATTTTCACCCGGGAAAAACAAAAGAAACAAAGAAGCGAAAGGTAGGGCCGTTTTAGACAGCCGGATGCCTCCAAACTTCAACGCGCTCCGTCTCTGAGAGAAGCTTAGGGGTAATGAACCACTTTACTTCCCAAGGCCCTTCGCTGTTGGAAAGCGAAAGCACGCTGCCCTGCTCGAATTTGATAAAGGGTTTATCTTCTGAGCCTGTAAGCAGCCTGGAGGCCAATTTGGAAATGTAGGGAAGATGCCCTAC
>JAQUPI010000032.1 GCA_028716705.1 Candidatus Omnitrophota bacterium | reverse complement strand
TCGCTTCATCTATACCCGGGTCAAAAGGGTATTCCTTATCCTGATATGACGGCAAAGACGCCTCCCATTTCTTGAGTTCGGATTCCAATTTTAAAGCCGCGTCTTTATTCTCAGGATACACGTTCTTCTGCTCCCGGGGGTCGGAGTAAAGATGGTAAAGCTCGCGCTTTTGGCTGTCATTATTTAACAGGAAGAGCCATTCTTTGGAGCGTATGGAGGAAATAATTTGTAATTTTCCAAAGACATATTTTTGGGGATGAGCGTTCGTTCTTTTATTCATAAGACCGGCCAGGCTTTTACCCTGCGCCTGGTGAGGTATTGGTATCCCAAGCAGATCCAAAAGGGTAGGCATGATATCTACCGTCTGAGTAAGCTCTTTTATGCCCTTGCCCCGCTTGACCCGCGGGACACGGATGATCAGGGGCACGTGGGTGGCTTCGCCGTACAGGGTAAGGCCATGGCCGTGCTTCCCGTGTTCGTAAAATTCCTCCCCGTGGTCGGAGCAGATTATGATGATCGTCTTGTCGTAGATTCTTAAGTCCTTCAGCTTCTCGATAACGGGGCCGATCACCTCTTCATCGTATTCACGGATACAGGCGTCGTAGAGGGACTGGACATAGGCGTTAACGGCGGGGTCGCTCAGGTCGATCTCCCGCCAGTAAGCGAAATTTTTTAACGGCGCTATTTTATACTTTTTCTCACTTACATTAAAGAAACTGATTATGCGTTGCGCATCAGCGTTCAATAAACCTGAAGCGGAGAATTCGTCATAAAGCTCTTTACCCAAAAACCTATCGACTATGTCCCTGCCGCGCTGGCCTTCCCTCAGGATCTCGCAGGTGCGCTCCAAAAGCGAATCCTCGTTATCTATGACTCCTTTCATGCTTTTAATTTTCGTAAACCTTTCTTTATATTCGGGAGAGGGGAAATAAGGAGAATGCATTTTATAAGTGTGCGCGTTAAAGAAGAATTTCTTGCCGCGGTTTTCCTCCAGCCAGTTTAAGAAGATGACCTTTTTCTTCTTAACGTCATATGAGCTGCTTTGCCCTATGAACTCATCAAACCCCCTCCCGAAGCCTGCCAGTAAATCGAGATGGGGATCGTTAAGCGGGCCAAGCCAGGCTGTTTTGTAGCCGTACATATTAAGGATTTCCGCTAAGGTACTGGCCCTGGGGGACAACTTGTCCTTGAATGCCATGTACACGCCGTGAGAATTAGGGTACAGAGAGGTATTAATAGACGTAAAACTGGGAAAGGTAAAAGAAGCCGTGGAAAAATTCTCTTTAAAGACGAACGATTCTCCGGCCAGCTTGTCTATATTGGGCGAGGTGGCTTTCGGGTATCCGTAACAACCCAGGTGGTCGGCCCTCAGGGTATCCACAAAGAATAATATGACGTTGTAGTCTTTAAAGGTCTTTACCGGCGCGCCTTCGACAAATAGCGGCGAAAATAATAAAAACAGCGCCGAAAAATAAATAAATAAATATTTCATATGTTTTTTACCAATAACCTGACTTCCTTATCCTCTCCTGGGTCGCCTCATCTATGCCCGGGTCAAAAGGGTATTCCATATCCTGATAGGACGGCAAAGACGCCTCCCATTTCTTGAGCTCGGATTCCAATTCTAAAGCCGCCTCTTTATTCTCGGGATACATGTTCTTCTGCTCTTTTGGGTCGGAGGCAAGATGGTAAAACCGGCGGTTTTGGTCGTTATTGTTTAACAGGAACAGCCATTCTTTGGAGCGTATGGAGGAAATGCCGTTCGCCTCGCTAAAAACGTATTCGCGCAGGGGCAAGGCTCTTTTATTATTCATAAGATCCACCAGGCTCTTACCCTGTGCCTGGCGCGGTACCGGTATCCCGAGCAGATCTAAAAGCGTAGGCATGATATCTACGGTCTGGGTCAGCTCATTTATCTGCCGGCCGTGCTTTATTCCCGGGACATGAATGATCAAAGGCACATGCGTAACTTCGCGATACAGGGTGCCGCCATGCGCGTGCCCACCGTGCTCATTGAACTCTTCCCCATGATCAGCGCATATTATAATGATAGTGCTATCGTAAAGCTTCAAGTCCTTTAGTTTCTCAATAACGGGGTTGATGATCTCCTGATCGAATTCCAGTATACAGGCGTCATATAAGGCCTGCATATAGGCGTTAACAGCGGGGTCAGACAGGTCAACGCCGCCCCAGTACGCGCAGTCCTGGACCTCGGATAGCTTATCCGATTTCGCCCGAGAGAGAAAAAACTCATACGTCTCTGAGGCATTCAGCGTGCCCGAGGCGAGGTATTCCTTGAAGAGTTTTTTTTCGCTAAGCGGGGTAACAGGATCCTTTTCGCGCTCCCGCATGGTCTCTACCGTCTTCTTAAAAAATAAGGTGTTCTTATCGATGACCCCCTTCATGCCCTTGGCTCTTGTAAACTTTTCTTTATATTTGGCAGACGGAAAATAGGGGCTGTGCGCCTTATAGGTATGCATATTCAGGAAGAATTTTTCGTTCCGGTTATGTTCCATCCAGTTTAGAAGATCGGCTCTTATCTTCACAAGATTATGTTTACTGATCCCGCCTTTTTGCTCCTCAAACCCCCTTCCGAAGCCTGCCTCCGGTTTTAGATGGGGATCATCAAGCGGGCCCAGCCACAAAGTTTTATAACCGTACATGTCGAGGATTTGCGCCAGCGTATTGACCCGAGGGGATAATTTATCCTTAGATATCATCAATACGCCGTGGGAACGGGGATATAAAGAAGTAATAATGGACATAAAACTGGAGAACGTGTAAGAAGCCGTGGAAAAATTCTCTTTAAAGACGAACGATTCTCCGGCCAGCTTGTCTATATTGGGCGAGGTGGCTTTCGGGTATCCGTAACAACCCAGGTGGTCGGCCCTCAGGGTATCCACAAAGAATAATATGACGTTGTAGTGCCGGGAGATTTTTGGCGTATTTAAAGCGGGTATGGGCAAAACAAACAGGCAGGATAAAAATAACGCCAGGAAAAATATCAGCGCGAACGCTGAAAGCCTCAAGTAATTTTTGCTCATATTTTAGCCCGTTCTAAGAAGCCGCCACAAAAGGCCGCTCTTTAAATTTTTGCGGCTTATCCAGATAACGGTTGGCGCTGTTCCAGTATTCGTACGGCCGCACTTCTATCTGGCGGTTGATGGCGCGGTAGGCTTGCCTAAGGTCCTTTTCGGCGAGGCCGGTGAAATTAAGGATCTGGTCGTCTTCCGCGGAACGTTCCCTGGATAAGAAATCCAGATGCCCCGCTTCGTCAGTAATGATCCCTCTTTTTATGGCGTCATAATAAAGAATGGTCCCCGGGATGGCTGACATATATTTGACCCGCGTGACCTCCTTGAATCTTCCGCAAAATTCGACAGTGCGGCGGAGGCTCTCCCTTGTCTCTCCCGGCCCTCCGATGATAAAAAGGCCGCCTACCTTTAATCCCGCCTTTCGTGTAAGTTGTATCGCCTTGATGATCTGGCTTTTGGAAACTTTCTTCCTGAAATAATCCAGGATATCTTTAGTAATAGATTCAAAGCCGTACATTACGATATCGCAGCCGCGTTCCCTCATATGCCTGAGGACTTTTAGATCTATCCCGTCTACCCTGGTAAAACAACTCCAACGGAAATCTATCCCCTTAAAAGCCCCGTCCATAAGTTTATGGACCCTCTCCTTGGAGTCTATAAAAGTCAGGTCGCTCCACCAGGCGAAACGATATTTATATTTTTTCAGGAAAATGAGCTCCCTGCGTACCCTGGCAGGGCTTTTATATCTTAAAAGCGGCATGGCTCTAAAACAAAAGGTGCACCGGCCCGGGCATCCGCGGCTCGAAGTCATGTAAATTTCAGGGGCGATCCCGGTTTTCTTCACCTCGGGCCAGACAGAAAGATCCTGCGCGGGCACGGTATCCAGGTTTCGCATTTGCGCGCGGCGCTGATTTAAAATTACGGCCCCTGAGGCATCCTTCCAGGCCAGCCCTTCTATCTGTTTGACGGCCAAAGCGCCCTTGCGCTTCATGATAAGGTCCATCAACTCTATCGTCGTCAGCTCCCCCTCGCCGACAACCGCGTAATCCGCCGCGGTATTTTCCATGATCAATTTCGGTACCGAGGTCACCAGCGGCCCGCCTAAGATCACCGGCCTGGCGGGTTCTTCTTGTTTGGCGATTTCGATCGCTTTCTGTATGAATGGAAAACTGTCTTCGTATGTTGCCACGGCTAGAATATCCAGTTTCTTCAGCGGCCCGTTCTTTAACGCTTCGGGGTCAAAATCTCTTCTCTGGTCCAGGATCACAACCTCTAAACCCAACCCCCTCAGGACAGCCGATATAACGGATGGCCCTTCGAACGGCGCCTGATGCACGAACTCCCATCCGTTCGGGACAATAAAAGGAGAAGGCGGGATCAATATCCCGGCCTTTATGCCATGCCTTTTCTTGAAATCAGGCATATCCGCTATCTTCATTAACCTGGTGTATGTGGTATTATCCGCCATGATGGTCTTATCCTTTATAGATCGTCTTTAAAATTATCCAATTCCAGTCTTCAAAAACTTCCCCTTTTACGACATTAACCCGGTGTAATTTCTTATAAGCGGCCGGAGCGTCTTTGACCATAGAGATCACTTTTCCCCGTATCTTTGGGCTCAATTCCGGGGAATACTTCATCCACCGGTCAATCGACTCCCTGACTGTAAGCCCGCGCTTTTCTCTGACGCGAAAACCCGCCTTTTTTAATTCGTTTTCCAAGTCACCGGCAGTATAGAATTTCAGGAGGAGCGGTTGTTTTACGCTATGGATTTTAGACAGCCATTCACTGTCTATCCCGGAAAAAGGCACCGTAAGGCTTACGACAAATGACCCCGCGCTCGACAATACCCTCGCGATACCGCTGAGCGTTTTTTTGATATCAAGGAATTGAAAGGTCTGGCGGCAGATCACCAGGTCAAAAGAACCGGGTTTAAAGGGTATGCTTTCGGCCATTCCTCCCAGGGCAGGGAAAAAACGCGATGACGCGCGGGCCATCTCTTGACAGGCATCTACCCCTAGCACCTCCCAGCCCCCGCGTTTTAAGGCGCGTCCAACCCTCCCCGTCCCGCAACACAGGTCCAGGGCCTTGCCCGCGGGTTTCCCGGCAAGATCTAAATGCGCGTTAATAAGCTTCCTGTCGCTCACCCAATTAGCCGAAATATCGAATTCGGGGCAGCGGATCGCGAATTGCTCTTTAAGCTTGCGCAGCGCAGGGCCTTTTTTAACGGGCATCAGGCGTTCCCCGCCTTCTTTATGAGACCGATCTTATCCAATATTTCATTAACGCAATCATTGATGCCCGCGTGTTCCGTATCGATAATGATCTCCGCGTCAGGCGGTTCTTCAAAGGGCGCTGAAACACCGGTGAATTCCTGTATCTGTCCGGCGCGCGCTTTCTTATACATCCCCTTCACGTCCCGCTGCGCGCAAACCTCAAGGCCGCATTTAAGATACACCAATTTAAAATTATCTACGATCTTCCTGATCATTTGGCGGTTTTCGTTCAGCGGGGAAACGAAGCTGGCAATTACGAAAATGCCGTTATCGTTGAACAGTTTCGCGACATGCGCGACCCGCCTGAGATTTTCCATCCTGTCGGTTTTAGAAAAACCCAGGTCCGCGTTCAACTTGCTGCGGACATCATCCGCGTCCAGGCATACCGTCCTGAAGCCGCGGTTGTCCAGTTCTTCTTTCAATCTTTTGGATAGGGTTGTTTTGCCGGAACAAGGCAGCCCCGTAAGCCACAACGTCATACGCAGCCGCCTGATGTACTCGGCGACCTCCAAAGGGACGTTACTGTCCCTGCCGGAGCGCACGTTAGTCCCAGAGATCTTCCCGATATCGGAAGGCGGCTCAACGATATTGACGTCATAACCGACATTCCTGCCGATATTAATGCTTTTGATATCGGGGATAACGATGATCTCCACTTTACCGTTGTAGACCCGCTGGATCATTTCCGCCCGCTGCACCGCCGTATAAGGGTTCTGTTCGGAAATTTCCGTATCCCTTATCGCTACGCATACGTTCTCGCCTTTAGCCAGCGCTTCATCGATCAAATACTTATGCCCGTTGTGAAATGGCTGCCACCTGCCGATAAATAAAGCGTATCTTTTATGCCCATTGTACATATCCCAAGCACCTCCTTGATGTTATTTTATTTACCTCGCTTATGCCCTTGCCAGGACCCCGGTTGCGCAGGCAAGGCCTCCGCCCCCGTTAACGAGCTGTGTTATCGGCACCTCCGCGGCCACCTTGACCCCGTGACCGCGCAAAAGGATCTTTGTCCTTGGGCAAAGGGCAGGCATAATAACTGTTTTCGGAGCGACCGTGACAAAATTAAAAGCCTGCTTGTTCTTTACTTCATTGCCTTCCGGGATTTCTACAAACTTTATTTTATTTTCCTTTAAAAATCCCTCGATCCGGGGGTCAACTCCGGACCTCGTCAGGGCCAGGTTTTTATTAATTAACTGTATCGTTCCTAAAAGGTGCAGCGTGCCGCGAGGCGCCGGAAGGCGGGCGCATTTGACGCCGTCCCGCTTCAATACTTCCTTAAGCTGCCTAAAACCGCTTTCATTGGTCCGGTTCCCCACTCCTACCGCGACCAGCCGGGGGTTTACCCACAAAGCGTCCGCTCCTTCAAAAGTGGCATTGTCCCGGAAAACTTGCCTGACAGGCACTCCTAATCTTTTCAATGACCTTTGCGCGTACTTTGTCTCATCACGCCTTACGATAGCGGCCATGCTCGACAAGATGCCGCCTTTGGCGGTCATGAAGAAGATGTCGCGGGCAAACATGATATTAAACGCGCATCTTTTATCCGTGCCAGAAATCCATCCGGGATCCATAAAATGAACCCTTATCCCAAGCTTTTTGTATGTCCCGGCGATCACCTGGATCTCTTTATTCAAGATCAGGTAATCAATTCTTTTTTTATGAAGGGCCCTTTTAGTGTTATAGGCGCCGGAAAGCTCAAAAAAAGGCTTGCATAATAAGACCGCTTTTAAAGGCAGGTATTCGGAATTCAAAAAATATCCGCCCATTAAAACCACTCCTCAACATTATTTTTATTGTAACCGAGCTCTTTTGCCATATCCGCTGTTTTATGGTCATCCAATAGGGGAAGCAGCATATCTTCCCGCGTCTTCCATCTATATATACGGGGCGGCTCAGTCGCCTGCACAACAGGCAGCTTATGCAGCCCAAGATCTGTAACGCGCCCCGCGCCCGGACCGAAAAAATCCATGATTTTATCAAACTCCCCGGTTATTGAATCTATGCCGGCGATCATATTCTCATACTTGACGCGGCAGCACCTTCTCCCGCTTTTTCTCAAATATTCCCCTGACTCATAATTAGCGGAATACCACTGGAAAGCGCATACTTCTTCCAGGCTTTTTTGCGCGTAATCCCGCCACCCCGCGGGCAGGTCATATTTCCACCACCGCCTTCCCCATTCGTTCAGGCCCGAGTATCCGGATATATCCAGAATTTGGCCGCGGTCTTTTAAAATCGCGCTGAGGTTATGAGAGAAAAACCCCCTGTGCAGCCATCCGTCGTATAAGCCGTTCACGCAGCCCAGAGGATTCCTGGTCAAGTAAACCACCCTGATATCCGCCCGCGGAAAAATTGTTTCCAGGAAAGGCATGCGGTAACAATCCGCGGAAGTCTTTAAAAGAAGTGTCTTGGCCGAAAGGTCTTTTTTTGTGACCTTCTCGCGGGGGGAAAGCAGGATAAAAGGAGGCTCTTCTATTGTCAGAGTATCATGCGGGGGCCCGGATGGCAGTTCCAATCCCGGAAATCTCTCACGGACCGCTTCCGGAGGAATATCATAATAATAGGGGTTGATGGCCTTATACTCCTGCCTCAGCCAAAGGATAAGTTCAAGGTAAAAATCTTCCGGGGAAAATACGCTGCGCGTTTTCGCGTATGCTTCATATGCCTTGAGCGTGAGGCGTGAAAATTCATTGTATGAAAAATCCGCTCCCGGCCATTGCAAAGAGAATCGCAAGGCGAGCTCGTCAATATAACGGATCAACGCGCTTTCTTCTTTTATTAACCGGTTTCCTTCCGCCGGCAGGGAAAAGTCGCTCAGAAGATCCCGGGAGAGGCCTGATATGTTACCCTGCCGGATAGCGCTGTCCGGTATCCCGTCCGAAAGGAAGGCGTCGGAGGAAAAACCGTTTAATTTATAAAAAGGGACGCTTTCCCCGCTCAGCGAATACGCAGAGGGCATTTTCTTTAGGACCGCCGACAATAAGCTTGATCCCGAGCGCGACGCGGATAGTATGACAATGACCTTTTTGACATCTTCAAGGGAAGCGGTCAGCCAGAGCTGGCCCGGGTCCCTGGCGGCGATTTGATGGAATATCCCGTTCCTGAATTCCGCCGTCTTACGGATGTAATACTCGCAGTCTAAGTCAGCTGTTTTCATTTTATCATTCTGGCGATCCTGACCATTTTCAGGAACCAATATTTTCTGAACCTTAGAAAACTGTTTTTATCGGTGAGCAGGTGCCGCGATTGCGCCTTGAGCATCAGCAGGGCCTCTTCCAATAGGTAGCCGGTTTTAAAGCCAGGTACCCGTCCGCCCCCGCCATTTAAAGGTTTAGTAAGCGGATAAGAGAAATGTTCCAATTCAGGGCCGGCAATAGCTTCAAACAGGCCTATCTCCCTTCCGGTCAATTCATGTTTGTATTTGCCCGCGTTATCTTTCAGGATCGGCTTGGATGTGTTCTTCCAGGAGGCGCTGATGCTGGCGCTTTTTTTTGCCTCTTGCGTAGCGGAAAAATCAAGCATGGCGGCCTCAAAAGGCTCATCCAGGAAACCGCATAACGATTCCACGGTGCCTTTTGGGTCATTCAACAAGCTTTCATATTTAACTAAATGTATCCTGTCATCAGGCAGTTTACTCATCCAGGAAATACCGATCCGCTGTTCCTTCTTCCATAGCCTGGCGGTATAATAAACGCAGTAACGGTTAAATATGGATTTTTTAGCGGAAGCAGCCACGTCTCTCCCATCCCTGACCATATATAAGAATTTTGCGCGCGGATAATAACGCAGGATAGAGTCCATATGGTAGATCATAAAGGTGCTTTTGCATCCCCAGCGTTTCTTACGCGCGCTCTGCAGGTATTGGTCATAGATCGCGAAGAATACGTTGATCAGGTTCCTTTCCGCGGCCTGGCGGAATATCCTTTCACGGTCAAGCTTGACCTCCCACGGATAAGGATGCAGCTCGACCATGGTCACGACGTCCCTGATCAGCCTCCTGAAACGGGGATCCGTATTCAAGTCGCCGTAAAGCGGCTCTAGCCCGGAGAAATTCTTCATGATATGGGGAGGATGCGGGATGGCGATACCGGGGTGGGAATTAAGGATCAGCCTTAATAAATTTGTTCCTGAGCGTTCTGTGCCGATAATAAAGATCGGCTCCATACCTTGGCTTTTCATTAAGGAGTTTTTTACTGGATTCAGGCGCTTAGACTTTTGTAAATAAGGTTCATGCCCTTTAGAGTCAGGTCTTCATCTACCTTATCGATCAAAACGGAATACTTACTGACCAGGCCCGCGTTACCTCCTGTGCAGATAACCTTCGCGTCCTTTCCGATTTCTTTCCTTATCCGCCTGATGAACTCGTCTGTCAGCGCGGCGAAACCATGGACTATGCCGCTTAACATGCTGCTTCTGGTTTCCCTTCCGATAAACTCCCTCGGTTTAACTAACTTGACTTTTGGGAGCAAAGCAGTCCGTTGATTAAGGGCTTCAAGCGATAGTGAAAGTCCGGGCAGGATCATCCCGCCCAGATATTCTTTATTTTTTGAGACTACATCGAAGGTGATCGCGGTGCCGAAATCTACAGCGATCAAAGGCGCGCCATAGAGCATAACCGCGGCATAGGCGTTAACCAACCGGTCCTGGCCGACCTGCCGGGGCTTACGGTAAAGATTCTTCACCGGCACATTTACATCCTTACCTATAATATACGGCCGTATGCCGAGCAGCCTTTTTAGATTCTCTTCCATCACCGCGGTTACCCAGGGAACAACGCTGCAGACGATCGCGTCATCAACCTTATTCTGGCTGAATATCCTTTTAAGCTTAGCCCGGAATCGGCCCTGCCTTGTAGGGAAAGAGAATTTTTTCTTTAGACGCTCCTCAAAAAGCCCTAAATTAATATTCGTATTTCCAACATCCACCGTCAACAGCAAGGGACACCCTTTTTGGTAATCGGGGGACACCCTTTTTGGTAATCGGGAGGGTGTCCCCTCTTAATGTTATTATGTTATTTGGGGACACTCTTAGCTTTAGCTGGAAGGGCGTCCCTGAAAGCTTTTATCTTATCTCTTAGAACGGCCGCCTTTTCGAATTGCAGGTTACGGGCAGCCAGCTCCATCTCATATTCTAACTCGGAAATATATTTATTCAATTCATATTCATCTTTTTCCTGTCCGGTCAGATCAGCCACAAACTCCTCCGCCTCCTCAAGGTCCTCTATCCCCTGCCTTATTTCCTTCTGGATGGAACGCGGGGTAATCTTATTCTCCTGGTTGAATTTAAGCTGGATCTTTCTCCTCCGGTTACTTTCGGAGATCGCCTTTCTCATTGATCCGGTCAGGGTATCGCCGTACATGACCACAGTCCCGTTGATATTGCGCGCCGCGCGCCCGGAGACCTGGATCAAAGAAGTCACCGAACGTAAAAAACCCTCCTTATCCGCGTCCAATATCGCCACCAGCGAAACCTCCGGAAGGTCCAGCCCCTCCCTGAGCAGGTTTATCCCTACAAGGCAGTCAAATTGTTTCTTGCGCAAACCCCTCAGGATCCTCGAGCGTTCTATTGTTTCTATCTCCGAGTGCAGGTATTTTACCTTCAAGCCCTTTTCCTGTAAATAGGCGGTCAGGTCCTCCGCCAGCCTTTTGGTCAGTGTGGTCACAAGCACGCGCTCATCCCGCTTTGCCCTCTTCTTGACTTCTTCGATCAGGTCATCGACCTGTCCGCCAGTGGGCCGGATGATTATTTCCGGGTCGACTAAACCCGTAGGCCTGAGGATCTGCTCTATGACTTTACCCCCGCTCTTTTTTAACTCATACTCATCCGGAGTAGCTGACACGAACACGCCTTGTTTTACCGAACTCTCAAATTCCTCGAACCTCAAAGGCCGGTTATCCAGGCAGGAAGGCAGCCTGAACCCATACTCCACCAGGGTCTCTTTTCTTGCCTTGTCCCCGGCGTACATCCCTCTTATCTGCGGCATAGTGGCGTGCGATTCGTCGATCACGGTCAGAAAATCCTCGGGAAAATAATCTATCAAACAATACGGCCTTGAGCCCGGGGGCCTTCCGGAAAGATGCCTGGAATAATTCTCTATCCCGTGGCAGTACCCGATCTCCCTGAGCATCTCCATATCGTATTTGGTGCGGGATTCCAGGCGCTGCGCTTCCAGGAGCTTATTCTTTTGCCTCAAGAAAACAAGCCTTTCTTCCAGCTCATCCTCTATTGATTTGATCGCGGATTCGAATTTCTCTCCGGAAAAAATGAAATGCTTTGCCGGATAGACCGCTATCTTCTCCAAATGCGCCAGGATCTCCCCCGAAACCGGGTTTATCTCGGAGATCTTCTCGATCTTATCGCCGAACATCTCTATACGCAGGGCTGTCTGCTCATAAGAAGGGAATATCTCCAGGACATCCCCCCGCGCTCTCAGTCTCCCGCGCACGAACTCATAATCATTCCTTTCGTATTGGATGCGCACGAACTCCGTTATCAGCTTGTCGCGGGAAACTTCCATTCCTTTCTCCATAAAAACGAGCATATCTTTGTATTCATCCGGCGAGCCCAAGTTATAGATACACGAGACCGAGGCGACTATAAGCACGTCCCTGCGCGACATAAGCGAAGTGGTCGCGGAAAGGCGCAGCCGGTCAAGCCTGTCGTTTATGGAAGAATCCTTTTCAATATAGGTGTCTGTCGAAGGCACATATGCTTCGGGCTGGTAATAATCATAGTAACTGACGAAGTATTCTACGGCGTTATGAGGAAAGAAATCTTTGAATTCGGAATACAGCTGCGCTGCGAGGGTCTTATTGTGGGAGATCACCAGCGTGGGCCGGTTTATTTTCGCGATGACATTCGCCAGGGTAAAGGTCTTCCCTGAACCGGTGACGCCAAGCAGGGTCTGGAATTTTTTACCCGAAGATATGGATCCGGCCAGCTCATCTATCGCTCTAGGCTGGTCGCCCTTCGGCCGGTATTTTGATACAAGCTCAAATCTTTCCATTCTATCGCGGCAGGTCCTGGATAACGCCCCGTATGGGGCCCATTGCCGAATTTAATTTGAATTCAACGGGAATGCGGCGGGAGTCACTGGTAATATAAACGCTGAAATTACGCTTGCCGAGGATATAATCGTTCAGCTCCGACACGGGGTATATCTTTATCGCAGCCAACGCGCCTTTTTTGCGTATTTCCCTTATAAACGGTTTCTCCACTCTCATTTTAAGCGGCCAATTCCTCTGGTTATAGTAAATATTTACCGGGTAAGACCCGCCCTCCTGAAGCTCGATGAGCCGGAAAGAAGAAAAACTGGAGAACAGGTCCTGCGTTCCTGCGAGTATATTCGCGCTTACGGGGGTCGCGGCTTCCAGTTTCTCGCGCTGCGGGGAAAGATTGACGAAACTCGATGAACCCCAGGTTTCGAATTTCACTTTGTTCCCTTGGTGGTCGAAATCCATGGCCACGAAATTATTTTCTTTTTTCAGCCGCCTGGTTTTCTTAAAACGCAAGGGCAGGAAAGACCCCTTATCCACATAGCTGTCTACCGTGTATTCCAGGTCATGCAGGCGCTGAAAGAACCTGTTCGGGACCGCCCTGGCGGAGAAATGATAACATTCCCTGTTGTTGACCTGCGCGCTCTCCACGTTGAGTACGATCTTTCCCACGGGTATGCCCAGCCACTCCAGGGAATAGGCCAGTGTCTCGCCGGTCTTAAATTCTTTCTGCGGCGGCTGGATAGTTATCCGCTCCTCTTTGCCCTTGAAATTCTGGGCCGCCGCCGCCCCAAAGGACAAGGCAATGATCAGGATAGCCGGCAGGGCCTTTAAGGTCATAATATTTCCAGGGACAGGTCGATTGCCCGTACCGAATGCGTAAGCGCTCCTATAGAGACCATATCCACTCCGGTGGCGGCTATCCGCCTTACATTACACAGATCGATGCCGCCCGACGCCTCCAGCTTAGGCGATAAGCGATAGCCTGCCCGCCGGACAGGCAGCGTGCCTGATGCCAGGCTATTCCGTATCTTCACCGCCTGCCTCATGCCTTTTACGCTCATATTATCCAATAAAATTATTTCGGGTTCTATTTTCAGCGCGTCTTTGAACTCTCTCAGCGTTTTCACTTCCACTTCTACCTGGATCCCGCTGCCGATCTTTTTTCTTATCTCTTTTAACCCCTCGACCCATAACCTGTCACCTAACACCTTTAGATGATTATCCTTCACCAGCACCATCTCATCCAACCCCATTCTATGGTTGTGGCCGCCGCCTATCCTCACCGCGTACTTCTCCAGCTCCCTTAGGCCGGGGAGGGTTTTACGCGTATCCAGGATCCGCGTTTTATAAGGCCTTACCGCGTCAACGTATCTTCTTGTCTCTGTAGCGATGCCGCTGAGCAGGGAAAGAAAATTCAGCGCTACGCGCTCGGCGGTCAATATGCCCCGCGCCTTTCCCGAGATGTTCGCGATCACCTTCCCTTTTTTGATCTTTTGCCCTTCGGATACCAGCGGCTTGAAATTTACCCTTTTGTCTTTAAATATCCCCGCGGCGATGTTTAAACCGCAGATGACGCAGTTTTGTTTCGCCAGAAGGATGCCTTTTACCCTCTTGCCCTTCGGGATGACCATGGCGGTGGTAATATCCTGCCTTCCTATATCCTCTTTGAGGGCCCGCTTTATCGTTTCCTTAACGCCCTTGCTAAAGTAATTCATTGCGCATCTTCTCCAGGCGCTTGAGCGAATTGTTCATCTCCTCAAGGCCGCTCCTTTCCTTTTCCACTATCTCCTCCGGGGCCTTTTGGATAAAATCGGGGTTCTTCAACCGCTGCACTTTGGCGCCGATGAACCTTTGAAGCTCTTTTATCTTCCCGTTAATTTTTTCCTTTTCCTTTTCCGCGTCCAATAATCCGCTGAAATGCAAATATACGTCTATGTCTTCGGTTACCGCGCTGATCGTGGACTTAGGCCTGGCGCTGGAAACGAGTATTTCCAGCGATCCTAATTTAGCCAGGTTTATGATCGATCCTTTATTGGCTTCCAGTAATTTTTGTTTCGCTTTGGTATGGCCGAAGGCGGATATGCTTATCTTATCTTCCGGCTTGATCTCGATGGAGCTGCGCAGGTTCCTTATCTCTTTAACCACGGCAAAAACCGATTCGGCCTGTTTTTCCAGCTTCTTGTCGATTATCTGTTCTTGTGTGTGCGGCCACGGCTCAGTCATGATGCTTTCAAAAGGGACTGTCCCCGAAAGGGACTGTCCCTGAGAATTCAGCCTCTGCCATATCTCCTCGGTGACAAACGGCATGAATGGATGCAGCGCCCTTAAGAATTTTTCCAGGACCTTGAACATGACCACCTGGTTTTGCCTGGCCTTTATCTCCGGCTTGATGACTTCCAGGTACCAATCGCAGAATTCATGCCAGAAGAAACTGTATAATAGGTTCGCGGCTTCATTGAATTTGAAAGTATCCAGCTTTTTTCCGGCCTCTTTCAGCGCCGAATAGAACCTGCTCAATATCCAGCGGTTGACGATACTCAAGTCTTCTTTCTTGAAAAATACGCAAAGGTCCGTTTTTACCTGCCCCGGGTCCAGGTTCATCATCACGAACCGCGAAGCGTTCCAGATCTTATTCGCGAAATTCCTTCCCTGCTCAAACCTCTCCTGTGACAGGAAAACGTCCTGCCCTTGCGCGGTGATGGAGATAATGGAAAAACGCAGCGCGTCCGCCCCGTATTCATTTATGATATCGAGCGGGTCGATGATATTCCCCAGCGATTTGGACATCTTTTTGCCTTCGATGTCCCGCACCGTCCCGTGGATGTAAACATCGCTGAAAGGCTTGTCCTTCATGAATTCGAAACCGGCCATGATCATCCTGGCGACCCAGAAGAAGATTATCTCCGGAGCTGTCACCAAAGCGGAAGTAGGATAGAAATATTTCAAGTCGTCTGAAGGGACTGTCCCCGAAGGGGACTGTCCCTGGAGATTAGGCCAATAAAACGTCGCGAACGGCCACAGCCATGAAGAAAACCAGGTGTCGAGCACATCTTCGTCCTGTTTAATATTCCCGGAACCGCACGCCCGGCATTTTTCGGGAGTTTCTACGCTCGCGAAGGCTTCTTTCTTGCAATCCAGGCAGTACCACAAGGGTATACGGTGGCCCCACCAGATCTGCCTGGATATGCACCAATCCTGGATATTCTCCATCCAGTTAAGATACACCTTTGTCCAGCGCCGCGGATGAAAATTTATCTTCCCTTTTTTTACCGCCTCGATGGCGGGCGCCGCCAGGGGTTTCATCTTCACAAACCATTGCCTGGATAAATACGGCTCGATTATGGTATGGCAGCGGTAACAATGGCCCGCGGATAAAGCATGGGGTTCTATTTTTTCTAATAGGCCTTTTTCTTTCAGATCCTCTAAGATGACCTCCCTTGCCTCAAACCTGTCCATTCCCGCGTAATCGCCGGCATTTTCATTGAGCCGGCCGTCCGGATGCATTACATTGATAAACTCCAATTTGTGCTTTTTACCTAAGGCGTAGTCATTCGGGTCATGCGCCGGCGTTACCTTTACCGCTCCGGTGCCGAACTTCACATCCACCATGCTGTCCGCGATTATTTTTATTTCTCTGTTTACCAGGGGCAGGATCAGGCTCTTGCCGACAAGTTTCTTATAACGCTTATCTTTCGGGTTCACAGCTACCGCGGTATCCCCAAGCATCGTCTCCGGACGTGTCGTCGCCACGACGATATAATCAGAACGGGCTGTCCCCGAAGAGGACTTTCCCTGATCAGATAAGGGGTACTTCAAATAATACAAGTTCCCTTGTAATTCGTGGTGCGGCGCTTCTTCGTCGGATAACGCGGTCTGGCAGCGAGGGCACCAATTTATGACTTTAACGTCTTGATAGATCAATCCTTTATTCCAAAGAGCGACAAAAACGCTCTTTACCGCCTTGGAATATTCTTCATCCATTGTAAAGCGGGTCCTCGACCAGTCACATGAGGCGCCCAGCTTCTTCAATTGGCGGATAATAGTAGAGCCGTACTGCTCTTTCCACTGCCAGACCCTTTCGATGAATTTTTCCCTTCCCAGGTCCTGGCGCTTGAGGCCTTCCTTGGCGATAGATTTTTCGACGACGTTTTGGGTGGCGATGCCCGCGTGGTCGGTCCCGGGCATCCAGAGGGACTCCTCCCCCTTCATCCGGTGGTATCTGATCAGAATATCCTGTACGCTGTTATTAAGGGCATGGCCCATATGCAGGATACCAGTGACGTTCGGAGGAGGTATTACTACGCAGAAAGGTCTCTTAGAAGGGTTGGCTTTAGCGGAAAAAAGGTCGTTCTCTTCCCAGAGCTTGTACCATTTATCCTCTGTTTCTTTGGGATTATATCGTGAGGGGATCTCATTCATTTATGGGCTTTATTTTTTAGCAGTTTATATTCCACGCTGTCCAGCATGGCCTCCCAGCTGGCTTCAATAATATTTTCATGGACTCCGATCGTGTTCCAGGTGTCATCTTTATCCTGCGACTGGATAAGGACCCTTACCTTCGCGGCGGTCCCCGCATTCTCATCCAGCACGCGCACCTTAAAATCTGACAGGTGCATTTCGGAGAGCGCCGGATAAAAATCCTTAAGCGCCTTGCGTAAGGCATTATCCAGGGCGTTAACCGGGCCGTCGCCGTCCGCCGCGGTATGTTCCTTTATGCCGTTCACTTTCAGCTTGATGATCGCCTCCGAGGTGATCTTTTTGTCGGACTTCTTCTCGATAACCACGCGGAAGCCCTCAAGGTCAAAGAACTTCTTATATTTTTTCAGCGCCCTCTTCATCAAAAGCTCGAAAGAAGCTTCTGCCGCCTCGAAGTGGTAACCTTTATGTTCCAGGTCCTGCACTAATTTCAGGATCTTCTTTGTCTTCGGGTCTTCCTTGCTCAGGTCAAACTCCAGGTCTTTGGCGCGGATCAATACGCCGGTCTTCCCGGCAAGTTCAGATACCAGGATCCTGCGCTTATTCCCGACGAGTTCCGGATCAATGTGCTCGTAGGATCTAGGATTTTTCATTATCGCGTTGATATGCACTCCCGCTTTATGCGCGAAGGCGGAAGAGCCGGTATAAGGCTGGTCATTTCTCGGACGCATATTGCTGATCTCGCTGACAAAATTGGAAACATGCGCCAGGTCCTTAAGCTTATCCCTGCTTAAACAGTCAAAGCCCATCTTTATTTGTAAATTGGCGATGATCGGGATCAGGTCGGCATTGCCGCAGCGTTCGCCGTAACCGTTGATCGTCCCCTGTACCATATCGGCGCCTGCCTCCACCGCCGCGATAGAATTCGCCACGGCTAATCCGGCATCGTTATGGCAATGGATGCCGAGTGAGACCTTTATCCGCGGCCGGATATCATTTACTATCTTCGCGATCTCTGAGGTAATCGTCCCTCCGTTGGTGTCGCACAGGACTATCGCCTTGGCGCCCGCTTCTTCCGCCATGGATAAACATTTAACGCTGTATTCTTTATTGGCCTTATAAGCGTCAAAGAAATGCTCCGCGTCATAAAATACGGTCAGGCCGCGGCCGGTGAGAAAATTAACCGTATCGCGGATCATATTCAGGTTCTCTTCCAGCGTAGTCTTTAAAACGTCTTTGACATGCAGGTCCCAGGTCTTGCCGAAAATAGTGATATATTTTGCCTGTGATTTTAACAGGCCCTTTAAGATGCCGTCTTCTTCCGCTTTAACGCCGGCCTTCCGGGTTGAGCCAAAAGCGGCCAGGGAACTGTTCTTAAGGTTCTTTTTGCTCATCTTCAGGAAAAAGTCCATGTCCTTGGGGTTTGAGCCGGGCCATCCTCCCTCGATATAGTGTATCCCCAGCTTATCCAATTCAAAAGATATGCTGATCTTATCCATTACGGAGTAAGAGATGCCCTCCCCCTGCGAACCATCCCGTAACGTCGTATCATATATTTCTACTTTTCGCATCTTTCCTCCAGGGACACCCTTTTTGCCAATCGGGGGACACCCTTTTTGCCAATCGGGAGGGTGTCCCTCCCTTCTTATTTGCCTAAACCGAATTTTTCGTGCAGCGCCTTGACCGCTGTTTCCGCGAATTTCTTTTTTATTATACAGGAGATGCTTATGTCTGAGGTGGAGATCATCTCTATATTGATCTTATTTTCCGCCATCGCGTCAAACATGGTCGCCGCGACTCCGGTGTGCGATTTCATCCCCACCCCTACGATCGAGACCCTGGCAATGTCGTCGTCCAGCAAAACTTGCCCCGAGCCTGTGTTGCCCGAGATCTTTTTGGTAAGCCTCAACGCCTTCTTGGCGTCGGCCTTGCCTACCGTAAAGGAGATGTCCGTCTGACGGGTATGGCTGACGTTCTGCACGATCATATCCACGTTTACGCCCTTTTCAGCCAGATGATTAAAAATTTTCGCCGCGATCCCCGGCCTGTCAGGCACGTCGCAAACCGTTATCTTGGATTCATTCTTATTTATAGTCACGCCGCTGACAACCACATCTTCCATTCTCTTGACCTCCTTGACTATCATAGTTCCGGACTTACCGTTAAAACTTGAACGCACATGTATCGGCACATCGAATTTTTTCGCCACCTCGATGGAACGCGCCTGCATCACCTGGGCGCCGAGAGAAGCCATCTCCAGCATCTCGTCATAAGTCACGGCCTTTATCTTTTTCGCCTTTGGCTCTATCCTTGGGTCCGTAGTATATATCCCTTCGACGTCCGTATATATTTCGCACTCCTTTGCCGCCAGCTCCTTGGCCAGGGCGACCGCGGTCAGGTCCGAACCTCCCCTTCCCAAAGTAGTGATATCCTGATTAATATTTATGCCCTGAAAACCGGCGACAATAACGATCTTCCCTTTCTTAAGCTCTTCTTTTATCTTATCGGCGTTGATCTTGATAATGCGAGCCCTTGTATGCGTGGAATCGGTAATGATCCCTACCTGCGCCCCGGTAAAGGAGATCGCCTCAAAGCCTAATTTATGTATCGCCATAGCCAAAAGCGCGACGGATATCTGTTCTCCCGTCGACAAGAGCATATCCATCTCCCTCTCCGAGGGGTCCGTAGTGATCTTGCCGGCCAGTTCGATCAATTCATCGGTAGTATCTCCCAGGGCAGATACTACCACCACAAGGTCGTAGCCTTTCTTCCTGTAGCTTACTACACGCGTGGCGACGCTCTGGATACGCTCGGCATTAGCCACCGAAGAACCGCCGAATTTCTGGACGATCAATCCTTTATGCATGTTTTTTTCTCCTGATGAGTATGGCGCGCGTCACTTCGACGACCATAAAACCCGCGAGCGATATCAAACAGACGTCTACCCCAAAAAGCAGGAAATCCCCGCTTTTAAAATAGGTTACCGCCTGCGCCGCCAGCGCGGCGATCGTCGTGACAAGCATGAAAACCGCGGGCGGAAAAGTAAATTTGACGCTCTTATTCCTGGATAAAAGCCAGCAGGATAAAACAAATAAAGCCAGGGCCGCTACCAGCTGGTTAGAGGCTCCGAAAGCCGGCCAGATCTTGTTCCACTTTCCGCTGAAAGCCAAACCGGCGCTAATGATAACGATCAATAATGTAGATAGATACCGGTTTTTGATGCCGGTCAGTTCTTCCGTAAGATAACGCGATATCCTGGTAGCCGTATCCAGCGTTGTAAGAATAAAAGCGTTTAGAATGGTGATGGCGATAAACCCGCCGTAGCCGCCCAGGATGCCATTGGTAAGCAACCCGAATCCCTTACCGAATATCTCTATGGGGCTCGCGCCGCGCGAAGCGCCGCCCTGGCCGAACAGCGTCGTAGCGGCGATTATCGCTAACACCGCTACTACCCCTTCCGCGACCATTCCTCCGTAGCCCACCCTTTTCACATGGCCTTCGGAAGCGATCTGCTTACTTGAGGTACCGCTGGCGATCAGCGAATGGAATCCGGATACCGCCCCGCAGGCGACCGTGACAAATAAAGCCGGCCACAAGTTCCCTCCCGCGGAACTCCATTGATAAAAATAAGGCGTATTGATCACCGGACGGGAGATCAGAAGCCCGGCATAACCCGCCCCTACCCCAAAAAATAACAGGAAACTGCTCAGGTAATCCCTGGGCTGCAAAAGGATGTTCACCGGCATTATCGACGCAAAGTAGGAATAAATGAACAACACGGCCAGCCAAACGGCCATACTGCTTTTTATAGTGAAGCTGTTGCCGAAAAATATCAATCCCAAAAACAGCGCAAGCCCCAGGGCCGTAGCGATGGCGCTGTTCACGCGTAAATGATATAAAAGGTATCCCACGAGCATCGCCACCGGGATCAAGCCTAAAGAAGGCGCCACAATTTTCGGCTCCTTCACGAAAGTTTCCGCGCACAGATAGGCGAAAACGGCGATCACCAGTATAAGCGCGAGCCAGACGAATAAAGAAAAAAGTATCTTCGCTCTTCGCGATATGGCATGATGCGCGATATCCGCTACGGAAGAGCCTCCCTCCCGTATAGAAGTTATCAAAGAGCCGTAATCATGCGTCCCGCCGATGAAGATCGTGCCTATGACCACCCACAATAAAGCAGGGAGCCAGCCCCATAACGCGACGGCGATGACCGGCCCGATTATCGGCCCGGCCCCGGCGATGGAAGAAAAATGATGGCCAAAAAGCACGAGCCAGTTCTTAGCCGGCACATAATCTATCTTGTCGTACCTGGAGAAAGCGGGAGTCTGCCGGTCTTTGTCGATATGCCATAATCTTTCCAGCTTTCCGGCATAAAACTTATACGCTAAAAAAAACAGGACTAGCGCCGGGACAGCGATAACTAAAGAGCTCA
>JAQUPI010000031.1 GCA_028716705.1 Candidatus Omnitrophota bacterium | reverse complement strand
AACTTTGTTGACCGTGGTTTTTATTTTTTCAGGGGCGACGGGGATCCTGTTTTGCAGGTTTAATATGGTTATTTTCACCCTAATGGGGTTCACCGCTTCCGGTATGGTTTCCCGGATAGGCTATGCGGGCATGAAAGATACCGCTTAATATACGGACAAATACCGCGGAGATCTTTTCCAGGTCTTTAAGCGTCAGGTCGCATTCATCCAGCTGTCCGTCGATGAATTTGTTATTGATGATATTGTATACGACGTCTTTGATGTTGGCGGGGGTGGGCTCCTTCAGCGCCCTGCTTGCCGCCTCCACGGAGTCGGCCAAAAGCACGATAGCGGTCTCTTTTGTGTTCGGCTTCGGGCCGGGATAACGGAAACCTTCTTCTTTTATCGCCTGGTCGTTTTCTTCCTGGTTTTCAAGTGCCCGCCGGTAAAAATAATAAACCAGGCTTGTTCCGTGGTGCTGCTTGATAAAGTCCACCAAACGCGCGTTTAATTTATATTTTTTGGCCAGCTCCAGCCCGCCGTTGACATGGTTCATGATCACCATCTTGCTCATCGTCGGGGTCAAGGCCTCGTGCTTACTGGTCTGCAGCTCCTGGTTTTCGCTGAAGTACTCGGGTTTTTCCAGCTTTCCTATATCATGGTAATAAGCCCCTATCCTGGCCAAAAGGGCGTTGGCCCCTACCGCCGAGCAGGCCGCCTCGGAAAGGTTGCCTACGATCAGGCTGTGGTGGTATGTGCCTGGCGCCTCCATCATCATCCGCTGTAAAAGCGGCTGGCTGAAATCCGCCAGCTCAAGCAGGCTGATATTCGTTACCGTCTTGAAAAGGTATTCAAAGATCGGCAGCACGCCGAGGACGATTATGCTGGAGACGGCCCCGTTTACGACGAACAAAAGGTAGCGCTGGGGATAATCCATCCCGTAGTGGTCGATGAAAAAAAGCGCCGCCGCCTGTATGAGCCCGATAGCCAACCCGGCCCGGATAAGCGTCATGCGCTTACGCGCTCCCCGGACAAAGACTATGGAGAACATCCCGCTGATCGAGAATAAAATAGCCGCGTCCACATCCCGCGCCAGGTACCCGACGCTGAAAGATGACAACAATGTGACCAATAAAGACAACGGTAATTCCTCGAACAATATCGCCGCCAGCATCGCCACGGCGGCAAACGGGATGTAATAAAGGGGCTGGCCCTGCTTAATGATGAAATGGCTTGCCGTGAATATGATCACGAAAAGCAGGGACAAATTCAGCAGGTTGTAATCCTTTGAGGAGCGTTTCAGGTATAAAAGGGCGCAAACGAGCAGAAGGGGAATGATCAGGTTCACTCCCAACAGGAAACCGACGGCAAAAAGCAGCGCCGCTTGCAAAACCAGCTTCACTTTACCTGCCGCGGGTGGCTTTATCGTAAGCTTCGATAATCCTTTGAACAAGGGCATGCCTCACTACGTCTTGACCGGTGAAATAAATGAATTTTATGCCGTCGATATCTTTCAATATCTCCTGGGACTGTAAAAGGCCGATGGGTTTGCCTTCCGGAAGGTCGCTCTGGGTCATGTCCCCGGTGATCACCGCCTTGGAATCGAAACCCAGGCGGGTCAAAAACATCTTCATCTGTTCCCGGGTAGCGTTCTGCGCCTCATCCAGCACAATGAAGGCGTCATTCAGGGTCCTGCCGCGCATATACGCCAAAGGGGCGACCTCGATGATCCCGGTCTCAAGGTATTTCTCAATGCGCTCGGCGTCCATCATATCATAAAGCGCGTCATACAGCGGCCTGAGGTACGGGGATATCTTTTCATATATATCGCCGGGCAAAAATCCCAGCGATTCTCCCGCCTCTATCGCGGGGCGCGTAAGTATGATGCGCCGCACTTCCTGTTTTTTCAGCGCCTCCACCGCGCAGGCCATGGCCAGATAAGTCTTGCCCGTCCCTGCCGGCCCGATACCGAAAACGATATCGTAATTTTTTATCGCCTCTACATACTCGCGCTGGCCCTTCGTCTTCGGCCCGACGGTTTTCTGATTCAACGCGCGGGTGACCCGCAGCTCCTGGGAGGGCGCCTCAATGCCCGAGGGCCTGCCTTTACTGAAATTCTCGACCAGGCAGAACAGATCCTGCCTGCCTATCGCCCCGCCTCCCGAACGCAGGGAGACCAGCAGGTACTCGATCAGGCCGGAAGCCTTCTTGATATTCGTGGCCATACCGGTTATCTTAAGATGCTCTCCGCGCAGCGTTATCTTGACCTTGAATTCCTTCTCTATCGACTTGATATGCTCGTCGTGAGAGCCGAACAAGGCCTGCGCTTCCTCATGCGTATTCAGTTTGATCGTTTTTTCCATAAAAGTATGTTCTACCCTTGTGACTTGCGGCCTAAATCTCTTACTTCAAATTTTCCACCGGTTCCTTCATCTCCTCAACGGGCACGTTTATGACCTGCCCCGGATAGATCTTATCCGGGCCCTTAAGGGTATCGCTGTTGGCGTCGTAGATCTTGTTCCATTTCCTGGTTGTCCCGTAGAATTTCCTGGAGATCTTCTGCAGCGTATCGCCTTTCTGCACTGTATACCGCTCCATACCAAACGCTTCCGAAGGCTCCGCCATTTCGGGGCTGACGCTTTTAGTGATAAAACCCCGGTTCCCCCAGACTTCGCGGTCTTCCGTGTATTCCATGGGCTTTCTGGGTTTTTGTTTTACCTCTTTTGGCTGGGCCGGCAGCTTTTCGAATTTTATCGGCGAACGGAGCTCTATCTCTACCGCCGTCGTCGTACGCGTGGCCTTTCTTTCCTTGTCTTCGGCGGGAGCGTCACCGGAAAGATACCCGCGGTTTCCGCTCAGTTCCTGGTCGACCCTGTCCTTTACGACCGGATATGTCCTTACCACGCATCCCGATAATATGAACGAGAGGATCATTATCGCAAAAAACTTGCCTGCCTCGAGCGAAGTCGAGAGGTGCCTTGTGTCATTTTTCATTTCTTCCCTTCCTCCTTCTTTTTAACCGCCAGATTAAGTTCTTTTAATTGTTTTTCGTCTACTTCGGAAGGCGCGCCCGATAAAAGGCAGAAACCCGCGCTCGTCTTGGGGAACGCGATCATCTCCCGTATGCTCGCTTCTTGCGCCAGAATGGCCAAAAGCCTGTCCAGGCCTATGGCGATCCCCGCGTGAGGCGGCGCGCCGTATTGAAAAGCTTCCAATAAGAAACCGAAACGCTTACGCGCTTCTTCCTGATTTATGCCGATAAGGTTAAAGATCTTCTCCTGCAGCTGCTGGTTATGTATCCTGATGGAACCTGAACCGATCTCATTGCCGTTCAAGACCAGGTCGTAAGAACGCGATTTTATCTTCCCGGGATCGTCTTCCAGGTCCTTTATGCCGGCTTCACATGGAGCGGTGAAAGGATGGTGCTCGCTCTCCCAGCGTTTTTCCTCGCCGTTATATTTAAATAAGGGAAAATCCACCACCCATAAAAACGCCATTTCCGTTCCCAGCTCTTTCCTCAGGTCCGGTTTATCGCTTTTATATTTGCTTTGCGCCTCGGCATAAGGCATGCGCGGGAAGGGTATCTTTATCTCGATACCCTTGGTCTCCTTAAGCGCCGTCTGAATAAGTCGTTCCATCAAGGAGAATATATCCTCTTCGTCCACAAAGGACATCTCCAGGTCCAATTGCGTGAACTCAGGCTGCCGGTCCGCGCGCAGGTCTTCGTCGCGGAAACATTTGGCGATCTGGTAATACCTTTCGATCCCCGCGACCATCAATATCTGCTTGAATAGCTGTGGCGACTGCGGGAGCGCGTAAAAATTACCCGGGTTAAGCCTTGAGGGGACAAGATAATCCCGCGCGCCTTCAGGGGTGGATTTGGTAAGAATAGGCGTTTCGCACTCGATAAAATCCCGCGCGTTCAGGAAACCGCGTATGGATTTATAAAGAGTATGCCTTAAAACAAAATTATCGAATACCTTTTTTCTCCTTAAGTCCAGGTACCTGTATTTGAGCCGCGTGTCTTCGCTGATATCCTGGCCGTCGGTTACTTCAAAGGGCGGGGTCAGGCTCGAATTCAAGATCTCCATATCCTTCACCAGGATCTCGACTGTGCCGGTGGGGAGTTTCGGGTTTATAGTACCCTGCGGCCTTTTGTTCACCTGGCCCGAGAGTTTGACCACATACTCGCTCCTCAAATCCTGGGCAAGCTTGTAGGATCCCGCTGATTCTTTAGGTATGAAAACGGCTTGTGTAAGTCCGTAGCGGTCGCGCAGGTCGATAAAAATCAGCTTTCCGTGGTCGCGCCTGCTGGCCACCCATCCGCACAGGGTCACTTCTTTCCCGATATCTTTCTCGTTCAGCTCGCCGCAAGTATGAGTTCTCAGCATGTTAGTTTGATGTAGGCTTTCAGTTCCTCTAAAATATTCTCCCGCTTGATCTCTTTCTGTTCTCCGGACGCCATATCCTTCAATGTAACCACTCCCTTTTTGATCTCATCTTCACCGATGATCAAGACTGTTTTTGCCGCCATATCGTTGGCCCGGCGCATCGCCCCCTTCAGCGATCTATCCTCATGATCCGTGTCGGAAGCCACCCCGGCCTCGCGAAGCAAATACAATAATTTGGCCCCTGCCTTTTTCGCCTCATCCCCCAGGCTGATGATATAAACCAGGCCCTTACTTGTGACTTGTGGCTTGTGATTTGTGACTAACAGCAGTCTTTCCACTCCCATAGCGAAGCCTATAGCGCCCGCCTTTGGCCCCCCTAATTCGCTCACCAGGTTATCGTACCTGCCGCCCGCGCCTAAGGCGTTTTGAGAACCTAAGGCCCCGTGAATGAATTCAAAAACCGTGCGGGTATAGTAATCAAGGCCGCGGACCAGATAAGGACTGACCGTGTAATTTACTTTTAGAGAATCCAGCCCCTCTTTTACCTTCGCGAAATGGCCCTTGCATTCATCGCAAAGGTAATTTTCGCCGATTTCCAGCTTTTTCACGATCTCAATACAATGTTCGTTCTTGCAATCAAGTACGCGCAGGACGTTCTGATTATATCTGGTTTTGCAATCCGCGCAGAGTTGATCGAGTTTGGGCTCCAGCTTGGCGCGCAAACCCTCGGTTAACGCTTTTTTATCTTTAGCGCACCCTAAACTGTTGATCTTTGTCTCATAATCTCTTATCCCGTACGCCTTAAGCAGATTGTCCGCCAGCGAAATGACTTCGGCGTCCAGATACGGCGCTTCTGAGCCTATCGCCTCGCAGCCTATGTGATGGAATTGGCGCAAACGCCCCTTTTGCGGCCGCTCAGCGCGGAACATCGGCCCGGTATAATAGACCTTTATGAAACCGGAAGTCTTGTCCAGGTTATTCTCGATATAGGCCCTGACGATCCCGGCCGTTCCCTCCGGCCTTAGGGCAAAGGTTTCGTCCTCTTTTTTTATCAAAAACATCTGCTTCTGGACGATCTCCGCCGATTCGCCCAGAGAGCGGTTGAACAAAGACGCCTCTTCTATCAGCGGGGTGCGTATCTCCCTGTAATTATAAAGGGAAAAGACAGCGCGCGTGGTTTCCTCTATCGCCTGCCATCGCAAAGCCTCTTCAGGCAGGATGTCTTTTGTTCCTGGTGTCCTTTTAAACATAGAATTTTTTTTAGGCGGGTTTTTTTCGATATGACGTTATTTGACCGTCTTCTTTATTTCTAAACCGGGCTTAAAGATCACTACTTTTCGGGGCGGAACAGGAACTACCTGCCCTGTGCGCGGGTTCCTGCCTATGCGGCTCTTTCTTTGCTTTATCTTAAAAACACCGAAGTTGCGCAGCTCTATTTTTTCTCCTCTTGCCAGCGCCTCGATGATACAGTCAAAAGTCTTCTGGACGACCTTTTTCACATCTATCTGCTTCAAATTGGTCTCATCGGATACTTTTAAAATGATGTCTTTCTTGGTCATCTTTCACCTCCCCTATTTATAAGTATAATAATAGCAAAATGTTACGCTGTCAAGTTAAACTTTACTCTCATGGTGAAAGTTTCCTACATCGCCAACGAAACCCTCTCTTCGCCCAGCAGTGATTCTATATCGCGTATTAATTTATCCGAAGGCATGACAAAAAGGCCGTCGCCCACGACCACATGCACCCTGGATTTGGACGGCGTATCCAGATGCAGGTATATCGGGACCCTCCCGGGGTATTGCGTCAGGAGTTCTTTCAGGGATTCAAAAAGGTTCTCGCGTATTCCGGAAAGATTTATGGTTATGCCGGTAACAAGCCTGTATATCTCGTCCATGGGGAATAAGTCATTAGCCACGATCTTTGGCGTATCTTCGCGCAGGTCCAGCCTTCCGGTGACCAAAACGACGGTGCTGGGCAGGATGTATCTTGAGAATTTCTGAAAAGCCTGCGGGAAGACCAAAACTTCCACCGAGCCTTCCAGGTCTTCCACCTTAAGTATGGCCATCTTCTCCTGCTTGGCGCGGGTTACCGTCTGCTTTATCTTGGCGATCAACCCCACGATCTTTATCTCTCTTCCCTCCTCATATTGACGCAGGTTAGCGATGGAGGCGGAGGTGAAACGCCTGAGCTCATGCGCGTAGCGCGCCAAAGGGTGCCCGCTGACATAGAAACCAAGCATATCTTTTTCAAAAGCCAGCAGCTGCGGCTCGGGCCATTCTTTTATGTGCGTTTGGTTACTTACAGTCTCCGCCTTAAAGCCGTTTTGCGAAAACTGCGCGTCGAAGAAAGAGATCTGGCCTTTCGCTTTTTCCCTTTGCGTCTTGGAAGAGAGTTCCATCAAATTTTCCAGCGAGAAGGCCATCTGGGCGCGCGCGAGCTTGAACGAATCCAGGGCCCCGCATTTTATCAGGCTCTCCAGGACCTTTTTATTGACCAATCTTAAGTCTATGCGCTGGCACAGGTCCTCGAGCGAAGAAAAATCCCCGTCCCGCCGCGCGGCGACAACGGAATCAACCGCTCCCGCGCCCACGTTCTTTACCGCGAGCAAGCCGAAACGGATGGTTTTTTGGTCCACCACCTTAAATAAAGAATCGCTTTCGTTTATATCCGGAGGGAGCACTTTAATGCCCATGCGGCCGCATTCGTTGACATATTCCACGATCTTATCGGTATTGTCCCTTTCGGAAGTGAGCAGCGCGCACATGAATTCCACCGGATAATTCGCCTTAAGATAAGCGGTGCGGTAAGAGATCATCGCGTACGCCGCTGAATGTGATTTATTGAAGCCGTAACCGGAAAAGTAGTCTATCAGGTCGAAGATCCGGGTGGCTACGGATTCACTGACGCCGTTCTTGATGCATCCCAATATAAAATTCTTCCTCTGCTGATCCATTACTTCGGGTATCTTCTTGGCCATGGCGCGGCGGAGCATATCCGCCTGGGCCAGCGTAAACCCGGCCAGCTCGGAGACGATCTGCATGACCTGCTCCTGGTAGACAATGATCCCGTAGGTTTCTTTTAAGATGGGCTCCAGTTTCGGATGATGGTATTTTATCGGGACGCGGTTATGCCTGCGCTGGATAAAATCATCCAACATCCCCGAGCCGATCGGGCCGGGCCGGTACAGCGCCAGGAGCGCGATCAGATCTTCGAACCGGTCAGGCTCGAGCTTCCTTAGCAAGTCGCGCATGCCTGAGCTTTCTACCTGGAAGACTCCCATAGTCAGGCCGGAAGTCAAAAGCTTATAGGTGTTCAGGTCCGTCATAGGCATCCTATCAAGATCGACGTCCTCCCCTTTTGTCTTTTTGATGATCTTTTTCGTTTCGTCGATCACGGTCAGGGTCCTCAAGCCGAGGAAATCCACCTTTAATAAGCCGATCTTCTCCAAAACCGACATACTATAGCCGGTGGTTATCAGGCCGTCCTGCGTCTCGAACAAGGGCATATAGTTATCCAGCGGTTTATCCGCGATGACGACTCCGGCGGCGTGAGTGGAGGCGTGGCGGTTAAGCCCCTCGAGAGAGAGCGCGATATTTATCAGCTTGGTTATCTCCTGGTCGTTCTTATAAAGGTTCTTTAATTCCGGCTCGCTTTCCAGGGCGTCTTCCAGCGAAAGCCCGGGGTCGGGCGGGATCATTTTCGCGATACGGTCGACATCGGCGTATGCGAAGCCCATTACCCTGCCTACGTCCCTGACCACGGCGCGCGCCTGCATCGTCCCGAAGGTAATGATCTGGGCGACGTTACCCTTGCCGTATTTCCTGGTGACATAATCGATCACCTCGTTCCTTCTCTCGTAACAGAAATCTATGTCGATATCCGGAAGCCCGAGCCGTTCGGGATTCAAAAAACGCTCGAAAAGCAGGCCGTAGCGCAGCGGATTGATATCGGTGATCCCCAAAAGGTAGCTGACCAGGCTTCCCGCGGCCGAGCCGCGCCCGGGCCCGACGGGGATATTGCTGCTCTTGGCGTAGTGGATAAAATCCCAGACGATCAAGAAGTAACTTATGAACCCCCTGTCTTTTATCACCTTCAACTCATGTTCCAGGCGGCCTGATAACGAGCCTCCGGCTTCGGGGAACTTCTCTTTTAAGCCCGTTTCGCAAAGCTCCCTCAAGTAATCTTCTTTCGCCTTTCCTTCCGGAGGCTCGAAACGCGGCAGGTGGATCTTGGAAAAATCCAGTTCAAGGTTGCACCGGCTGGCCACTTCGACGGTATTTCTTATGGCGCCGGGGAAATCCTTGAATATCTCCTTCATCTCCTCCGGGGACTTGAAATAGAATTCATCGGTCTGGAAACGCATATGGTTGGGATCGTTAAGCGTGGCCTGGGTCTGGATACAAAGCAGGACTTCATGGCTGCGGGCGTCTTTTTTATCCAGGTAATGCACGTCGTTCGTGGCGATAAGCGGGATGTTCAGCTCTTTGGATATTTTTACCAGGCCCTCGTTCACTATCTTCTGTTCCGGTATCAGGTTCTCCTGGACCTCCAGGTACAGGTTGTTTTTCCCGAGAATATTGGAATACTGGTCCGCGCACTTTAGCGCGTCGTTGAAGCGCCTTTGCTGGAGCAAAGACGGTATTTCGCCTTTCAGGCAGGCGGAGAGCCCGATGAGCCCTTTATTATACTGCGCGAGCGCTTCTTTATCGATCCTGGGGCGGTAATAAAAACCTTCCAGGTAGCCGATGGAAACAAGCTTTATCAGGTTCTGGTAACCGGCTTCGTCGCGCGCCAAAAGTATCAAATGGTATGAGGCCTCTTCTATCCCCTTCGCTGTTTTTTCATGGCGGCTTCCGGGCGCGACATAAACTTCGCAGCCGATAATGGGCTTTATGCCGGCTTTCTGCGCTTCCATATAGAAATCTATCGCGCCGAACATGCTTCCGTGATCGGTTATCGCCAGGGAATCCATTTTGTATTGCTTGGCCTTTTCCAGGAGCTGAGGTATGCGGCAGGCGCCGTCAAGAAGGCTGTACTGGGTGTGCAGATGAAGATGGGTGTAATCCGAATGCGGCATTTATTTAGTAACTAGTAATTTACTAGTTACTCGTTACTAGTTTACTTGTTACTGATTTTTATTCCCACTCGATTGTCGCGGGCGGCTTAGACGAGATATCGTAAACTACGCGGTTGATGCCTTTTACTTCATTGATGATCCGGCGGGATATTCTTTCCAGGAACTCATATGGGAGCTTCGCCCAGTCCGCGGTCATCCCGTCGGAGCTGGTAACGCATCTGAGGGCCGCGACACTCTCATATGTGCGCTCATCCCCCATCACCCCCACGCTTTTAATGGGCAAAAGCACGGCGAACGACTGCCAGACCTGCTCGTAAAACCCGGCGTTCTTGATCTCGTCGATCACGCGCCGGTCGATCTCCCTGAGGAGGCTAAGGCGCTCCTGGGTAACATCCCCGATTATCCTTATGGCCAGGCCCGGCCCCGGGAAAGGCTGCCTGTATATTATATTGTCGGGTAACAGCATTTCCCTGCCGATAAGCCGCACCTCGTCCTTGAACAGGTCGCGCAGCGGCTCGATCAACTTCAACTTCATGTGCGCGGGAAGCCCGCCTACATTATGATGGCTCTTGATGCGGCATGAAGGCGCGCCGGTTGGCGAGAAGGATTCGATCACGTCGGGATAAAGCGTGCCCTGGCCGAGGAATTTCACGCCTTTTAATTTATCCGCCTCTTCCTCGAAGACCTTTACAAATTCGTCTCCGATGATCTTCCTCTTCTCCTCGGGGTCGATCACCCCTTCAAGGCGTTTTAAAAAACGTTTGCTCCTGTCCACGTAATCCAAGTTTAAATGGTACATGGCGCGGAAGACCTTTTTTACCTGTTCGGGCTCATCTTTCCTTAAGAGCCCGTTATCTATAAAGATGCACCTTAAATTCCTGCCGATCGCTTTATGGATCAACAGCGCGGCCACGGATGAGTCCACTCCTCCGCTCAGGCCCAATACGACTTTATCTTTGCCTACGGTCTTTTTTATGTTTTCCACCGTTTCCTTGATGAAAGACTGCATCGTCCAGCGGCCCAGGCACCCGCAGACCTTGAATAAGAAGTTGCCGATGATCTGGTTGCCCCTGTCCGTATGGGTAACTTCAGGATGGAATTGGACGCCGTAAATCTTGCTCTTCTTGTTCGCCATCGCCGCCATGGGGGCGTTCGCGGTATGGGCGACAGACTGGAAACCCGGCGGAAGCTTAGTCACCAGATCCCCGTGGCTCATCCAGCAGGTCAGATTACCCGGCAGCCCGCTGAACATGTCCCGGTTACTGTCTATAAATAATTCCGCTTTGCCGTATTCGCGCTCTTTGGTATGCTTTACCCTTCCTCCCAGCATTTCAGCCAGGGCCTGCATCCCGTAACAGATCCCCAGGATGGGGATCTTTAATTTGAAGATGCCCTTATCCGGATAAAAGCTTTTTTTGCTCACTACGGATAGGGGGCTTCCGGAGAGAATCAGTCCTTTGGGATTCATCGCCGCGATTTCTTTGGCGGGGCAATTGTAGGGAACGATCCTGGAAAATACCTTGTTTTCCCTTACCCTGCGCGCGATCAACTGGGTGTACTGCGAACCGAAATCAAGGATCAATATCGTCTGCCTGGTCATTTTCCCATCCCTACTCTCTGGCCTACCTGGAATATTTTCCCCTCCGTCTGGATCGAGGGGGCGATGATCATTTCCACGTCGTGCATATCTTTTATATTTTCAGCGCCCAGCGACCCCATGGATGTCTTTAACGCCCCCATAAGGTTCTGCGAACCGTCGTCGACCTTTGCCGGGCCGAAGAGGATCTCTTTAAGCGTGCCGGTAGTGCCCACGAATATACGAGTGCCGCGCGGCAGGTTCACGTGCGATGTAGCCATGCCCCAGTGAAAGCCGTTACCGGGCGCTTCTTTGGCGCGGGCAAAACTCGAGCCTATCATCACGGCATCCGCTCCGCTGGCGAACGCCTTGCAGATGTCTCCTCCGCGGTTCATGCCTCCGTCGGTAATTATCGGCCTGTATCTGCCGGTGCTTTTATAGAAAAAGTCGCGGGCCGCCGCGGCGTCGACTGTGGCGGTAACCTGGGGAACGCCTATGCCCAATACCCCGCGCGTGGTACACGCGGCTCCGGGGCCGACTCCTATCAATAAACCGGAGGCCCCTGTCTGCAGCAACGCGAGCGTTGTCTCATACGTAACGCAATTGCCGAGGATCACCGGGATCTTCACGAATTTGCAGAATTTATACAGATCCAGGCTCTTATACTCCTTCGAAACGTGCTTGGTGGTAGTTACCGTGGACTGGACTATGAATATATCCGCTCCCGCGGCCATACTTATCTTCGCGTATTTTTCCGCGTGCGCCGGGATACAGCTGACTACGGCGGTGCCCTTCTTTTCTTTTATTTCGCGGACCCTCTTGGATATAAGCTTATCTTTGGCGGGCGTATTATATATGGTCTGGATCAACTCGGTGGCTTTATCGGGCGCGCTTTTAGCGATCTTTTCCAGGACCGCGCTGGGATTTTCATACCTGGTTTGAACGCCGTCAAGATTTAATACCGCTATTCCGCCTAATTTTGACATTTCGACCGCGAATTTCACATCCACCACGCCATCCATGGCCGCGGCCAATATGGGGATCTTGAACTTCTTGCCCGCGATCTCAAAAGAAGTATCTACGTCATTAGGGTTTACAGTCTGTTCTCCGGGCACTAACGCGATCTCATCAAAGCCGTAACATCTGCGCCCGCGCTTACCTATACCTATCCATTCTGCCATATGATTTTCTCCTTAACTATTGTAATTTAATAAGTTATGAATAAATTCCTTATATGATGGGAACTCGTCTGAAAGGATATGTAATTTTACATCATTACCTATATATTGTCAATAATTTTTTTTAAAGCAAAAGGGGCGAAGTTTTACCTTCGCCCCTTTATTTTCTAGTCCACAATGAACTAATTAATACCCGCCCATTCCGCCCATTCCTCCCATTCCACCGCCTGGAGGCATCGGCATCGGAGCTTCTTTTTCCGGTTTATCGGTTACAACTGCTTCCGTCATCAATAACAGGCCGGCTACGCTGGCCGCGTTCTGCAATGCCGAACGGGTAACCTTTGTAGGATCTATTACTCCGGCATCGATCATATCCACATAAGCGTCCTGGGTAACATCATAACCCATATTCGCCTTTTCCTGTTTTACTCTTTGGACAATGACCGAACCCTCAAGGCCGGCGTTTTCGGTGATCTGCCTGATAGGTTCTTCCAAGGCGCGCCTGATTATATCCACGCCTATTTTTTCGTCGCTTTCCAGCTTTAATTTCTCAAGCGCGGGAAGCGCGCGCAATAACGCCACTCCGCCCCCGGGAACTATGCCTTCTTCGACCGCGGCGCGGGTCGCGTGTAAAGCGTCCTCGACCCTGGCCTTCTTTTCCTTCATTTCGGTCTCAGTGGCGGCGCCGACGTTGATCACGGCGACTCCCCCGGCAAGCTTTGCCAGGCGCTCCTGAAGTTTCTCTTTATCGTAATCGGAATCCGTATCTTCGATCTGTTTTTTGATCTGAGAGATACGTCCGTTGATGGCCTGGGTTTTACCCGCGCCTTCAACGATGGTGGTATTCTCTTTGTCTATCTTTACCCTCTTTGCCCTTCCGAGGTCCTCGATATCCACGTTTTCAAGTTTTATACCGAGCTCTTCGGTCAAGGCCTTTCCGCCTGTAAGCACGGCGATGTCATCGAGCATCGCTTTGCGGCGGTCTCCGTAACCCGGGGCTTTTACTGCCGCGGCCGACAATGTCCCGCGGATCTTGTTCACGACCAAAGTCGCTAATGCCTCACCTTCTATTTCTTCGGCGACGATCAAAAGCGGCTTTCCGGTGCGGGCGATCTTCTCCAATAAAGGCAGAAGGTCTTTTAACGAAGATATCTTTTTCTCATGGATGAGTATGTAGGGTTCCTCGAGGATAACTTCCATGCGCTCGGTGTCTGTTACAAAGTAAGGGGAAAGATATCCCTGGTCAAACTGCATGCCTTCGACTACCTCAAGGGTGGTCGCCATGGATTTCGCCTCTTCCACGGTGATAACCCCGTCCTTACCGACTTTATCCATTGCCTCGGCGATAAGGTCGCCGATAGCGGTATCGCAGTTCGCGGCGATGGACGCGACCTGCGCCACTTCCTTTTTATCTTTGATCGGGGTAGAAAGTTTCTTTAATTCTTCGACTACCTTATCTACCGCTTTTTCGATCCCGAGCTTTAAGGCCATGGGATTGGCTCCCGCGGTAACGTTCTTCAGGCCTTCGCGGAATATCGCTTCAGCCAGGACTGTCGCGGTGGTAGTTCCGTCACCGGCTGTATCGGACGTCTTTTCGGCGACTTCCTTGACCATCTGGGCGCCCATGTTTTCAAAGGGGTCTTCCAGGTCGATCTCTTTGGCTACGGTAACGCCGTCCTTGGTGATGGTGGGCGAACCGAATTTCTTATCTATGACTACGTTACGCCCCTTTGGGCCCAGTGTTACTTTGACCGCGCGGGCGAGCTGTTCGACTCCGCTTAGGATCTTCCTGCGGCCTTCATCCTCATACAATAATTGCTTTGCCATTTTTTTCTCCTTATTTGACAATCGCGAGAATATCTTCCTCCCGCATGATCAACAGTTCTTCGCCTTCCTTGGTCGTAATTTCGTTGCCGGAATACTTTCCGTATAATACCTTGTCTCCGACCTTTACTTCGGGAGCGCTGACTGTGCCGTTCTCAAGCACCTTGCCCTTGCCCACCGCCACAATTTTGCCTTCCTGCGGTTTTTCCTTTGCCGTATCCGGCAGGACGATCCCGCCTTTGGTCTTGCTTTCCGCTTCCAATGGTTTTACCACGACGCGGTCACCTAATGGTTTGATATCCATTTCCCACACCTCCTTTAAATGATTATCGGCCTTCCATAAGCAGCTCTCCGGCTTATGGCCTCACTAAATTAGCACTCTTGTTTTCAGAGTGCCAATTATAAAATAAAAAAAAATTTTGTCAAGGATTTTTTTTAATTCCCTAATATTCCTTAATCTTAAGCACCTGTTTTAATATCCGCCGCGGATAGTTTTCATCGCACCCCACTGACTTTAACCAGGAGAACAGCTTTTGCTCAAGCTCATAAGCGTTCCTTTTGTCTTTTTCGGCCAGGTTATTTAATTCACCGGGGTCATCGTTCAAATTATAAAGTTCTTTCACGCCGGTATCCAGCGAATAAATGAACTTCAGGCCGTCCGGCGTCCTGATCGCCCTTTTATAAATGTAAAAACGGTAATCCGTCTCGGTAAACGCTGTCAGGTCCATACGGGCGCCCGTCATGCACGGGATAAGGCTCACTCCCTGCATTTGCTTTTTGATCTTATCCGGGACCTTAACGCCGAGCAATTCCAGGACTGTAGGCATCACATCAATGCCCCTTACCTGGCCTTCGATGACTACGCTGCCTTTTGTGCGGGGCAGCCGGAAGATCAGCGGCACGCGTATTAATTCATCGTATAAAGAAAAACCGTGGTCGAACCGTTGATGCTCATAAAATTCCGTGCCGTGGTCGGAGCAAAGGACGATGATCGTGTTCTCAAGCAGCCCCATTTTCCGTAATTCATCCGCGAAGCCGGAAAAAAGCTCGTCAACATCCTTGATCTTCTCGTCATAGAGCGCTCTCCAGAAGCGCACATCCTCATCCGTCAATTCAATATGCCCTTTTTCCAACCCTTCCTCCCGGATAACCCCCTGCTCTTCCTTGCCGCCTTTGAGCCCGCCGTTATAAGGAGGGTCCACGAATTCCCTCGTGAACCCGCCTGAAGGGTCGTGCTGCCCATGGACATCGTAGCCGTGCAGGAATAGAAAGAATTTATTTTTGGAGTTTTTCTTCAGCCATTCCAGGGCGGCGGGGATGCTCTGCTCCATGCCCGAAAACTTAGGGCCTTCGAAATACGTGTCAAAGCCCTGGGCGAAACCGAAACGCGCCCCCACTCCGGCGTCACCGGTAAAACCTCCGGTCGCGTACCCGTTCTCCTTCAAGATCTGCGCCAAAGTGACCGCTTCGGGAGAAAGCTCCTTGAGGTTTGAAAGGACCTTTTCTTCATCTGTATAGGTCGAATATTTATTGATCAGCTTGTGCTGCGAAGGGTACAAAGACGTAAAGTAGCTCATCGTCGCCGGGACGGTCCAGCTGGATTGGGATATCGCGTTCTTGAATAAGAATCCTTCTTCCGCGAACCGGTCTATCGTGGGGGTGGTTTCGCGGGAATACCCAAGGCAGCCTGTATGCGCTGCCTGGAGGGCGTCGAAAGAAACGAAGATCACGTTACTTCCCGCGTAAGCTCCCCGCTTGACCTTCTTCTTTGCCTCAGCCGCCCATAGTGCCGCGGAGGAAAACGTTAAGCTTAAGATCATAACGTAAAGAAAAAACCCTTTTAGTTTAGTCATGCGCCCTTTCTTTTGCTCGCTCTTACAATGACCATTTTCATCGAGTCAAAGATATCTCCGTCTTTAAATTCAATATGATGAAGCCTTCTAAAGATCCGCGAAGAATTTACGTAGGCCTTTCTTATTTTATTCTTCCGGTCCTCGTCTATGGCGCTATTGGCTATCCACCGGTTAACCGATTCCCTTGTGATGTACCCGGACGCTTCGATATCCGCGAAAGATTTATTTCTCATAAGGCGCGCGAAGTCCCCAGGTAAAAAAAAGTTTTTCCTCGCGGGATTACGCAGTTTCTGGATAAGGAACGCCTCCTTACTGTCAAGCTTACCGTAAGCGGCAAGGTGGCACAATATTACGCGCCCTCCCGGTTTTAAAACCCTGTAAATTTCGGATAACGCGGCGTCCAGTTCCATAAATTGCATCCCCTGCCTGCACACGCAGGCGTCAAAACTATCGTTTTTAAAGGGGAGCTTCTCGGCGTCGGCTAAAAAGATCTTGTCCGCTTTTCCCTTCGCGTAAGCGGCCATTTTGGGGCAGATATCCAAGCCGACCACATATTTGGCGCGGCCGGTAAATGCCTGGGCGATCTTGCCCGTCCCGATGGCGATATCAAGGAGATTTTCCCTGGAGCTGACCCTTGCCAGGCGGCGTATTTTATTAATAAGCGGCTTATCATCTACCCACCCCGAAGAATGATCGTATTGGCGCGCCCTCCTGGAGAAGTAACTCTTCAACCCTTCGCGGATGGAATTATTGCCCCTGCTCAAGGCACAACTCTCTTTCTTTGGTGATGTCCCAGATCTGATGAAAATGATCCCTGAGGATATCTTCGTCTAAACCGGTGAGATTGACGATCTCGTCGTCATGATCGCTGACCTTTCTCCCGGAGAGCATCTCGAGGAACGCGGTTATGTCCTTGATCTTCCCCGAGTTTAAAGCGTATTGATACAGGCTTGTCCCGGGGAACGGGACCAGGTATTTTACCAAAGGCAGGAACCGGCCTTGCCTGATAAAACTGACCATTTTCTTCAGCGACCCTTCCGTTTCGCCGTAAAGCCCCACGATAAACAGGCCCCTCACGGCCAACCCCGCGTCTTCAGCTGTTTGGATCCCCTTGTTAATATCACCTACCGTAATGTTCTTCCTGTTTAGATCAAGTACTTCCTGGTCGCAAGACTCTATGCCAAACCATATCCCCAGGCATCCGCTTCCCTTTAGCGCGGCGGCAAGCTCCGCGCCTATATTTTGCACGCGGGCAAAACAATGGTAACGCACATTGTATTTTTTCAGGATCCCGCAGATCTTTATCGCGCGTTCCTCGATCACGTTAAAGGTCAGGTCATTTAACCAGGCGTAATCGAACCTGGTGGCCTTCTTAAGATAAGCTACTTCTTCCTCAAAACGTTCCAGGCTCTTCAGCCGTAAGCGCGGTATGGTCTTAAAACAAAAGGAGCATTCCTGCGGGCAGCCCCTCATTGAGGAGATCAATATCTGGCCGTTCTTGACAATGCTTTCATAATTGGGCCAGATCGTATAATCCAAAAAGGGCAGGTTATCAAGGTCCTTGATCTGCGGCCTTGGCGGATTGATCTTTATACCGCCGTTTTGCTTGCAGGCCATTCCTTTTATTCCGGTGAAATTATTTTTTTCTTGGGAGAAATAAGTATTTAAGAGCTCGATGGTCGTGAGTTCAGCCTCCCCCAATATCGCGCAATCCGCGGATGTATTCTTAAGTATGATCTCCGGTAAGGAGGTAACCAGCGGGCCTCCCAAAAATATCATTTTCCCGGCATATTCCCGCTTTATCAGCCGGGTAATATTGCGCAGGAAAACGAAAGAATCGCAATACGCAGCTATACCGACGATATCCGCGTCTTTTACGCCGTCCAGCACCAGTTTTTCGGGATCATCCTTAAGCCGGCAGTCAATGACCTTTAAATTATAGCCCATCTTCCTGACCAGGGTAGCCATATACGTAAACCCTTCAAAAGGGCCGGTGACAAGAAATTCTCTTCCGGGGGTGGGGACCTGCGGGGACGGGGGAACGATCAACGCGATAGAACGCGGGACGCGGCGGGGCTCTTTCCCGTAAGATATTCTCTTCAAGGCATCTTCCTGAGGGTCTAGCCCGGAGGAAGAATAATAATTGTTTTTAGGTAATGCTTCCATAATTCTACCAATAACCCGTCTTCCTTATCCTCTCCTGGGCCGCCTCATCTATGCCCGGGTCAAAAGGGTATTCCTTGTCCTGATATGACGGCAAAGACGCCTCCCATTTCTTGAGTTCGGATTCCAATTTTAAAGCCGCGTCTTTATTCTCAAGATACACGTTTTTTTGCTCCCGGGGGTCGGAGTAAAGATGGTAAAGCTCGCGCTTTTGGCTGTCATTATTTAACAGGAAGAGCCATTCTTTGGAGCGTATGGAGGAAATGCCGTTCGATTCTCCGAAAACATATTCGTGAGCGCGCGGGGCAGCCTTGCCATCCATAAGATCAACCAGGCTTTTGCCCTGCGCCTGGCGCGGTACCGGTATCCCGAGCAGATCTAAAATGGTCGGCATGATATCCACATTCTGGGTGAGCTCCCTGATCTGGCGGCCTTGCTTCCCGGGAACACGGACGATCAAAGGCACATATGTTACTTCACCGTATAGGGTATCGCCATGGAAATAACCCCCGTGTTCGTAAAATTCCTCCCCGTGATCGGCGCAGATTATGATGATCGTCTTGTCGTAAATTTTTAATTCCTTCAGCTTCTCGATAACGGGGGCGATCATTTGTTCGTCATATTCTAAAATACAGGCGTCATAGAGGTCCTGGAGATAACTGATAACGAAGGGATCGGTAAAGTTGATCCCGCTCCAATAAGTATGATCTGTGACCGCGGAAATTTTATGCAATTTTCCCCTGGAAACGAAAAAAGTATGCGTCGTATCCGGACCGTTTATCGCGTCGGAATCGAGGAATTCTTCAAACAGCTCTTTATCATCAAGCAAGTCCGCCGCTTCCCCGCCGCGCAGGCCTTCCTTAATGGCCTTTATAGTGCGCTTAAAAAGCAGGACTTTATCATCTATGACCCCTTCCATGCTTTTGGTTTTTGTCAGTCTTTCCTTATATTCCGGGGACGGAAAATAAGGGCTGTGTACCTTATAGGTATGTACATTAAGGAAGAATCTTTTATCCCGGTTTTGCTCGAGCCAGTTTAAAAATCTGGTTCTTACCTTCTTGATGTCATGCGAACTTCTTTCATCCAAGAGCTCCTCAAACCCCCTTCCGAAGCCTGCCTCCGGATTAAGATGGGGATCCACTATCGAACCGAGCCACGCTGTTTTATATCCGTATATATTGAGGATTTCGGCTAAAGTAAGGACCCCGGAAGACAATTTATCCTTGTTGATCATCAATACGCCGTGAGAACGGGGGTATAAAGAGGTGATGATGGACATAAAACTGGAGATCGTATAAGAAGCCGTGGAAAAATTCTCTTTAAAGACGAACGATTCTCCGGCCAGCTTGTCTATATTGGGCGAGGTAGCTTTCGGGTATCCGTAACAACCCAGGTGGTCGGCCCTCAGGGTATCCACAAAGAATAATATGACGTTATAGTCCTTGCTTGGTCTTTCCGGCGCGGCTCGCAAAGGCGAATGGTTAAGGAATAGAACTAATACCAGAATATACTTAAATAAATATTTCATATGTTTTTTACCAATAACCTGTCTTCCTTATCCTCTCCTGGGTCGCTTCATCTATACCCGGGTCAAAAGGGTATTCCTTATCCTGATATGACGGCAAAGACGCCTCCCATTTCTTGAGTTCGGATTCCAATTTTAAAGCCGCCTCTTTATTCTCAGGATACACGTTCTTCTGCTCCCGGGGGTCGGAGGCAAGATTGTAAAACTTGCGGTTTTGGTCGTTATTGTTTAACAGGAACAGCCATTCTTTGGAGCGTATGGAGGAAATGCCGTTCGATTCTCCGAAAACATATTCGTGAGCGCGCGGGGCAGCCTTGCCATCCATAAGATCAACCAGGCTTTTGCCCTGCGCCTGGCGCGGTACCGGTATCCCGAGCAGATCTAAAAGCGTAGGCATGATATCCACGGTCTGGGTTAGTTCATTTATCCTTTTGCTTTGTTTAAGCCACGGGACATAAATGATAAGAGGTACATGGGTTTGTTCATCGTAGAGCGAACTTCCATGGCTATAGCCACTATGCTCGTAGAATTCCTCCCCGTGGTCGGAGCAGATGATGATGATCGTCTTGTCGTAGATCTTTAATTCCTTCAGCTTCTCGATCACGGGGCCGATCACCTCTTCATCGTATTCACGGATACAGGCGTCGTAGAGGGACTGGACATAGGCGTTAACGGCGGGGTCGGCGAACTTTATCCGGCTCCAGTAAGCATAACTCAGGGCCGCGGACATTTTATCTAATTTCCCCTTGCTTACGAAAAACTCATACATCTTGTCCGCCGATCTTATCGAATCCGAAATAAGGAACTCCTGAAAGAGCTCCTTATCCGTAAGCCAGTCAACCGCGCCCTTTTGGCTCAGGCCTTCCCTCACGGCTTCCAGGGTACGTTCCAAAAGCGAATCATTGTTGTCGATAACCCCTTCCATGCCCCGGAGCGCTGTAAACTTCTCTTTATATTTCCGGGATGGAAAGTAAGGAGCGTGTATTTTATAAGTGTGCGCGTTAAGGAAGAATTTTTTGCCGTGGTTTTCCTGCAGCCAGTTTAAAAGAGCGGCTCTTATTTTAATTAGATTTTGTTTACCACCCGCTCCTTTTAACTCGTCAAAACCTCTGCCAAATCCTACTTCCGGATGAAGATGTGGATCCTTAAGGGGGCCGAACCAGGCTGTTTTGAAGCCGTATATATTGAGGATTTCCGCTAAGGTACTGACCCTGGGAGATAATTTCTCCTTGCTTATCATCCATACGCCGTGAGAACGGGGGTATAAAGAGGTGATGATGGACATAAAACTGGAGATCGTATAAGAAGCCGTGGAAAAATTCTCTTTAAAGACGAACGATTCTCCGGCCAGCTTGTCTATATTGGGCGAGGTAGCTTTCGGGTATCCGTAACAACCCAGGTGGTCGGCCCTCAGGGTATCCACAAAGAATAATATGACGTTATAGTCCTTGCTTGGTCTTTCCGGCGCGGCTCGCAAAGGCGAATGGTTAAGGAATAGAACTAATACCAGAATATACTTAAATAAATATTTCATATGTTTTTTACCAATAACCTGTCTTCCTTATCCTCTCCTGGGTCGCTTCATCTATACCCGGGTCAAAAGGGTATTCCTTATCCTGATATGACGGCAAAGACGCCTCCCATTTCTTGAGTTCGGATTCCAATTTTAAAGCCGCCTCTTTATTCTCAGGATACACGTTCTTCTGCTCCCGGGGGTCGGAGGCAAGATTGTAAAACTTGCGGTTTTGGTCGTTATTGTTTAACAGGAACAGCCATTCTTTGGAGCGTATGGAGGAAATGCCGTTCGATTCTCCGAAAACATATTCGTGAGCGCGCGGGGCAGCCTTGCCATCCATAAGATCAACCAGGCTTTTGCCCTGCGCCTGGCGCGGTACCGGTATCCCGAGCAGATCTAAAA
>JAQUPI010000030.1 GCA_028716705.1 Candidatus Omnitrophota bacterium | reverse complement strand
CTTCCGATCTTCAAGGATGCTCCCGTCCTGGGAAACGCGGTTAAAAACATATTCGCTGGCCCGGCGCAGGTTTGATTCCAATTCAGGCATATCATCTAAAACCGCCAAAAACCCCCTTATCGCCTGCGCGGTATTAAATACGGAGGGGCCTTTACCTTGCGCGGAAAAGGCGCCGTCTTCTCGCTGAACCGAAGCTCCCCATTTTGCCAGCTTTCGGGCGAAATCTTTTTCGCCGAAATTATAAAGCGAAGCGATCAAGCCGCCCGCGGTATCCTGTGTAAGGGGCGCCGCGCGTTTTCTTTTATGCCCTATAGCTTCCGCTGTGCCCGGATAATATCCTTTGAGCCACTCGATAGCCTTTTCTATCCGGCTCTTTTGGCGTATCCGGTTTTTTACTATTGTCCATTGGATCATTTTTTTCACCTTGCCAAGCACCCGCCTGGATCTTTTAAGCAGCTGCATATGCGTCCTTCCTCGAAAGCGCCTCATAAACCGAATCGATAAGCATCTGGGATTTCAAACCGTCCTCCGGGGTTATTACGGAAGGCTTCTTTCCGTTCACGCTGTCGATAAAATGATTGATTTGCAGGTTAAAGGCGCCGCTTGTGTCTGTGCGGTTGGGGATATTCTTCCAATCTGCCCAGGTTTTAAACCTGTAACTTATGCCTTTAGTTTCAAGCAAAATGGCCCCGTCTTCACCGTAAATCTCAAAATAGAAAGGGCAAGGCACGGCGCCTGACCAGCTGACATCGATCGTGCCCGAGCCGCCGTTGGCGAGAATGACCTGTATGCCGGCGGTATCTTCGACTTTCAGGTCTTGAAACTTTCCTGTACGCGCGGATACCGATACAATATCGCCCAATAAGTGCCTTACCAGATCGAGGGCGTGCGAACCATTATCTATAATTACGCCTCCACCTGAGAAATCCTTATCCGAAAACCAGCTCTCTGACATATCCAGGTACCCCGAAAACATAAGCCTGAAATTAACGATCCGCCCTAATCCTCCCCGGCTTAATAAATCTTTGGCCTTTCGCACTTCTTCAAAAAAACGGAACTTGTAAGCGGTCAAAAGCAGCAGATCTTTTTCTTTCGCCTTGCTGGTCATCTCTTCCGCGTCTTGAGCCGAAATTGACAGCGGTTTTTCACAAAGCACGTTGATCCCGGCCTCAAGCAGATCCAGGGCGATCTGTTTATGTGTTGACGGGAAAGTGCAAATACTGGCGGCCTGTATGCCCAGGCCGCTCAACAACGCCTTATGCGAATCGAAAGCCTTTCCATTGAATTTTCTCGCGAGTGCCTCGGCTTTTTCCAGGTCCTTATCCACGAACGCGGACAGCTCTACTCCGGGATTATTCTTATAGGCCTCGACATGCCATTTGCTTATTTTTCCGCATCCGACTATAGCTGTCCTTACCCTGCGGGAAGGCCCGTTTAAGACGGCATCCGGTATACTCCCTGCAAGCCCCGGGATTTCCTCAACGCTGCTTCCCGGGTTTAACCTGGACGAAGATTCAAGGATAAGGCCGGCCGCTTTTTCGACGCGTTTTTTATCCCAGCTTTCATCCATGGGCACGCAGATAAGGTGCCTTAATTTATCTTCGGCGTTCGGGCAAATCCCTTCTTTGTATTCGAGGGTCCTCGCGGTATTTTCGCAGGAAAACGGGCACTGTGACCTGCCGTATGTTTTTTTCCGCGTTAAGGCTTCGCTGCACAGGTAGATCGGCTTGACCGTGTATCCGGGCAGGACCTTAAGGCCGCCTTTGATCAATTCTTTGGCGAAGATATCGGCATTGATCGTTTTTAAAGTAAAAGGATACAGCCAAAAGGAATGCCTTGTTCCGGGCGTTGCCGGCGCCGCTCCTATCTCCGGATGGCCTCTTAACAACCCATTCATAAGCGTGCCCAGCTCGTGCCTTTTTTTCACTACTCTTTTTACCTTTTTTAGTTGAGCTAACCCGACTGCGGCGGTTAATTCGTTCATGCGGTAATTAGGCGCCAGGCCGTAATAAGCCCTCGCCCCCCAGCCTTTTCGGGCGTAATTCTTATCCACGAAGAGCTTCATCTTTTCGTAATATGCCTTGTTCGAGGTGATCGCCATCCCGCCGTCTCCGGTCGTCATGTGTTTGGCCTGCTGAAAACTGAAACATCCTATGTCTCCTATGGTGCCGGCATATCTTTGCTTGTATTCGGTCATATGCGCCTGGGCGCAATCCTCTATCACCGGGATATTATGCCGCCTGGCGATATCCATGATCGGATCCATATCGCACGTATTGCCGAAAAGATGCACTAACAGTATGGCCCGGGTGCGCGGGTTGATCTTTTGTTCTATGTCTTCCGGGTCCATCGTGCATGAATCGTTTATATCGGAAAAAACCGGTATGGCGTTCTGATAAAGGATAGGAACAATGGTCCCCATATCGGTGATGGGGGCGGTAATAACTTCATCCCCCGGGTTCAGGTCAAGCGCCCCTAACGCGGTGTGTATAGCCGCTGTCCCGGAAGAACAGGCAACCGCGTAAGGGACCCCGTAGGCGCCGGAAAATTCTTTCTCAAAATCAATGACCATCTTCCCGTTCTGCGAAAATAAATTTTGCGATAATAAGGCCCTGTGCGCCAGGCGCAGTTCCCCTTTGTCAAAAGGCTTCCTGCCCGGTTTACGGCCGGCAGGAAGCATCAAGAAGGCGTAGCAGGCCTCGAATAAACAATTGATGATGTTCTTAAAGAAAGATTTTACCTTGGATCGCATTTTTCATCCTTTCATGACCGACATAGCCAGGTTTTTAACGCTTTCATTGATACGCCAGGCTATTTTTTTATGCACCGGCGTGACAAACGCGTTATTCTCCTTCATATTCAGTATCCTTTTGTAATAGCCTGATTCCAGGGTGTCTATCCTGCTTTTTTCGAATTTCTCCACGCTTGCCCTTGAATTGAACCTTAACGCCTGCCTGATCTTTTCATCGTCGCAGGCAATCCTGATCATCCGCGCTAAGGCTTGCGGGTCCTCATAATCTCTGACCAACAAGCCGTTAAACATATGCCGTATATACTCATTCATCGGGGCGATATCCGAAGTTACGATCACCCCTGCGCAGGCGAGGGCTTCGATAAAAATGATCCCGAACCCTTCCCACCTGCTGGGGTTACACATACAATCCGCCCAGGAGTAATATCGCGCCAACTCTTTATTATTTATGGATTCTATAAAAAAACACCGCCCTGACACTCCCGAGTCTTTTGCCAAACCGGCAAACTCATCTGCCCTTCCCCTGCCTGCCGCGATCAGGCAGTAATCCTTTCCCAGGATCCTCAAGGAACGAATAAGCGTATCCAGGTTCTTTTGCCTCGTCTTCCTGCCTATATGGATTATCCTGTGTTTAAAAGGGTATAGCCTATCCAGGTCCACGGTTTCCTCCCGCGAATACGGACGCATTTCGTCAAAATTGATCCGGTTAGGAAGGATCCAGGCATTTTCCCTGTTATTAAATTTGGCCAGGACAAGCTCGTTTACGATATTTGACACGGAGAAAACAATATCCGCCCGCTTTATGGAATCGTGCAATTTCTCGGGATTGGTGTCATGTACCGAAACGACCACCGGCACACCGCTTATCTTATTGTTGCATGCCATATCACAGGCCCAAAATCCGCCGTATGCCCGCACTACGTCGATATGTAAGCGGCGCAGCCTCTTCCTCAGCTGCCGCCCTTTAGTTTTTATTACCCTCATCCCCGCCAGATCAGGGTTGTTCTCTTCAAGGGGAGAGAGCAGATATACTTCATCGAATATTTTACCCGGGTTATAGTATTCCCTTAGCCAGGTTTCACCCAACCCGGCGTCAAGATAGGCTTTGATAGGGTCGCTGGGGATCACGGCCAATCTTCTCATGCGTTTATCTTCCCTCTTTTAAAAAAGTATCTGGTTGAAAGTAAATAAGGCCTTAACAGGCGCACGCCGGGATTGTTAAACATGCCGTCACTTTTACCCGGGAAAAGATTACCCACAAAAGGATATTCCAACGCAGCTTTCAAATAATATTTGGCCGCCTCGCGATAACGTTTTGACGCCGCGTAACAGGACGCGAATTCATGATAAATCCTGGCAAAACGCATGCGTTTTCTCATGAACGGCATATCCGACCATATCTCATGTTTTTTTAAAAGGCGCTGATAAGACCTGACCCTGCCGTCCGTATTCTTTGTATTGTTTGTCGCGTGTTTCCTGACCAGACAGAATATTTCATCCATATATAGGAATCCGTAGCGTTTCGAAAGCCGGAGCCATAGGTCGTAATCCTGGGCGTTAGAAAGCTTTTCGTCAAAACCTCCCACCGATTCGAAACATTCCCGGCGCATGAGTACGGTCGTCGTGGATATAAAATTCTCTTCGCGCAGGCCTTCGAAACATTCTTTATTGTCCTTTTCCCTTCTCCAGTAAAAAAGCAATTTCCCCTTATCGTCAATAACGCAGGTCTGCGAGCAGACAAAGGCGAGCTCCGGCCGGCTCTCGAGCACCTCTCTTTGTTTCTTTAGTTTTTCCGGCAGCCATAAGTCGTCGCTGTCCAAAAAAGCGATATGTTCCGCCCGTGAATTCCTTACTCCCAGATTCCTCGCCGCTCCGGGCCCTTTATTCTTTTGATAAATATACCTGACTTTAGCATAGGCCTTTAGGATATCCCTGGTGTTATCAGTCGATCCGTCATCGACAACTATGATCTCCCAGTCCTTGCAGGACTGCTCAAGAACGCTGTCGATGGCTTCGCGTATGTATTGCGCCCTGTTATATGTGGGTATGATAACGCTTATTCCGGGTTTCTCATTCATGATCGGCCATTATTCCTTCGCGGCACAGCCATTCGTTAAACATATACAGCTGGGGTATAAGCCCCAGATGCAGGCGCCTGAAATAGGCGGCTTTTTTTGCTCCGCTTCGGGAGAGCGCATACATATTAGAGAATAAGATATTTTTTGCCAGCCTCGGCAAAAGATAAGATGCGCTGAAAATGTCTCCGCGAAAGGAAAAGAAAAATAGAGCCGCTTTCTTTGATAAATTTATTGCCCTCCTTCTCCCGACACCTTCGTGTTGCTCGATATAATTCGGGTTGTTGGCGGGATAAAAGCAGGAGTCTGAACGGAACAGTTCCGGATACATCCTGCTTAATATTTTGCTCCTCAGCGTTTTATTGAATCTGGCGTACTCCGGCAGGCTCATTAAATAATCGAATAACTCATTATCCATGTACGGACAGAAACTTTCCAAACGGCTGGAAACGATCTGAAAAACGCTCGTGGCCACGCTTCTCCTGGCCCTGGTAATAAGATGAAAGAGCACGTATGGGGCATGGCTATTGCTCACCCGCGCGAGTTGCGCCTTAAGTTTCTCGATGAATACTTCGCTTGAGAATTTCTTCTTTACCGTTTTTGAAAGAAAGGCAAGATTATATTTATCCTGGGTGATCGGCCATAATAAATTATAGTAACCCTCGCGGGAATAATACCAGTTCTTGATAAAATCTTCGTGTTTCCCCTTCCTGATCATTTCTCTCCAGGGCGAGTGGGAATCGGTGTACATGACCGTGTCGCAGATAAAATCGAACCCTATGCCGTCATAGTTGATCTTTGTGTCGAGCGGGATCCTCTCCAGTAAAGGCAAAAGCCAGGCATGTTCGTGCGACTGATAGTCCAGCAAATGATTCTTCATCGGCTCGTATCTTTCCAGGAAATTATCCGGAAGGTCGCAGAACCTGTTTTCTATGGATAATAATTTCGCCACATAAGAGGCGCTTTTCCTGTCTTCGTCGGTCCTGATGAATTTTCTCGTAGTATAAGAGACGAAATCCACATTTTGCCTCTTCAATTCAGCCGAGATCCCGGAGGAATCCGGCCCTCCGCTTAAGAAGACGGCGACTTTCTTCCCCGGGATTATCCTTCTCTTTACCGCCCGCTTGAATAGATAAACGAGGTTGTCTACATCATTCTTTTCATCAAACGTCTCTTTTCTCGGCAGTTCATTATAATTCCAGTAGTTTAGGATCTTTATCCGTTCAAGGTCAAATTTTATTATTGAGCCTTGAGGCATGAAATAGACATCCTTAAAGAATGTATCTTCGTCCACGAAAAATCCAAGCCTTAAAAAAACGTTCCAGCCGTCCCAGTTGACCCTCTTCTCGTAGAACCGGGAATGAGAAACCGCTTTTAATTCCGAGCCGAAGACAAAAACCTTATTTTTATCGTTGAAATGATAATACATCGGCCTCATCCCGTACCTGTCATTGACCAAAATAAGCTCTCTTTTCTTTCTATCCCAAATACAAAAAGCGAATATCCCGTTTAATTCCCGGAACTTATCGCTCCCGGATTCCTCGTAAAGATTGAGGACATATTCCGCGTCGTTATCGGTAAACCTGAATTTGTATCCCTTCTTGAGCAATTCGTTCCTGCTTTCCTCATATCCGAATATCTTCCCCGTGAAAATGACCGCTTTTGACCCATCCGCTGAAAAGAGCGGCTGGATCTGCTCATTTACCGCCTCGATGCTTAAATGCCCTAACCCCGCGTTCGGATCACGCCACTGATCGATCCTATGCCAGGGTTGGTGCTTCATAGCCCGCGTCATCTCACGCAGCGGCGCTTCCAAACCTTCCTTACTCAATCCGGGACCGATGATCCCGCAGATCTTACTCATGAACTGCCTCTAATATCCGCGTTAATTTACGCTTTAAACTGCTTATTCTCGGGTAGATCTCTCTTTTTTTCCACTCCAGGAGCTGTTTTTTCTTGAAATGGGCGATCGCCTTTCTTATCGGCTCTTCTCCCGGAAAAAGCCTCTGCTCTCTTTTAAGTATGTTGATCCTGGCCTTCGAGTAACAATACGGCACAGTCCTGGATATGGACTTGGCGTGGACCCGGTAAACGTAGAGCGGGTCAACCTGGTATGTCAGCCTGTATATCTTAAAGTCTCTCGCCGCTCTTATCCAAAAATCGTAATCCTCTTCCCCGTACAGGTTCTCATCGAACCCTCCGGTCTGTTCCCATACCTGCCTTCTTAAAAGCCAGCAGGAACTGATGGTGCTGAAAATCACGTATCTTTTATCAAGAACGTCATTCTCGAACTTATAGCCGTATTGCTCGGCAACAGAGATCTTTTTCAGCTTTTGTTCGACTACATTGCCATCGCTGTCTATTACTTTTGTCCTACCCGATATAATAGCTACCTCGGGCCTTTTTACCAATTCCACTGCCAACTTGGTAAGCATGCCCGGTAACATGAAATCGTCAGCCGCGACCCAGGAAAAATATTCCCCTTCTGCCGCCTCAAATCCCCGGTTAAAAGAAAATGAAAGCCTCATCCTGCGGCCGTTTTTTAAATATTTCTTAATGCCGTATTCTTTGATCATATCATCAATATTCTCGGTGGCCATGTCGTTGACCACTATGAGCTCAAAATCCCGGTAATCCTGGCTTAGGACGCTTTTGATAGAACGGTCCAGCCATCCCCTATTCACGTAATGCACAGGCAAAACTACGCTTATTTTTCCTTTTACCATCCGCGCCTTTCAAGATACAGCCGGCTTCCCAAGCTCAAAGCTGAAATCCATACTATAGAATCCATACTGAGGTTTCGGGTTCTTGACTAATATATAAGCGGGGTAATCCCATGTGTGGCTGGCTAATTCATTTTTCTCCGCCACGATGAACGCCAAATGGTAAACCCCTTTTTTAAGTTTCAGCTCAGGTATCCGCGTGCGGAATATATGAGTGCCTGCCGACAGGTCGAAATACCTGCCGATCTGCGAACTGTAACAAATGAAGGAACGTTCATGAGCGTCAAGATAGAAGGCCACTCCCAAAATTGCCCTGGGAATAGGCTCCGTAACCTTTACCCTGCAGTCGATATTCAGAGCCTCTCCGGAATTGACATCTCTTATCTGGTTTCCTCCGGCATCACAGAATCTTACCTCTTCTATCTTCACTTTGGGGCTGTATGATGCGTTCAATTTCATCTTATCGTGCTCAGGAAGCGCCTTCTGGACCATAAAGTCGATATATTCATCTATACCCTCCGCCGCCGGGCCCAGGAACTTCATTTGACCCTTGTTCAGGAACAAGGCGTTATCGCAGATAAACCTGATCACCTGGGCGTTATGGCTGACCATGATCACGGCGCAGCTTTCCATCATGTCGGCCATCCGTCTTAAACATTTATGCTGAAAGTTGACGTCGCCTACGGCTAATACTTCGTCTACCAGCAAGATCTCGGGCTCGCAATGGACGGCTACCGCGAAACCCAGCCTGACGAACATCCCGCTTGAATAATGCTTGACCGGCGACTCAAGGAAATCGCCGATATCCGCGAATTCAACGATGGAGTCGAATTTTTTGTCGATCTCGCGCTTCTTCATTCCCAGTATCGCTCCGTTAATATAGATATTCTCCCTGCCGGTCAATAGAGGATGAAATCCGGCGCCTACGGCGATAAGCGCCCCTACCCTGCCATTGACCATGATCTTTCCTTTATCCGGCCAGAATATGCCGTTGAGCATCTTGAGCAGGGTAGTCTTGCCTGAACCGTTCGGCCCGATCAGGCCGAGCGTCTCGCCTCTTTTGACTTCAAATGAGACATTATCCACGGCCCAGAATTCGTTTTTCCGTAATTTCCCGGGGCGCGAACTCTTTCCCAGCAGGTTTCTTCCGATATCGGCTACTCCGTACATCATCGAATGCCGGAGTGTCTTGCAGTATTTTTTGGATACGTTTTCCGCTCTTATTACAACATCCCCCATTTCAAATCCTCTCCGCGATCCTGGTTTCGGTCAGGTGAAACGTTAAAAGGGTGAAAAGAAATACGGCGATCGAGAATAAACAGGAAATATAAAAACCTTTTGGTTCTGAGAGAAAACCGTTAAATGTCAGATCCCTCACCGCGGATATAAAATAATATAACGGATTATATTTGGTTACTTGCGTAAGGATCCCTAATTTCGGTTTCTCATATAAAACCGGGGTCAAAAACATCAAAAACGTAACAAGCATGGGAAGTATCTTGCCTATATCTCTGGTAACCGCGTTGATTATGGAAAGGACCAGCCCAAACCCCGCCCCCAGGGCGATTATGGGGATGATTATAAGCGGGACAAACAGGACAGCCGGTTTAGGCATCATTTTAAAGTGCGCGAAAAGAAATATGACCATGATCAATTGCAGTAAAAAAGAAATTATCGCCGTGCCCAGGGAGGCGAACACCAGCGATTTCCTCGAGAAATTTATCTTAGTGAGCATTTCTCCCGTCTTTATGAGAGCATCAGCTCCGGAAATGATAGTAGTTGAAAACAGGTTCCAGAAAGAGATGCCCAATAAGGCATAGATCGGATAAGGTACCTTGATATTTCCCGCCGAAAATATACCGGAGGCGTTAAGCAGCAAAAATGTGCCCAGGCTTACGAACGGGACGATGAATGCCCAAAAAATACCGAAAAAAGATTGTTTATAAGTGGCGAAGAAATCGCGCTTGAAGAGCTGGTAGGTAAGCCATCTGTTCTCTTTGATCTCGACAGCGATCTCGCGAAGCAAGGACAAATACCCCTTCTTAAGGTTATTATCCGGTTCGTAGGTTATTTCTTTTTTATTCATTCATTGCCTCAGTGAAAGCGGCCGCTATTTCCGGGTCGAACTGGGTACCCGAATTTATCAGCACCTCCTCGATCGCTTCCTTTTTTGATATGGCCTTTGGTTTATACGAATCGGGAGCGGTCATGGTGATAAAAGCATCCGCTACGGAGATAATGCCGGCTTCTATTGAGATCGCCTTGGCCTTTAACCCGTCGGGATAACCCTTTCCGTCAAAACGCTCATGGTGCTGCCTTATTATGCCGGATATGTCTTTAATAGGCTCTATCGAACTTGCCATCCTCTCTCCGCGCTCAGGATGGATCTTCAATTCAGAGTACTCATCATCTGTCAACGGGAATTGCTTATTTAAGATATTTTCACGTACGCTCAGCAGCCCGATATTATGCAATAACGCTGCCAAATATAGCCTTTCCGTTACAACCGGTTCTAATTTTAATTTTTCTCCGACCTTGCGGCTTATTTCGGCGGCTAACGAAGAATGCCCCCTGCAAAAGACCCGCTTAGCTTCAAGCGCGTTTATCAGGGCGGAAGCGATAGAAAACGCGGGCTGCTTTTCAGCGCTGCCATGAGAAGGATCCGATACGGAATTTGAAAGCAAAAAAAGGTCTTTTCGCAAAATGCGGTGGTGGCCCCCGGGAGTCTTAAGGGTTTTCAATTTACCGGTGTAAATGAATTTCTTTAAGGTACAGAGGCTGATATTGAGTATTCCCGCTGCCTGTAAAGGGGTAAGGAAGATCTCGCTTTCGTCAACTGGATAAATTCTCATAAAAACAATGCAAATCGTTTAATATGGACTTAATAACGCCCGGTACATCTGGGATTTTATCTTATTTTACAAAGACGTAAATTGCCTTATTCCGCTTTTTATTGACCTTTTTCTACTTCAGGCGCTAAAAAAACAGCCTCCTTTTTTATTATGCGGAGGCTGTATAGTTTCCCGGATGAAGTCCTCAGCTGACCGCTCCGGAAAGGAACTTTTCTTTCAGAATTTCTATATGGTAATCCCTGATTTCTATCCTGTGCGCGGCGCCGATGGTGCGTAAAACATCTTTGATGCTGTATCTCAATACCAGCTGATTGTACGCGTTGTCGCATACCCGCAGGGGATCCCCCTCCATCTCGGGGTCTTCCTCGTCTGAAAACGCCTTATCGTCCAGGGCGGCAATTAACATCGGCCTTACCTCATCCTCGGCGGCCATCCCGCCTACCGCCTGGATTATATTTTCCCTAAGTGTCGCGTTACCGGTAAGGTATTCTTTTTTTAACAGATCCAGCGCGTCGGCCGGGAATTTCTGAAATATCCTCTTCGCGGCTCTCAGGTCAAAGGTCCGGTCCACCCGGTTTCCGTCAATATTTTGGATCCGCGGTGAGCGCAAACTATTTATGGCGAATCGTATGGCCTCGGTTTGCCTGCCGTAAAAAGCCTCCTCTATCTTCGTATCAAGAAGGGCATCATCCGCCATAATTTCAGGCTTCTCAAGCCGCTGAAAAGCTTCCGGGACAGTAAGGCCGCCTAAGGGGATTTCTTCCGTTCCGGCAGCGTACAAAGAAATAGTTGTCAGGGAAAACACGATTGCCGCTATATGCATGATCGCTCTTTTCATACTCTTTTGCCTCCTTAATCTTACTGTTGTTCTGACGGCTTGTTGTTAAAATTGTAATAATCGAATACCGGATTATGGCTCTGCAGTATCTGCCATATTTGATAGTCGGTCTTGCCTTCCAGATAAGCCTGCAAATAATGCAGTCCCTCCATCTCCGCAGGAGTACCCAGGGTATAAAACATGATCCCGCGGTGGAATGTATCTATAAAATAATTCCCGCTGTTACAGGAATTATAGAACATCCTTGAGTATTTGAGGTCTGTCTCGGCTACTTCAGGGGCATTACGCCAAATAATGGTCCTGCTGCCGTAATGCGGTAAAGGATAATCTACGTTGTCTATATTCTTTTCGAAGACCACCGCGCGGACAAAATTCGGTTTTGTCTCGGTGCTCGTATTGCCGTTTGCGTCTTTTACGGTCAGGGTTACCGTGTAATTTCCGGTAGCGGAATACTTATGATAGGGCCTTTGCGATGTGCTCGTATATCCATCGCCGAAGTTCCACGACCAAGAGACGATATTGCCTGAGCTCCTATCCCGGAAAGAAACATTTAAGGGGACATTGCCTTCCTGCGGAGAAGCGCTGAACTCAGCCCGGGTATAAGATTGGGCGCCAACGCGGACATAGCCTGACTTTGTCCTGGTGCTGCTTCCCAGGGAATTCGTAACCTTTAATGAAACCGTATAAGTCCCTTCATTGGTATATTTGTGATTCAGGTCATCCCGGGAAGAGTTTCCGGAGCCATCGCCGAAATCCCAATCCCTGCCCGTATATCCTCCGGTGCTCTGATTGATGAACCTGACATCCAGCGGGGCTTCTCCGTAAAGAGGCGAAGCCCGGAAATCGGACTGGAGTATCTCAGCGGGATTATCCACGTGGGAGACGCGTATCGCGTCCGCCACGGCGTAACCTGAACTCACCGCGTTAGTCAGAGTTACGGAATAAGCGCCCTTATTAAAATAGAATTGGCCAAGCTGATTCCATTTATTCCCGTTTATGGATTGGTTTACGCGTACCGTGGTTGTCCCCGAGGCGTGGGTAATGGAGAACGGCGAGTCTGTCGCCCAACCGCTGTAAGCCGGCCACCAGGCGAATATCTTGTAATTTCCGGCGGTTGGGATGATGAATGTCCATTCGAACTTCTTCTCTCCCGTACCCTTGTACGCCTGGCGGTAATTCTCGTTGTAATACCCGGGCCTCAGGCTTGTCTCCGTCCAGCTCCCCGTCATCTCTATGGAAGGGGACCATGGAGCGTAATTGGTAATGTAATATTGCTGCTGTGTCGTGGGGCTTGGCGCGGTCCCGCTGGAAGAGAACCAGGCGGGCACATCTGAATTATAGAACCGCTCTATGGCGCTATTGCGCACTGTCTCAACCTTGTAATAGGTCGAACCCAGTTTATATGACGCGTAGTAGTTGTACGGCGGAGCGCCCCGGGGGTCGTTAAAAGTGAAAGGCATGACCCCGCTCCTTCCGTCTTTGAAGACCGCCCAGAAATAAGGATACGCCTGATTTACCCTGAAATAACGCAGATCCACCGATATATTCTTTGATGAACGGTTAAAGATCCGGTCGTCGTCGATATAATAAATATTATTGATCTTCTGGTTTATGAGCTCGGTGGTGGTAGAATATACGGACCCCAGGCCGTAATTCGCGTGGCCTATAAAGATAATGTGGGCGCCCGGAGTCATCAAGGCTTGTTTTTCCGCGGCCATATCCTGGACGAAATGGACATAGAATTTTTTATTTCGCGAATTTGTGTAGATCCAGTCCGAGCCGCTTTGGACGGCGCCTAAACCCTGAAGCATCGTGACAATGGGGTTCTTCATCAAGCTCTCAGCGTAAGCCAGGCAAACATAAATATGCTCGGCTGTCCCCACATCCAGGCCCTCAGCTGCCTCATCGGACCAGACGCCGCTATTATCCTGTACCTTAAAGTAGACGGAGTGCGTGCCTGTCGACAAATCGCTCTTTTGGAGCACCGCGGTCGTTCCCAGTATGCCGTCAATGCTGGAGCGCCACTGATAAGCTGATATAGTCCCGTCAAGGTCCTGCCCAGTACCCCTGAAGGTCACGGTTTCGCCCGGGTCTGCCGGATTAGGCAAGATCGAGGTGATCGAAGCTGTGGGCGGGATATTATCTCCCGGTACATAAACGAACTTTACCGCGTCCGCGCAGTAACTGGTGGGTGCGGAATTAACGGCGGTGATCTTGACCGTGCCGTCGGTCGTTGTGTTGAATACATACCGGCCGAGAGAGTTCCACTTGCCGCCGTTTATCTGCTGATTGATGTAAACCCGCTTTGTACCTCCGGAATAGGTTATATCCACAGGGGCGCTGGTAGAACGGGAGTAGTATTGCGTCCACCACATATAGACTTCATAGGTGCCGTTTGTGGGTATATTGGCCTTCCAGCTGTAAGTGGCCCCGTCCCTGCTCCAGAGAGAATTTGTGCCGTAAGGGTTGGTTGCTCCGGATACAGCCCAAGTACCGGTATAAGAAGTGCCGGACTGTCCGTTATCGATGACCAGTTCGTCCGAAGGCGGAACGTCCGGTACATAAACGAACTTTACCGCGTCCGCGCAGTAACTGGTGGGTGCGGAATTAACGGCGGTGATCTTGACCGTGCCGTCGGTCGTTGTGTTGAATACATACCGGCCGAGAGAGTTCCACTTGCCGCCGTTTATCTGCTGATTGATGTAAACCCGCTTTGTACCTCCGGAATAGGTTATATCCACAGGGGCGCTGGTAGAACGGGAGTAGTATTGCGTCCACCACATATAGACTTCATAGGTGCCGTTTGTGGGTATATTGGCCTTCCAGCTGTAAGTGGCCCCGTCCCTGCTCCAGAGAGAATTTGTGCCGTAAGGGTTGGTTGCTCCGGATACAGCCCAAGTACCGGTATAAGAAGTGCCGGACTGTCCGTTATCGATGATGACCTCTTGCGCATTTGACTTGTTCGGCGCGGAGAGCGCGAATGCCAGGCAGAGTAAACCGGTTATCATTGTCCTTCTCAAATAGATGTTATTCTCTCTCTTATGCATTCGACTTTCCTTTCTTTTATAAAGAACTTTTTCTCGACGTAAAAAACCGGATTGAAACGCTTCTTTCAAACGCAATTGTAAACGAACCGCTTCATTTGTGAATTGGCGTTTTCCCCTTTTTTCTGATTTGTTTCTACTAAACGTAAAAAAAATTCCCGTTATTCTTTTAAAATAACGGGAATATTTTTTCCTGCGTAATTCTCTCGTTTACACTATTTTGTAAAGCGCATCGGGTATGGGGTAGCGGCGGTTATTCAGTATGGTGCCTAAGAATTCCGTTTTCTTTCCGGATATGATCGGCTCTACGGCTACTTTTATCGCGTGCCTGCGCGTTTTTCCGTCCTCTATAACTAACGCGAGCGCGTCCGCCTTGGATGAAAGCATATAGCCGTCGCGAAAATCGCTTAATGGGCTTGTCCCCATTAGGATAATATCGTATTTTTCTCTGGCCAGGCGCAGCATCTCTTCCATTAAACGCGAGTTGAAAAAAGGCATGGGATTCATCCCTGCCCTGCCGGCGGTGATCAAATTCAACCCTGCCCCCAGATCGTTAATTACCTTATCGAACGCGGATACGCCTTCTATGAAATCAGCCAGCCCGGGTTTTTCCGGGACCTTGAATAATTTATGCATAGAAGGATGCCTTAAATTCGCGTCGATAACCAGCACCCTGTGTCCGAATGCCTTTGAAAGGTGCCTGGCGAGGTTGGCTATTGTTTTCGGTACATCCTCTTTTGACAAGGTGGAACACAATAACAGGGTCTTTAATTTCTTTTCGCGCATCAACAGGTATATCTGTTCGGCGGGATTATGGTTATAGCTTAAGCTGCCGTCGGCCGGTATCGAGCCAAGATATGGCACCCTCAGGTAATGCTCTATTTCGAAGGGGGATTTGAATGTTTGGTCAAGATATTCAAAGGTAAAAGCGAGGATCACCGCAAGCAGGACGCTTGCCAGAAAAGCCGGGAAGAGTATTATCGCCTTCCCCGCTCCCACGGGTGAACCGGGGACGCCGGCTTGTTCAATCACTTTTACGCTTGCCGGCCCTATAGCTTCTACATCCGGAAGGGGTTCTCCGTTTAATTGCCTGCTGATCTTTTCGATACTATCCTTAAGCTGTATTGTAGTAGGATGTTTTTCCCCGTATTTAAGGTGCGTTTCCGAAAGCTGCTGCTCGAGGTCGAATATAAGATAAGAACGGCTGACGACGTTAGCCAGCAGGGCCGCTGCGACGGGGCTGAAATCGCTTACGGTTATAGTGAACAGCTTTGTCCCTTTGATGGGTTCGACCTTTACGCGGTTCCTTAGATCATTCTGCGCCAATCTGAATAGAAAGGCCTTCCGGTGCTCCGCGGGGACGGCTGATAACCTCCTCTCCAATATCTTTGAGTTGCGCACCACGATATATTTGCGCAGCTTGCTGGCAAAGTTCTTCTCATAGTCAAGCGGCCTGTCGTAAAGCGCTACGGCGGCTACCGCCCGCCTGATCACAGGGTCGGATTTGACGATCTCGCTTTGCGTACCGGAGATGGATTCGCTTGCGCCGGATATCCCCTTGTAATAGGGGGATTCCATCTCTTTTTCCGCGGAGATCAATAGTTTTACCTTCGCTTCATAGAGCGGCGTTTTGAGCAAGATCCCGGACGTCACCATTATCATTACGGTAAGAACGCTTGCCGCTATTACCGCCTTGTGCCTGAAAAGCACTTTAAGGTAATCCCGGGTAGTCAAAGAATGGTAATTTTCCATGAAAACTCCTTTCTTAAAGATATAATTCTAGAAAATGCCTTCCGATACAACTATGATATCCCCCGAAGACAGCGGGATATCGGCGTTCGAATTGCCCGAGACTACCTCGCCTATATTTACCTTGATCGTTTGGTATCCTTTTCCTTCCGGCTTGAGCCTTAATATTTTTACCCGGCTGGATGAACCGTATTTCGTGAATCCTCCGGAGACGCTGATCGCCTTGAGGACCGTCATGTTCTCCTCCAATATGTAGAGACCGGGTTTTATGACTTCCCCGTATACAAAAAATTTCTTGCTTCTGTTTTCACGCAGCGCCACAGATACGACTGGGTATTTTATATAACCGTCGGACAGCCTCTTTTCTATCTCGCTCCTGATCTGGGTAAGGGTAAGGTCTTTGACCGAGACATTCCCAACATAAGGGAAATTTATATTCCCGTCTAACGCCACGCTAACGAATGTCGTCCATGACTCCGGCCTAAGCACGCTTATCTCAAGGACGTCGTCAACGCCCACCCTGTATTCAGAAATATCGGCCGCCGGCTGCGCGCAAACCTGGCCAAAAATAAGAAGTAGGACAAGAACGGTGAAGATCCGCCGCATTTTCATCTCCTTTTTTTAAGTTTTTATTTACTTTGCTCCTATACCGAACAAAACCACGGGTATTGTTTTGAACAGGATCTTAAAATCAAGCGCCAGCGACCATTTATCTATATATTCCAGGTCCAGCTTAGTCCATTCATCGAAATCGCTGATCTTGTTCCTCCCGTTCACCTGCCATAAACATGTGATCCCGGGACGCATACTTAATCTGCGGCGGTGCCAATTATCGTATTTCTTTACCTCGTCCGGTATGGGGGGCCTGGGGCCTACCAGGCTCATATTCCCTTTCAGGACATTCCATAATTGCGGGAGCTCATCTATGCTCAATTTCCTGAGTATTTTCCCAGCCGGAGTGACTCTTGGGTCATTCGAGATCTTAAAGACCGGCCCGCGCATTTCGTTTTTCGCCATCAGCTCCTGCAGCTTTTTTTCCGCGTCTTCGACCATGGTCCTGAATTTATAAAGGTAGAATATCCTCCCATTTACGCTCACCCTGAGCTGCTTAAAAAATACCGGCCCTCTGGAAGTAAGCTTTATGGAAATGGCCGCGATTATGAATACGGGTAACAATAATACCATGGCGGCAGAGGAAATTGCGATGTCAACCGCCCTTTTTATGACTAAGTGCCACAATTTATCCGGAGTAGTCTCGAAAGTCAAAAGAGGGAACCCCTGAAGGTCCGTCTGCTTTACCCTGGCCAGCGTGAAATCGAAAAAATCGAGGGCCAGGCTGGTTTCTACCCCTTCGGTCTCGCAAAGATACAGTATATCCTGGATCTTATTCAGCCAGGACCTGGGTACGACGAAGATCACTTGGTCAACGATATTATCGTGGATAACCCGGGCGGCGTCATTAAGGGTGCCGATTATCTTAAAGCCAAGGAATTCCTTTCCTAATTTATCCCGGTCATCGTCGATTATGCCTATGATCTTGAACCCCCATTCCGTATGCTCGTTTATGAGCCGGATCAGCCTGGCGGCGCGGTCATTTCTCCCCACAATAAGCAGGCTGCGGTAATTAAAACCCTTCTTGCGGTACGACCTTAGGATCCAAAGGATGGCTATCTTTTCCAGCGAAAGGGTAATCGCGGTGGAAACAAAAACCCATGCCATAAAAGCCCTGTCGACGTTTTTTTCCTTGGTCAGATACGCCAGCGCGCTGAAAAAAACAAGGCCTAAAAATGCGGACTTGAATATATGATAAAGTACGTCAGTTATATCCTTGGTCCGGAAGGAAGTGTACATGCCGGAATAGCTCAGCAAAAGCGACCAAATGGCGGTGTAGACGGAAATTACCTGTATATTGTTCAATAAACTGGAGCCCCGGACGGCGTTCGGCGTAAGCAGGAATAAAACCAGGTATGAACCGGCGACGGCTAAGACGTCCACGGACATGGAAATCTTAGTGAAGAATTTGGCGTGCTCTTTTAGCATTTCCTGTACCTGAAAATATTAATATATGAGGTTCGCGCCCAAATAAACCCTGTTCTTTGTATATTCCCTCTCGGCAACATTAGAACTGGTGCGCGAAAGGTAATAACCCAGGTTGATCTTTATCCTCTGGCTAAGGTCATATGAGAGCACCGCGCTGGCTCCGGTCAGGGTATCCTCGATATTCGTCCCCGTATATTCTCCTTCACCGTAAAAAGCCGACAATATCGCGTCGAGCCTTCTAAAAACCCCGCGGTCAAGATAGAATGACCACCGCCAGGATTCAAAGGGGCTCCTATTATAAGTGGTCGTGCTTAATTCCCTCAAATACAGGATCCCCAAAGTTGTATTCTCGTTCAATTCATCCGTTATGCCGGCGGAAAGATGCAGGCCGTTATCGCTGGATAGGGTGGATTTCACGTGATCCTGGCCGATACTCCCGTGCGCGTAAAGCCTTTCGGTGAGAAAATGCTTGATGCCTCCGGTGTAGCTGTTCACCCGCACATGCCCCCCCGTGTCATAGCTTCTGCTTTCAAACCGGTATATGAGATTGATTATGTTCTTCGCATTGAGGAGGTAATGGCCCTGGATGCTGGTGCCGTTCAAAAAACTGTCGCTGGGGCCGGAAGACGAAAAAGCGGCGGCATTGTTAAAATATGAAAAAGTAGAACTGAAATTCTCGGTCAGCTCTTTGGTATAGCTGGAATTGAACCAGTTTTTTATAAAAGTATATCTTCCGGTGGTCCTCCCGAATTCGTCTTCGAAACTAGCGGGTTCTTCCGAATGTATGAAGGAATCTTTCAGCCTTACGGTGTCGAATTTGGAGTATTCCCTGCGATAGTTCAAGAAGAGATTTTCGGAAGTATAATTGAAATTCTCGTTTTCATTGTACGTATGCCAGATGACATTACCGCCTAAATCCAGTTGCTGCATCTTGCCTTCGCCTTTTGCCAAAAGGCCGAATCCGGCTATATTGACAAAATCATCCTTCTCATTGCTCGAAGCGTAGGTGACATTGTCATCGTATTGTTCGGATATAATCGCTTTTAGTCGTATATCTACGTCTCCGACTTTGTAAGAATAAGCCGGTTTTACGCCTAGCGATAAAATAAAGACCGCTGCCGCTAAAAAGACGCTTTTTATGCTCACGGCAAAATTATAGAGCGATGTGTAAAAAAGTCTATGTCCGCTTTCTACTTTTTATTGACTTTTTTCTACGGATACGGAAAAGGATCGGGAGGGAGAAGAAGAGGTTTAAGAGCCTTCCAGGCGTTCTTTGATTTCGCTGGCGAGGTCTTCGTACCCAAGCGCGCGCTTGATGAAAAGGTTGAACTGTTTCGACAGGTTGACTATCTGCGGTTCCCTTAGCCTTCTGCCCGTGGAATCGAATAGTATATGCACTACCGGCCTTAAAGGGAATTCATTGTTATTTATGATGACCTTTCCTATATCATTGGAATTCAACTGGACCCATGAACTTAATGGGTATATACCCAGCTTGTTTATGAGGACCTTCAATATCGCGGAATCGAAAAGGGGGTGGCTGGAGATCAGCTCCTTTATGGCGTCGTGCGCGGAAATCTTTTTCCGATAAGGCCGGTTATGGGTTAAGGCCTCATATACGTCGGCGATCATGACTATCCGGGCGTATTCCGATATCTCCCCGTCCTTCAAACCCCTGGGATATCCCGTGCCGTTTACACGTTCATGCTCTTGCCTGGCCACGTAGATCACGGGTTCGCTGACGCCTTTGATGCCGGATAGTATATCCGCCCCGTAAACCGGATGCTCTTTTATCCTGCTATATTCGGCCTCGGTAAGCCTTCTCTCCTGCATCTGAAGGTTACCTACCTTGGCCATGCCGATGTCATGTAAAAAACCGGCCAGGCCCACTTCATTAAGCTGTGACTTGTTGTAACCAAGGCCGAGCCCTATTTCCGCTGACATGATCGCCGTATTGACCATATGCGTGTACATGTAATTCTCTGAGGCGTATTCATAAAAAAGCCGCAAAAATTCCTTATCATTGAAAAAAAGCGATTCTGTTATATTCTCGATCCAGGCCCTTGTCCGGTCCAGATCTGCGGGTTTGGACTGCTCGGTACCGGTCAATATCTCTTTGATCAGCTGTATCCCGGCTAAGTAAAGATTATCGTAACGCGCGTTATCCGAAGCCGTCTCCTTGATGATCTTGGCGATGTGCATCGAATTCGCGTCTTGGGGCGGCGGGGGCGGAATCGTTTCTTTTGGAGGCTCTTCCTTGGGCTTATGTTCAGCGCGGGAGTGCCTTTCTTGTGGATGCTTCTTAAAAATATCCGAAATTCTCACCATAAGCTTATACTATACACTTTGCCGCTTTGCTGTCAATAAAAAAGGTTTTTCAGCGTTTTTCCCGCGTGTAATGGTAAGCCAGGTAAAGGTGCTTGAGAAGCTCTTTGCGGTCCTGTTCGCTTATTTTGATAAAAACAAGGCCCATACCGGATTGGTTCCCTCCGGCCCTTACCACTTTGGCTTCGGCGTTGATCGGCTCTGTTGTTAACGGGGTATGGATCTTCAGCTTTAAAATAGTGCCCAAAGGGAATATTTCCCTGGTCGTCAGGAATATTCCTTCCGGGCTTATATCCCTGGTTGTAAACATTCGGCTTGAACCCGGCCTGTCCGTGGTTAAAGTGGCGGATACATACGCGTCGATGTCTACCCTAGAATGTTTTCGCCTTTCGAAATTCACCATTTTTGACCTCCATATTCCTGGCTGGCTCTAACTTTCTAGGTCCTTTACCACTTCCATTATGGTATCATCACTAATCATTTGCTGCTGGTTCCCATAGCCGGTAAGAAGCGCCATATCGCAGATCTGGTTTATCCTGCGCGGGATACCCCCGGATTGCCCATGGACCTTCCTCAGGCCGCTTTCATCAAAGATATCCCTGGCCGCGCCCGCGACCTTCAAGCGATGCTTTATATATTCGACTGTTTCCAGTTCGTTTAAACCGCCAAGGTGAAATTTTATAGCGATCCTCTGCGCCAATTGCTTAATATTGTTTATCTTCTCTTTCAACTCCGGCTGCCCCAAAAGGACAAGCGTAAGAAGGAATTGATTCTTGTACTGGAAATTCAATAAAAGCCGCAGCTCCTCAAATATCATTTTGTCTTCGATAAGGTGCGCTTCATCGATCATCACCACCGTTTGCTTGCCGTTATCCTTATTATTATGCAATATTTCATTAAGGGAATGCAGGATATCGGTTTTTTGCACGGGCAGGTTATCCTTGACGCCCAGATCATAGAGGATCTCGCGCAAAAGCTCCACATGGGAAAGCTGCGGGTTAATTACAAAAGCGGTTTCATATTTGCCCTTGCTCAAAGACGCGAGCACCGCCTGCGCGACAACGGTCTTGCCGCAGCCGAAGATCCCGCTTAAAACGGCAGCGCCCTTTTGCTCCTGAATGGCGTACATAAGCCGGGTAAACGCCTCTTCATGCTGCGTAGAATAATATAGGAATTTCGGGTCAGCGGTATTTTCGAATGGTTTTTCCGCTAAGCCCCAATATGCCTCATACATTTTATGACTCTAGATCCTCCGCTACTTCCTTCACTATTTCCTCGCCGATGATCCCGGCCTGCTTGCTTGACCCCACCAAAAGGCACATATCGCATATGTTGTTTATGCGGCGGGGAATGCCTCCGGAACGGCCATGGATGAGGCTAAAGGCTTCGGCGGTGAATGTGGCTTGTGTCCTGCCGGAAACTTGAAGGCGATAAAGGATATAATTTTGAGTATCCTCCGGGCCGAACCTTCCCAAATGGCACCTGATCGGGATCCTCTGGGATAATTGTTTTATATTATCCAGATCGGAAGAGCGTC
>JAQUPI010000029.1 GCA_028716705.1 Candidatus Omnitrophota bacterium | reverse complement strand
CGCCTAGAGGTATCCCAAGTACTACGGGGCACGTGGAATCCTGTAGGAATCCGGGCCGACCACGGTCTAAGGCTAAAGACTACACCTAAACCGATAGTGCACAAGTACCGTGAGGGAAAGTTGAAAAGAACGCTGGTGAAGCGAGTGAAATAGAACCTAAAATCATAAACCTACAAGCGGTGGGAGGGCTATACTATCTGCGCAAGCGGATAGAATGCCTGACCGCGTACCTTTTGCATAATGGACCGACGAGTTACTGTGCGGTGCGAGCTTAAGGCCGGGAAACCCGGCCGCAAGCGTAGCGAAAGCGAGTCCTAACTGGGCGATTTAGTACCGTATAGTAGACCCGAAGCTGAGTGATCTACCCATGGCCAGAGTGAAGTCCCGGGAAACCGGGATGAAGGCTCGAACGCGTTAGCGTTGAAAAACTATGCGATGAGCTGTGGGTCGGAGCGAAAGACTAAACAAACTCAGAAATAGCTGGTTCTCCCCGAAACAATTCTAGGGTTCGCCTCGGGTAATAAATAGTGGGGGTAGAGTGCTGAATGGGTTACAGGAGTATACTTACTTGCTGAACCCAACCAAACTCCGAATACCATTATTCGTATCCCGGGAGTAAGACGCCGGGGGCTAAGCTCCGGCGCCAAGAGGGAATCAGCCCAGACCTCCAGTTAAGGTCCCTAAGGATAGACTAAGTGGTAAAGGATGTGATCTCGCATAGACAACCAGGATGTTGGCTTAGAGGCAGCCATCATTTAAAGAGTGCGTAACAGCTCACTGGTCGAGCGACCTCGCGCCTAAGATGATCGGGGCTCAAGTCTATTACCGAAACTGAGGGTATTTTCCGTCTTCGGACGGTTAATGCGGTAGGGGAGCATACTCTGATGAGCGAAGGTGTACCGTAAGGAGCACTGGACGTCAGAGCAGAGATTATGTCGGTATGAGTAGCGAAAACACCTGCGAGAAACAGGTGCACCGAAAGTCTAAGGTTTCCTGGGGAAGGCTAATCCACCCAGGGTGAGTCGAGCCTAAGCCGAGGCCATTTGGCGTAGGCGATGGATAAACTGTTAATATTCAGTTACCAGTTAGGCGGCGTTAAAACTTTTTACGGGACGCGTGGCGTGTATGGGCCGGCGCAGTGTTGGATGTCTGCGTTCTTTTCGCCGTAAGGCGAAGAGGGGACCCCGAGCGTATGCGAGGGGGAAGTGTTCTACTAGATGCTGCCAAGAAAAGCGTAAAAAGGAGTTGCTTAACTGCTCGTACCGGAATCCGACACAGGTAGACCTCCAGAATATGGTAAGGTGCTCGAGATAACCCTCGTTAAGGAACTCGGCAATCTAGCCTCGTAAGTTCGCAACAAGAGGTGCCCTTCGCTGAAAGGCGTAAGGGCCACAGTAAAGTGGATCGGGTGACTGTTTAGCAAAAACACAGCACTCTGCAAACTCGAAAGAGGAAGTATAGGGTGTGACACCTGCCCGGTGCTGGAAGGTTAAGGAGAGGAGTCAGCTTTTCGTAAGATCAGCGAAGCCCCGAACCGAAGCCCCAGTAAACGGCGGCTGTAACTATAACAGTCCTAAGGTAGCGAAATTCCTTGTGGGGTAAGTTCCCACGCGCACGAATGGTGTAACAACCTGATCGCTGTCTCAACGAGGGACTCGGCGAAATTGTAGTGGCGGTGAAGATGCCGTCTACCCGCATCAAGACGAAAAGACCCCAGAACCTTTACTATAACCTGCCATTGGATCTTGATCCACTATGTGTAGCATAGGTGGGAGGCGATGAAGCCTGGGCGCTAGCTTAGGCAGAGCCGCAATGTGAAATACCACCCTTATTGTATTAAGATTCTAACTTATCGCCGTGAATCCGGCATGAGGACAGTGACAGGCGGGTAGTTTGACTGGGGCGGTTCCCTTCTAAAAGGTAACGAAGGGGCCCCAAGGTTGGCTCAGGGCGTTCGGCAATCGCCCGTGGAGCGCAAGCGCATAAGCCAGCTTAACTGCGAGTTCGACAGAACAAGCAGATACGAAAGTAGGGGCTAGTGATCCGGTGGTTGAACGTGGAATCGCCATCGCTCAACGGATAATAGGTACTCTGGGGATAACAGGCTTATCGGGCTCGAGAGTTCATATCGACAGCCCGGTTTGGCACCTCGATGTCGGCTCATCCTATCCTGGGGCTGTATAAGGTCCCAAGGGTCCGGCTGTTCGCCGGTTAAAAGGGTACGCGAGCTGGGTTCAGAACGTCGTGAGACAGTTCGGTCTCTATCTGATGTGGGTGTTAGGATACTTGAAGAGGAGTTCTCTTCAGTACGAGAGGACCTAGAGAAACGAACCTCTGGTGTTCCGGTTGTCCTGCCAAGGGCAAAGGCCGGGTAGCTATGTTCGGAAGGGATAAACGCTGAAAGCATCTAAGTGTTAAGCCCCCCTCAAAAATAGGTATCCCTGGGCCGCAAGGCCCTGTAGGCTGGTCGTAGACTACGACCTTGATAGGCGCTAGATGTAAGATCCGTAAGGATTTCAGTCAAAGCGTACTAATCAGCCAATCGGCTTGGCCTAATAAATCTTTTTTGCGCGAGCGAAGAAGATTTAGTCCTTAGTCTCCTTCTTGCAAAAGGCTGGAGACGAAAGGATAAGTCTGAAGCTTTTCGGTTTATGAAGTAGTTTACCTAAGGAATGTAGTTGTCGAGGTTATTGGAATTGGGGTATTCATACTGGAGGGGAAACACCCGTTCCCATTCCGAATACGGAAGTTAAGCCCTCCAAGGCCGATGGTAGTGTATTCGTAAGGATATGTGAGAGTAGGTAGATGCCCCTTAAATTTACCCGCTATTCTGAAAAGGATAGCGGGTATTTTTTTGTAAAAAAGGGACTGTTCCCCTCTGCAGCTTTACTGTAGAACACAGCGGGACTGTCCCTTTTTTCGTCTCAAAATTCCTGTTAGATTTATCCGATCCGCTCGTCTATTATTGCAGAAGGCAAAGCTTTTACTCGTACCCCCTTGTAGCATAATTGGATAATGCTCTTTTCCGACTAAAAAGACGATGCGGGTTCGAATCCCGCCAAGGGGGTAACGAAACAGGCAGGGTTAGGTCGGAAAGGCTAACCTTGCCTGTCTATTTTTCTTGACTATTTATATTTTATTAGATATACTTTTATTAGTCGGAGAAGAGTAGTTATGCTACGAGGAAAGGCGTTGAGCAATCAACGCCTTTTTGCTTTATGTAATCTTGCGAAGGGCATTTTTGGGTTGACAAGGGTTTTGACAGGGGTAAAATAAGGTTAAAAATAATACCATAATTGTTTCCAAGCATAGAAAATCTATAAAAATCTATGAAAAGACTAGAAGACATCGACTTAAGTAAAAACAACGTTGATAAGCATATATTTATTTTAAAAGCGGGAACGCCTGTTTATAGAGCGATTATCGGTTCTTATGATCCTAAAATCCCAACAGGCCAAGAAAATAGATTTGCGAAAAATCCGTACAATATAAATCCCCAACAGTTTCAGGAACTATTTGTAGATGGACAAACGATTACCTGTGGTACCGGAAACGCCTGTTGTTCTTTTTTTCCAGAGACATGTCTTAAGGAGATTGCAAAGCGGCATGGTGTTGATAAATTGTAGTTCGCTGTAGTTCATAAAATTATTTTTGAAAAAGACATTCCTACTATTGATACAATATCTCTTTGTTTGTCATCTGAAGTTGATCCCACGCCAAGAGAATATCACCCGTTTTGGCATAGTTTTTATGGTCCTCCAATACGAGCTCAAGCCCTCAAAATCAAAAGTTCTGTTGATCTTGATGGAGAGAATATAGTATTCTTCCCAGACAATATACCTGATTATCTAAATATCGTTTCTTCAGAAAAAGACAAGAGAGAAAGTATTAAAGGTGAATAATATAATTTTTTAATTCTAAGCTCGAAAAGGGCTTAGTAATTAATAGTTTTAGGGAGTAAAAAAGGACCGTTTCTATTTTAAGGAACCATTTCTATTTTTTTCCCAAGCTCTTCACCGGCTTTGGGATTTTTGGTTTCGGGCAATTTTTTTGCTGCAATTTTAAACAAATATAGTATAATTCTAAAGTATAAGTATTAACACCTAAAATAGCCACGGAGGTGAAGAATGCAGTCAGTAATAACAACAAAGCCGGAAGAAGATACCATTTCCGCGATGAAAGATATGTGTAACCAGCTCTTCAGGGAATGGTTAGTCGATCTAAACTTCGAAGAGAAGAAGGTCTGGCTTTGGAACGCATCGGTAGAGTTATATAAGATCAGGCAAAGAAGAAATTCAGCCTGTTGCTAAGAACTGCCGGAATAAAAAAATCCCAAGTCTGAAAAACGGCTTGGGATTTTTGGTTTTAGAGCTATAATATAACCTATGAAAAAACATAAGAAAGTCGAATGCCACAAATGCCCCAAGCAGTCCGATTGCTGCCGGTTGGGGGCATGGGTGGATTTAGGGGAGGCCAAGAAAATCCTGGCCCTGGGCATAAAGGGCGGGGATTTTTTTCATCTGGAAAAAGACGGCAGATACCCGTCCGGCTACCGGGTTGGCACCAGCGTTGAAGACGACCCCTGCACCTTTATGACCCCTGACGGCCTCTGCGCTATCCATAAAATAGATTATGATTTAAAACCACGCCATTGCCGGGAATTCCCCTATGAAAACGGCAGGCTGACAACCATTGCCAGGCATCTGTGCGTTATCGTGAAGGCAAGGCATAAAAGCAAAAAAAGAAAGAACAAATGAGATACACAAAAGGACAGCTGGGAAGAGTATTTGTCCTCAAGTTTGACCACGAAGATATTCTTCTGGATGAGCTTTGTGCCTTCGCGAAGAAGGAAAAACTCAAATGCGCGGCCATGGTTTTTATCGGGGCGCTGAAAAAGGGGGGCCTGGTCACCGGGCCGAAGAAGCCGCGAATACCTCCCGAACCGAATACGGTTCACTTCAAAGACGGCTGGGAGGTAATGGGTATCGGGACGATCTTCGCCAATAAAAAAGGGCCCCAAATACATATCCACGCCAGCATGGGGAAGAAGCAGAAAGTGCTTACCGGCTGCGTGCGCGGTAAGTCAAAAGTATTTTTAGTCATAGAGGCGGTTATATTTGAGTTAAAAGGGGTCAAGGCGGCGAAATCCATCGACCCCGCTACAGGGCTTAATCTTCTGAAAATATTGTAAAACCGGGAGGGCAGGATGAAAGACAAAGATTTGGCGTTAAGAATGGCGGGGACGGTTTTTTCTTTGATCGCGATATTGAATTTTGTGCGTTTGGTTAGAAGGCCATGCCTTATCAACCGCGGCATCCAAACACCGCTGTTTATCAACTTGATCGGCCTTGGCGTGGCGGCGTTAATGGCTATCTGGATGTTTTACGCCCTCAAAAAAAAGGCGTAGGTCTATACATGGCAGAAACCGGACAGAAGTTCAAGATCCTGATCATAGATGACGACCCGGATATAAGCCATTTGATGAAGCTCTACCTCAGCTCTACCGGCAGGTATAAGGTGCTTTTAGCCGGCGGAGGGAATATCGGTATGTGGCTTTCTTCCTGCAAATGGCATAAGCCACATTTAATACTGCTAGATATAAAAATGCCGGGCATGGACGGCTTCCAGGTTTTAAAAGAGATCCGCGCGATGCCCCAGACCAGGTACACCCCAGTCATAATGTTCACCGCTTACGATGACCCGGCGTTCGTGGTCAAGGCCGAAGGCCTGTACTGCGACGGATACGTGCTTAAATCCGAAGGCTTTGAGGTGATCGAGGCCAAGATACAGGAGGTCCTTAAGAAACGAGGGTTGTTATAACCGGAAGATGTTAAGGAGAACCCAGGTTCAAAAAGGCTTGGGCTTTTTTATTTTGGTAGGTATAATATGTAATCATAAAAAGGAGGGTATTTGGCCAAGATGATAGCTTGCTGCGGCTTTGAGTGCAGCGCTTGCCCGGCATACGAGAAGAATATAAAGGATTTCCGCGATCAAACCAGAGCGAGCAAGAAGTGGCTGAAATACTTCGATGTTTATTATCCTGCCGGGCAGATGCGCTGCTCCGGCTGCCCGGTAAAAAATAACGGGAACGAATTGCCGTTTAAGGGGTGCAAGATCCGGCCTTGCGTAAAGGCAAAGCACCTGAAGCACTGCGGGCATTGCGGGAGCTATCCTTGCAAGAAGCAAAAGCCAAGGCTGGAAAATTACGAGGCAACAGCGAAAAAACTTCGAGGCTGCCTGCCGTCCGAAGAATATGTTAAATTCATCAAGCCGTACGACGCGAAAAAGAGGCTGGACAAGATCAACAGGAACCTAAAGAAACAAGGGTCAATAAAATAAGAAGACGGAGGAAGGAATGTTCGTATTCGCGAATTTTATATCGGCAGTGGCGCACGTCTTAGACGTAGTTATGACTATTTTATACTGGTTGATATTGATACGCGCCTTGATAAGCTGGGTGAACCCCGACCCCTACAACCCGATCGTGCAATTTTTAAATAAGACTACCGAACCGGTGCTTTATCCTATCAGGAAGCTTTTGCCCTTCAGCATGAGGATAGGGATAGACATATCGCCCATAATCGCCTTTATCGCCATAATCTTCATCAAATCTTTTCTGGTAAATACCCTTATGGATATCGCGATGAGATTAAAATAGCGCGGGGTGATCTTTTGGCCAAAACGAAGCTTGCGGGGGCCAGGGTTATCGGAGCGATCGAAATAGGTACCGGATTATTGGGCGCCTGGCAGATCGCGTCCCTTTTTACTTATCAGGGGCGGACCGGGCAAAACCCGGGAATGGCATGGCTGCTGATGCCTCTTTTGGCGGCCTGGGCGTTATTTTTCTTGCTGGGCGCGGGGATGTGGCTGCAGCTTAAGGTTGCCAGGATCGCGCATTTCTTCTTTATCCCGGTGATCATGGCTATAGCCGTCTTAATGAGCTTTTTTCTCGGGATGAGTTTCGGCGACCCTCTTTTTTCGGTGAATATTATTTGTTTATTCCTCGGCGCGTTAACGCTCTATTATCTGTCAAGAAGGGATGTTAAAAGTAACTTTAGCTGAATTTGGAAAGGAGAACATGATGTTCAGGAGGATCACAGCCGTCTTATTCTTTTTATTGTTAACCAGCAGTTTTCAAAAAGGAGCTTTCGCGATGGAGAACAAAAATGTTGTGCTTGAAACCAGCCAGGGAAATATAGAGATCAAGCTTATGCCGGATGTAGCGCCCAAGGCATGCGAGAATTTCGCGGGCCTGGTCGAAAAAGGCTACTACGACGGGCTCGTCTTCCACAGGGTCATCAAGAGTTTCATGATCCAGGGAGGCGACCCTACCGGGACCGGCATGGGCGGAGAATCCATATGGGGCGCTACTTTCGAGGATGAAGTGAAACCGGATGTTAAATTCGATAAACCGGGAATATTAGCGATGGCGAACGCCGGGCCGGATACCAACGGAAGCCAGTTTTTTATTACTACGGTCCCCACCCCATGGTTAAATATGCGCCATACGATCTTCGGGGAAGTGGTCTCGGGGTATGAAACGGTGCAAAAACTCGAGAATACCCCGGTTGACGCTTCAGACCGGCCTGTAAAAGAGCAGAAGATCATAAAGGCATACATTAAGTAGGCAGGAGGAATAATGTTCAGGGAAAAGATCAAAGTTTTGGATTGCACTATCCGCGACGGGGGGTTGATCAATAACCACGCTTTTGACCTCAGGTTCGTGCGCGAGGTATATAGGGCCCTCTCAGAGGCGAATGTGGATTACATGGAGATAGGCTATAAGAATTCCAAGCGCTTATTTTCCGCCAAGGAGTTCGGGAAATGGAAATTTTGCGACGACGAGGATATAAAGAAAGTTACGGAGGGGATTGAATCGAGAACAAAGATCTCAGTCATGGTGGATGTGGACAGGGTAGATATCGATGACGTTAAGCCGCGCGAAGAGAGCCCGGTTTCCATGGTAAGAGTGGCCTCCTACGTAAAAGATATCGATAAGGCGATCTTCTTAGTCAACCGCTTCGCGGAAAAAGGCTACGAAACCACGGTGAATATCATGGCCATATCGCGCGCCCTTGAAAACGAGCTTACGGAAGCTCTTGAGCAGCTCGAAAAAGAGTGCAAGGCGGATGTCATATACATCGTGGACAGCTTCGGGGCTTTATACCAGGAGACAACAGAGTTCCTCATAAAAAAAGCCAAGAGCATCATCAAGTCAAAAGAAATAGGCATCCACGCGCATAATAACCAGCAGCTGGCCTTCAGCAATACGATCGAGGCGGTCATCCATAACGCCAATTTCGTGGACGGGACGGTTTACGGGCTGGGCAGGGCCGCGGGTAATTGCCCCCTGGAACTTATCCTCGGCTTTTTGAAGAATCCTAAATTCGATATCCGGCCGGTATTGGACCTGATCTCCAAGGAGTTCATCCCCTTAAGAGAGAAGATAGAGTGGGGCTACATTATCCCATACGCCATCACAGGCATCCTTGACGAACATCCGCGGGCGGCGATGGCCCTGCGCGGCAGCAATAGAAAAGAAAGTTACCGCGAGTTTTACGAGAGCCTGGTCGGGGAATCGGAGCAATAAGCATGGTTTTGCGTGAATTCAAGAAAAAGCCCGTAATGGGGATTGTGCGCGGCTTGGCGTTAGAGCAGGCCGAACCCCTGGTCGAGGCAGCGGTCTCCGCGGGCCTGGAGACGCTTGAAATAACCATGAATACAAAGGATGCCGCGAAGGTGATCAAGGCGGCGGATAAGCTTTCGAAAAAGCGGCTTACGCTCGGCGCCGGCACGGTGCTGGATATGGACAGCTTAAAAACGGCCCTGGATTCCGGAGCCACTTTCATTGTCATGCCCGTGCTTATCGAAGAAGTGCTGGCGTATTGCGTAAAAAACAGGATCCCCGCGTTCCCCGGGGCGCTTACTCCCCAGGAGATATATTCCGCGTGGAGGCAGGGCGCCTCTATGGTAAAGGTTTTTCCCGCCCGGTCCTTCGGCCCGGAATATTTTAAAGAGATCAAGGGGCCATTTGAAAAGATAGAGCTTTTAGCCGTAGGGGGAGTGACGCCTGAAAATTTAGGGGAATATTTCGCCTGCGGGGCATCGGCTGTCGCCTTTGGTTCAAGCGTATTCAAGAGGGAATGGCTGCAAAATAAAGAATACCGAAAGATTTCCTGGGCGATAAAGGCCTATGTTGAAAAGATCGGCTTGTTAGGAGGCGATTAATATGCAAAACATCCTATTCGCGGCGGCGTTTTTGTCGGAAGATATCCATCCGTTCATACTACCCGGAGCTTTACTCTTATTCGTTATCTGGCTCGTCCACCGCATCGAAGGCCGCTCCGCGGAAAACGCCATCTATAAAAATTTCCCCTTTTTTAAAGAAGCTGTCAACAGCTTTCAGCAGAAGCTTGACTATTTGAACCTGACGGTCCAATCCCTGGAGAGCAGGATAGTCCGGCTTGAAAAGGACAGGGCAGACAAGGCGCCCTAGGTGGAAAAAAGTCAGTAAAAAGCGGAATCCGGACATTTACAATTCTAGGGGCGCGTGTAAACTAAAATCCGCGTCCCATTGAAATATAGTCATAAGACTCTGCTCTACCTTCCTTGGCTGGCGGGGAGCGGATTCGGGTCCTTCAATGGGACGCCATTTAAAAAAAGAGAGGATCGACATGGTCAAAGCCGCTAAATTAGGCAAAGAGATCAATGTAACCATAGCCAACAAGATCGGCGTCCTGGCGGATATAGCCAAGATCATAGCTGAGCACGGGATAAACATTGAGGCGCTCGCCGGCTATGCCGAAGACAAAGAGGCGAAGATAATGCTGGTTACGGAAGATAACCTGCGCGCTACTGATGCCCTGGTCAAGAATAAATACAAATCCATAAAAGAGAATGAAGTGTTGATATTGGAGTTGGAGAACAAACCCGGAGATCTGAGGAACGTGACGGCGAAGCTCTCCGATGAGGATATAGATATAAAATATATTTATGGAACATCCTGCAGCGCAGGCTGCCCCGCGAAGATCATTCTTTCGACAAGCGACAACGAGAAAGCCCTGGTCGCCTTTAAGTAAGAATAGTACCTTCTACATGAAACAAAAAAACCCCAAATTTGGGGTTTTTTTGTAGGTGATAGGCCTTTTACAGCTTTCGCTATCGACCATCCTCCATAATGAGTAAACGCTTGATTCACTCAATATATATATGTAACATTTTTCCGTAAAATTCAAGGCGATTTGTCATTGGACTGAAACCGCTTTCTTAAAATATTCTTCTTTTGACTTTTTAAATTTGGGAGTATAATTAGAAGCATGAACGTACCTGATATTAAGAGGGAATTGGAAGGCGTTTTTTTTGATGAGCTGCGAGCCGACAGGGCCGACTATTTTGAGGCGGTAGTTTTGAGGGCTGAATTGCCTAAACTTACTTCCGGGCTGGAAAAGATATTCGGCTTGCCTGCCTGGCCGTCAAAGGCACAACTTCCCGCTTTCGTAGAACAGGAGCTTCAGAGATTCGGAGGGATACGCGCGGGACAGACGCTTTATTTATTAAACGACGGCGATGATACTTTTTTCGCCATGCTTTGGCCCTGGCAGGACGGATGGAGGACTACCCTTAAGATAACCGGGAGGGCGCATGTTTAAAATTATAGCCGTATCCGTCCTGATCTTTCTTTCCGGATGCGTAACCTTGCCTTCGCGCGAATCCCGCAAGCCGCTACACTGGAGGGGCATAACAAACGATGCCGTGGTCTTCAGGGATCTGCAGCAGGTCGACCTGGATAAAGACGGCGAAAAAGAGATGATCGCCGTTTACGCTACAGCCGCCAACAATAGCGGCGTCAAAGTGATCAAATTCTATAACGGCAAAGGCGAAGTCATATTCGGCCGCCACTTTGAAAGCCCTTATATCAAATTAATGATGGAAAAGAATACGCCTGTCCTTATAACGGAAGAAATAACGCAAGTAGCCGCCGGGTGTTCGGGGGTCAGGACAAGGAACGTTTACCGGTGGAACGGTAAGGCGTTCATACAAGAAAAATCGGGGGGACTATGAGAAGGGCGGTCATTTTATCTTTAATTTTAATGCCCCTGCTCGTCACTAAGGCTTTCGCGGACACCTCCATTGAGGCCGAGGTTGATAAAAGGTCCCTTACTGCGGGCCAGGCCCTTACCTATAAATTGACGATCGTCACGAACGAAAAAGAGATACCCCGGCCCGAGCTGCCTAAATTCTCCGGTTTCAAGGTGGTTTCCACGGCGCAGTCATCCACCGTCTCATACGAGAAAGACGGCATAAAGACCGTGATCACTTATATATTCGCGCTGCTGGCGGTAGAGGCAGGCAAATTCAAGATCGAGCCGGCCGTGATAAAGATAAAAAATGAGAAATTTTCTACCGCTGAATTTGAAATAGAAGTCGCGCCGGGACAGTATCAACCCGAAAAAGACCTGCCGCAAACCCAGGGACAGCCTCGGATCACGCTTTAAAATCCCCGCTAATGGAAGAATCTCTCTTTTTACCCGTACGCTATTTAAAAGGGGTCGGCCCGAAAAGGGCAAGCGCCTTCGAAAAGATAGGCGTTAATACCGTGGAAGACCTGTTGTATTACTTCCCGAAGCGGTATGAGGACCGCCGTGATCCTATTTTCATTTCCGGTTTAAAGACGGATAAGGCCTATACAGTAAAAGCCGAGGTTTTATCTTTCGCCCAGCGCCGTTCCTTCCAGCGCAGAGGTTTTCAAGTGACCGAAATCACCGTCCGAGACTCCACCGGAAAGTTATGCTGCGTATGGTTCAACCAGCCATATTTAAAAGAATATTTCAAGGCGGGCACGAACCTTATCCTGCACGGCAAGCCCGAAGAATATGCCGGGCGCTTGCAGATGAATTCCCCTGAATTCGAGATCGTTTCGGATGAGGACGAGCCGTTGAATATAGGCAGGCTGGTGCCGGTATATTCGTGCCCGAACGGCATGACCCAGCGTTATTTGCGCCGGATCATAAAAAAGGCGCAAGACGGCTATTTATCCAAAATCGATGATTTCCTTCCCTTTGATATAAGGTCCCGGGAAAATCTTTTTAACCGGGCCAAAAGCCTGATCAACATCCATTTTCCTGCAAGCCAGCAGGACCAGGAAGAAGCCTACAGGAGGCTGTCTTTTGAGGAATTTTTTATCTTTGAACTGCCTCTCGCTTTAAGAAAACTAAGAAGGAGAGAGAAGGCGGGTATCGCCCATAATGTGGAAAGGGAACTCGCGGATAATTTCATTGAAAAGCTGCCTTTTGAGTTAACACGCGGCCAGCAAAAGGTCATAGCTGAGATCAGGGCGGACATGGCAAAACCGGCGGCCATGCAGAGGCTGTTGCAGGGGGACGTGGGTTCAGGGAAAACCGTGGTCGCTGTCGCCGCCTGCCTCACGGCGGTCCAGGGCGGTTATCAGGCTGCTTTCATGGTCCCTACTGAAGTGCTGGCCAGGCAGCATTACGAGAAGATCAGGAGCCAGCTATCAGGTGCCGGCTGCCAGGGCGGGGAAATAAAGATAGGGTTGCTTACAGGCAGCGCCAAGGACAAGGAGAGAAAGAAGATAATCAAAGAAATAGAGGCGGGCCGAACGCAAATCGTGATCGGCACCCACGCCTTGCTGGAAGAGTCGGTAAAATTTAAGAAGCTGGGGTTGATCGTGATTGACGAGCAGCATAAATTCGGGGTGGGGCAGCGCTCGCTATTGCCGGAAAAAGGCTCGAACCCGGACGTCTTGATCATGACCGCCACCCCCATTCCGCGCACGCTAGCCATAACTTTATACGGAGACCTGGACGTTTCCGTCATAAACGAACTGCCTCCCGGAAGGATACCGGTAAAGACTGTCCATTTCTCTAAGGAGGGCAAGCGGCGCGCCTATGAGCTGGCCCGGAACCAGATACTCGCGGGTTCCCAGGCCTATATAGTCTACCCGGTGATCGAAGAGTCGTACGCCCTGGATATCGAAGGGGCAAAAAAAATGTACGAGGAATTAAGGTCCGGGGAATTCAGGGATTTCCGGCTTGCGCTTATCCACGGGAGAATGAAACAGGCCGAGCAGGATGAGATCATGCGCGATTTTAAAAAAGGGGAATTGGACCTTTTGGTTTCCACGACCGTATTGGAGGTCGGCATTGACGTGCCTAACGCCACCTGCATGATCGTTGAGGACGCCGAGCGTTTCGGGCTCAGCCAGCTGCATCAATTACGCGGCCGGGTAGGGCGCTCATCCAAAGAATCCTTTTGCCTGCTTATATCAAACGCCTCCAGCGCCAGGTCAAGGGCCAGGTTTGAGGCGATGATCAAGTACAATGACGGATTTTGTATCGCGGAAGAGGATTTAAAGATCAGGGGCCCGGGCGAATTCTTCGGACAGCGCCAATCGGGCCTTTCGGAGTTAAGGATCGCCGATCCCTTACGGCAGATGCGCCTTTTAAAAAGGGCGAGGGAGGCCGCGCTCAAGCTTGTGATCAAAGACCCGGGACTGCAACAGCGCGCCAATAGGCCCTTAAAAGAGCAGCTTTTACGCAGGTTTCCGGCGTATGAGAAACTCATAATGACAGGATGATGCGTATTACTTCCGGCATATATAAGGGGAGGCGGATAAAGATGCCTGAAGGCATCCGGCCGTCGCAGGAAAAGGTGCGCAAGGCGTTATTCGATATCCTTGGCGAGGTCACGGATGCTTCTTTCCTTGAGCTCTTCGCGGGCTCAGGAGCCGTAGGCATAGAGGCTTTATCCAGGGGCGCGAAAACCGCTGTATTCGTGGAGAATAACCCTCATTGCCTTAAAGCCTTAAAGAGTAATTTTGCCTTCCTGACGCCCGATACTTATAACCTGCTGCCTGTAGATGCCGAAAACGCGGTGGAGAAGCTATGCCGCCAGGGCCGGTTAAAATTCGATATCATCTTCCTTGATCCTCCCTACCTTAAGGCCATCCCGCTTCGCCCGGAGACAGAAGCAGGCGGGTCGCCGGCAAAAAAAATCTTGCAAATGCTGGGGGCTTGTGATATATTAGCCCGCAATGGTTTTACGGTTATACAGCATTCCAAGAAAGAATCCCTGCCTGAAGAAAGCGGCAGCCTTAGTTTAATCAAACAAGCCATTTACGGGGACACCGTGTTGTCTTTCTACAAGCGTTAAGGAAAACATGTGCCAAAAGGCGATCTATCCCGGCAGTTTCGACCCCGTTACTTACGGACATATTGACCTTATAAAGCGGGCACAGGATATATTTCCCGAACTGACCGTAGCGGTCGCGCATAATCCTCAGAAAAAGCCCTTATTCAGCGTAAAAGAGCGGGTAGAGATGCTTAAGGAGGCAACTAAGGATTTTAGAGGCGTAACCGTAACTGATTTTGACGGCCTGGTAATAGATTACGCGAGCCGGCTAAAGGCGAACGTTTTGATCCGCGGTTTGCGTATGATATCGGATTTTGAGTATGAATTCCAGATGGCTTTAACCAACAGGAAGTTGAATCCCCATATAGAAACTATTTTTTTGATGCCTCAGGAATCCTACAGTTATCTTTCCTCAAAACTCCTGAAAGAAGCCGCTTCTTTGGGAGCGGACCTGTCCAGCTTCGTCCCCGATTTTGTCAAGGAGGCGCTGAAGAAGAAGCTGCGCGATGTTTCGTGAAAATAGATATAAATAAGATACCTATGGGAGGGGCGGTCCTGGAAGAGAAAGCCGATCCTTCCGTGCTGGATCTGGAAACGCCGACGGTAAAATTTTCCGGCCCTTTGACGATAAGGGCGAAGGTATCCAGGATAACCAACGCAGTTACCGTGGAATTGAGCTTAAAAGGCACGATGCGCCTGAACTGCAGCCGCTGCCTTCTTGAATTTGAATCCGTTCTTGAAAAAGACATAAGGCTTGGCTACCAGGCGGACAACGCCGAGCCGATCATCGACCTGGACCAGGATATAAAAGAAGAGACAATACTGGATTATCCCGTAAAGCCCTTATGCAGCCCGGATTGTAAGGGCATCTGCCCTAAATGCGGAAAGAACTTAAACGAAGGAGGTTGTAACTGTGCCGTTACCTAAACAGCGACATTCTAAAGCGCGCGGGAGACGACGCCGTACGCATTGGAAATTAAACGCTACCAATCTTATACCTTGCCCGCAATGTAAGACGCCGAAATTGCCTCATCGTGTTTGCGCGGCCTGCGGTTTTTATAATGGTAAGCAGGTTATTGAGATCAAGGTAAAAGAAAAGAAAGAAAAGAAACAGTAGCCAAAGCCATAAGCCAGGGAGATGCGCGAATGAAAATAGCCGTAGACGCGATGGGAGGCGACCACGCCCCCCGCGTGGTAGTTGAAGGCGCTATAGCCGCAGTAAAAGAGTACAATGCCCAGGTCATTCTTGTCGGCGATGAGGAGAAGATAAAGCTTTTGCTGGCAAAGCACGATTACACGGGCGATAACATTTCCATTGAACCTTCCATGGAAGTCATAGGAATGTCCGAACCTGCCGCTACCAGCGTCAGGAAAAAGAGGAATTCTTCCATCTCTATAGGGCTCAACCTGTTAAAAGAAGGCCGCGCCGACGCTTTCTTCAGCGCCGGCAACACGGGCGCGGTTGTTTGCGCGGCGACATTGGGTTTGGGCCTTTTGCCGGGCATCGAACGGCCGGGCATATCTATCGTGGTACCCACTCTAAAAGGCAGGCCGTCCCTGATCGTGGATGTGGGCGCCAATATAGACGCGAAACCCCTGCATTTATTCCAATACGGGATCATGGCGGACGCCTATTTTCGGTATATCTTGAACCGGCCCGACGCCAAGATAGGCTTGCTCAATATCGGGGAAGAAGAGAGCAAAGGCACCGACGTCATCAAGGAGACCCGGGATTTGTTTGAAAAGAGCGGGCTAAATTTTATCGGGAATGTCGAAGGCAGGGACCTGTTTTCAGGTAAAAGCGACATCATAGTCTGCGACGGCTTTATCGGCAATGTCGCCTTAAAGGTCACGGAGTCCGTGGTTGAAACCATGCAGGTTTTCCTTAAAAAACATATCCTGGGCAGCACAATGGGCAAAATAGGAGCGCTCTTCTTAAAGCCGAGCCTATTGCGTTTTAAGAAAGAGATGGATTATTCCGAATACGGCGGCGCCCCTTTATTGGGGGTAAACGGGGTGGTGATCATCGGGCACGGCCGCTCCACCTCCAAGGCCATAAAGAACGCCATCAGAGCGGCGAACGAAGAAGTAGAGCGTAAATTCAACGAGAAGATCCTGGAAGCGCTAAAAAGATGAAAAAAATAGGCATTATAGGAGTAGGGGAGTATCTGCCAAAGAAGGTCTTAAGCAACGCTGACCTGGAGAAGATGGTAGATACCTCAGATGAGTGGATCACCACGCGCACGGGCATAAAAAAAAGGCGCATTGCGCTTCCCGAGGAAGCATCCTCCGACCTGGCTACGAACGCGGCAAAAGACGCTCTTAAAAACTCCGGGCTGAAGGCCCAGGACCTGGAACTTATAATCGTGGCGACGATCACGCCCGACATGCAGTTTCCTTCCACGGCGTGCATTGTCCAGGCGAAGTTAGGCGCGAAGAAGGCGGTGTGTTTTGATATCTCCGCCGCTTGCGCGGGGTTTGTCTACGCCATAATCACGGCCCAGCAGTTTATCGCCAGGGGCGCGTACAAGAATGCCCTGGTTATCGGCTCCGAAGTCCTTTCAACCGTAACCGACTGGAAGGACAGGAACACCTGTGTTTTATTCGGTGACGGCGCCGGCGCCGCGGTTTTAGCGGAAGTCAGATCAGGGGGGATACTTTCCACCTATTTAGGCAGCGACGGCTCGTTGGCAGAATTATTAATGGTCCCGGCCGGAGGCTCGAGAACTCCCGCCTCGCATAAGACAATAGATAAGCGGCTTCACTACATAAAGATGCAGGGCAATGAAGTATTTAAATTGGCGGTAAAGATCATGGCGGACGCGGCGCAAAGCGCCTTGAAACAGGCGGGATTAGAATGCGCGGACATAGACCTGGTCATACCCCATCAGGCGAATATTCGTATTATTATGGCCATGGCAAAAAGGCTCGGCCTTCCTTCAAGTAAAATTTACCTCAATATAGAAGAGTATGGGAATATGTCCTCAGCCTCGACCGCGGCAGCTTTATGCGGAGCGGTAAAACGCAACCGGATCAAAAAGGGGGACATAGTCCTTTTGGACGCTTTCGGAGCGGGCCTGGTGTGGGGCGCCTGTCTTATTAAGTGGTAAGGCATCTGGATTTGTAACCGCTGGTGCATGACAGCCTATACTCCGATTTTCTGTTGTTTAGACTGTCACCACTTAAAAGCTAGATGAGCAGGGTTTGGGAAATAAGCGAAAAGGATGTTGTGAGCCAAAAAGTTGGCTATCTGTTCTCCGGACAGGGCGCGCAGTATCCAGGCATGGGAAAGGATCTTTCCGGATCTTTCCCCCAAAGCAAAAAGGTCTTTGATATAGCGGATGAGGTTTTGGGTTTTCCGCTTTCCAGGCTTTGTTTTGAAGGGCCGCTGGAAGAACTGACCAAGACGCAAAATTGCCAGCCGGCGATATTAGTGACCAGCATTGCCGCCTGGGAAGCTTTTAAAACAATTCACAGCGCGGAGCCCGAAAGTTACGCGGCGGGTTTAAGTTTAGGCGAATATTCGGCGCTGGTAGCGGCCGGAGCGATCAGCCTGCAAGACGCGGTTTATCTTGTAAGAAAACGCGGGGAATTCATGGAAGAAGAAGCCTTGAAATCCCCTGGAAGTATGGCATCCTTGATAGGATTGGATTTAACCGCGGTCGAAGAAGTCTGCGACCAGGCAAACGTCGAGATCGCGAATATAAATTGCCCCGGACAGATAGTCGTCTCGGGCGGGAAAAAAGAGATCGAAGGGGCGGTAAAAGCCGCCGAAGAAAAAGGCGCCAGAAGAGCGGTCCTTTTGGAAGTAAGCGGAGCCTTTCACTCCTCGTTCATGAAAGGGGCGGCTTCCAGGTTAGCCCTTGAATTGGAGAAGATAAAGATAGGCGCGCCGCGGATCGCCGTGGTCAGTAACGTAACGGCCAGGCCGGTAAGCGGGCCGCAAGAAATAAAGGATAACCTGATCAGGCAGATCACCGCCAGCGTGCTTTGGGAAGATTCGATGCGCTTTATCCTCTCGCGCGGCATAAGCCGATTTTTCGAATTTGGTCCGGGAAAAGTCTTAAAGGGGCTGATGCGGCGCATCGACGAAAAGGCGCAGGTAAGTAATATGGAAAAAAGCGAAGATATCCGAAAGGAGCCAAATGCGTTTTGAAAACAAAGTGGCTTTTGTCACCGGTTCGGCGCAGGGGATAGGCAGGGATATAGCCCTCAAGTTCGCCGCGGAAGGGGCGGACATCGTTATAGGGGATATTAATTTAGAGAAAGCGGCAAAGACCCAAGCGGAGATCGAGGCGTTAGGCAGGAAGGCGGCCGCTTTGGAGCTGGACGTAACAAACTATTCCAAGGTTACCGAGACGGTAAACAAAATTCTTGACAAATTCGGGAAGGTTGATATATTAGTTAACAATGCCGGCATCACCAAGGACGCGTTATTGCTGCGTATGGGTGATGCGGAGTGGGACGCGGTCATTAACGTGAATTTAAAAGGCACGTTCAATTGCACAAAAGCCGTCTCCCGCCTGATGATAAAAGAGCGTTACGGCAGGATAATCAACATCGCTTCGATCATTGGGATAATAGGAAACGCGGGGCAGGCGAATTATTCCGCCTCTAAGGCAGGTATAATCGCCCTGACAAAGACAGCCGCGAGGGAACTGGCCAGCCGTAATATAAACGTCAACGCGGTAGCGCCCGGTTTCATACAGACAGAAATGACGGCAAGGCTTCCCGAAGAGCTGAAGGCAAAAATGCTTAGCGCTATACCTTTAGCCAGGTTCGGCAACCCCGCGGATATCGCCTCTGTATGCGCGTTCCTCGCGTCGGAAGAAGCGGCCTATATTACCGGCCAGACAATAATCGTGGATGGCGGCATGGTGATGGTGTAAAACCCGTAAAAGCGGGCAAATCAAGGAGGAGAATAGAATGGCAGTACAAGATAAAGTCAAGTCCATAATAGCGGAGCAGTTGGGAGTAAAACCGGAAGAGGTAACTCCTCAGGCATCGTTCATCGATGACTTAGGCGCCGATTCTCTCGATACGGTTGAGCTGGTAATGGCCTTGGAAGAGGAATTTGGCGTAGAGATACCCGATGAAGACGCTGAAAAGATAACGACCGTGGGTGATGCCGTTAAGTATATCGAAGAAAAGACTGCCAATAAGTAGTCTTAAAATAAATTGAGCTTAAAATCTACCCCGCCTTAGCCTTTTGGCGGGGTAAATTTTAATAGAGATATTATGGAAAAGAACAGGGTTGTGGTCACCGGTTTAGGGATAATATCCCCGTTAGGCAACAATGTCCCCTCTTTTTGGAGCGCCTTAAAGTCCGGAAAGAGCGGGGTCGGCAAGACCACCTCATTTGACCCATCCGCTTTTGATTCGCGTATCGCCGCGGAAGTCAAAAATTTTGACCCTATCGCGGCCGGAATATCCCCAAAGGATGCCAGGCGCCTGGAGAAGTTCGTGCAGTACGCGCTCGCGTCTTCAGGAGAAGCGATAACCGATTCCGGATTAGATCTAGAAAAGGAAGACAGGCATAAAATAGGGGTCTTGATCGGCTCAGGCATCGGAGGATTGCATACCATAGAAGAGCAGACCCAGATATATCTGGAGAGGGGGCCTTCGCGGTTATCGCCCTTTCTTATACCGATGTTGATCGTGAACGAGGCTGCCGGCCATGTAGCCATAAAATTCGGCTTGAAAGGGCCAAATTCATGCGTCGCGACCGCCTGCGCTTCGGGTTCGCACGCTATCGGAGACGCTTCCAGGATCATTGAGCGCGGAGACGCTGATGTGATGATCTGCGGAGGCTCGGAAAGCTGTGTTGTGCCTACCGGCGTAGGAGGGTTCTGCGCTTTAAAGGCGCTTTCTACCAGAAATGACGCCCCGGAAAAAGCAAGCCGGCCTTTTGATCTTGAGCGCGACGGGTTTGTCATAGGCGAGGGCTGCGGCCTGGTCGTTTTGGAAAGCCTGGATCACGCCAGAAAAAGAAAGGCGCGGATCTACGGCGAATTATGCGGTTTCGGTATGTCCTGTGACGCCTACCATATTACAGCTCCGGATCCTGACGGCGAAGGCGCCTCTTACGCGATGACCACGGCAATGAAAGACGGAAAGATCAATCCTGAAGAAGTAGATTATATTAACGCGCATGGCACCTCTACCAAGCTTAACGATAAGATAGAAACGGCCGCCATAAAGAAGGCTTTGGGCGCCAGCGCGAAGAAAACCATGGTTTCATCCACTAAGTCCATGACCGGCCATCTTCTCGGAGCGGCTGGCGGGGTAGAGTTTGTGATCTGCGCCCTGGCGATCAGGGACGGCGTGGTACCGCCTACCATAAATTACGAGCATCCCGACCCGGATTGCGACCTGGATTATGTCCCCAATACCGCACGTCAAGCAGAAGTCAAGATTTGCCTCTCAAATTCTCTCGGTTTCGGCGGCCATAACGCGACGCTGGCACTGAAAAAATTCCAGTAAACTAGTAACTCGTTACTAGTTTACTAGTTACTAAAAAATATGCCTTACACACTTTCAGACAAAATATTAATGGCTCATTCCGGAAAGAAGGATATCCGCCCGGGAGAGTTCATCGAAGCGGAGCTGGACATAGCGCTCGGCAATGACATTACCGCTCCGTTCGCCATAGAAGAGTTCCGCAGGTCGGGCGTTAAGAAGGTTTTCAATAATAAGAAGATCGTGCTTGTGCCGGACCATTTTGCCCCCGCGAAAGACCTGAAGAGCGCCAATCAGTGCAAGATACTCGCGGATTTCGCCAAAGACCAGAACATATTAAATTATTTCGAAGTCGGATGCATGGGGATAGAGCACGCGTTGCTCCCTGAAAAAGGCCTGGTTTTCCCGGGCAACCTGGTGATCGGCGCGGACTCCCATACCTGCACTTACGGGGCGCTGGGATGCTTTGCCACAGGCGTAGGCTCAACGGACCTGGCAAGGGCCTTTATCGACGGCAAATGCTGGTTTAAGGTGCCGTCTACCATAAAATTCGTCTATAAAGGCAAACTGAATAAATGGGTTGGTGGAAAAGACCTTATACTTTACACGATCGGGAAGATCGGGGTTGACGGGGCCATTGAAAAGGTCATGGAATTCAAAGGGCCGGTCATCGATAATCTGGGCATGGACGGGCGCTTTACCATGTCCAATATGGCTATTGAGGCCGGAGGGATCACGGGAATAATTGAGCCGGACGAAATCACATGGGAATACGTTAAACAGAGCCACAAATCACAAGCAGGTCACAAGTCACAGGTCACAAGTCACAAGAAAGAAAAAATAGATTTAAGATCTGATAAAGACGCACATTATGAAAAAACTTATGAGTGGGATGTTTCCAAACTTGAGCCGCTGGTTGCCTGCCCGCATCTGCCGAGCAATGTGCAGCCTGTATCTGAATTAAGCGGCATCACCCTCGATCAGGTAGTTATCGGATCATGCACTAACGGCAGGATCTCAGACCTAAGGCTAGCGGCAAAAATACTTAAGGGCAAAAAAGTCAAGCCGGGCCTCAGGCTCATCATTATTCCCGCGACCCAGAAGATTTATCTGGAATGCGTGAAAGAGGGGCTGGCGGAAATATTCGTGAAGGCGGGCGGGGTATTTTCAACGCCTACTTGCGGGCCGTGTTTAGGCGGGCACATGGGCATCCTGACAGAGGGGGAAAGATGCCTCGCTACCACGAACAGGAATTTTATCGGCAGGATGGGCAGCCCTAAATCTGAAGTTTATCTGGCAGGCCCGGCGGTCGCCGCCGCCTCCGCGGTCAAGGGCAGGATCGTGCACCCGGAGGACCTATAAATCAAGAGGGCAGTAAATGATCTTAAAAGGCAAGGCGCGTAAATTCGGGAACGATATAAATACAGACGATATCATCGCGGCAAAGTACCTGGTTACTACCGATGAAAAAGAGCTGGGTAAGCACTGCATGGAGAACATATCCCCTGATTTTTCCGCGAAGGCGGGCCCGGGAGATATCGTTGTCGCCGGAAAGAATTTCGGCTGCGGTTCTTCGCGCGAGCATGCCCCCCGCGCGTTAAAGGGTTGCGGGATCTCGGCGGTTATAGCCCGGAGTTTTGCCGGGATCTTTTTCAGGAATTCCATAAATGTGGGTATGCCGTTTTTGCAGCTCGAAGAGGCCGATGAGATAAAAGAAGGCGACCTGCTTGAAATAGACCTGGGCAGTGGTATAATAAAAAATCTGAGCGCTAACCGGACTTATAAAACAGAGCCGTTCCCGGAGTTTCTGCAGCAGATCGTAAACGAGGGAGGGTTGATGAATTGGGTGAAAAAATGCATAAAATAGCCGTAATCCCGGGTGACGGGACAGGGCCGGAAGTGATCCGGGAGGGGATCAAAGTCCTCGAAGCCGCGAGTAAGAAATACAAATTTGATTATGAAACTAAATTTTTTGATTTTGGGGGCGAGCGTTATCTTAAGACCGGCAAGACGATAGAAGACAATGACATAGCGGAACTGAAAGGATATTCCGCTATTTATCTCGGGGCGATCGGGCATCCTGATGTTAAGCCGGGCATATTAGAGACAGGCGTGCTTTTGAAGCTGAGGTTCTCTCTGGACCAGTACATCAATTTAAGGCCGATAAAGCTTTATAATGAAAAATTCTGCCCTTTGAAAGATAAAAAACCGCAGGATATCGATTTTGTGGTCGTCCGGGAAAACTCGGAAGGGCTTTACAAGGGCATGGGTGAATTCAAGGATAAGGCCACTAAAGATGAGGTGGCGATACAGATTTCTTATAATACGCGTAAAGGAGTTGAGCGTTGCGTCCGTTACGCCTTTGAATATTGCCGTAAACGCGGCAAGGGTAAAAAACTTACTTTATGCGGAAAGACGAATGTCCTCACTTTCGCCTGGGATTTGTGGGAGAGGACCTTCCGGGAAGTCGCCAAAGAGTAT
>JAQUPI010000028.1 GCA_028716705.1 Candidatus Omnitrophota bacterium | reverse complement strand
CAGCCTGTTCAAGGGATAAGCCAGTAACGCCGCGGCGGCCAGGATGGCGACGATCTTCGGCTTATGAAAGAATGTCCCGTATTCCAGGCCCGCGTACAAAAATATAAGCCAAACCAGGGTCAAGACGGAACTGGCAAGCAACACCGGTTTATTTTCTAAGAAGAAGACGATGAACCCCTCGATCAAGCCGGCGAAAGAAGAAAAAATAACGCTCACCCCAAAAAAGAAAATCAGGAATAACGCCGCCTGCGCCATTGAGTCAAAGAAATGCCCTTTGTATAGCAGAACATCAGCGGCATCAACGAACGCCAGAAGCAAACCCGCCGCAATGCTGAGGGTTACGCACAAACGTATATTTTTTGCCAGTCTCTTAACCTGCATTGGCACCCGCTGCCTCTTTTATATTATTAATGAAAATTCGAGACCACCTATCCAGCGAAAACTCTTTTTCGATGGTCTCTCTCGCGTTTTTACCCATTCTGCCGCGCAGTCCGCCGTCCCTTGCCAGAAGCAGGAGCTTCTCGACCCAATCTTCGGCAGTCGAGGCCATGAAACCGTTTATACCGTCCTGTATGATATCCGCGTTGATCCCGACGGGAGAAGATACGGTCGGTATTCCCAGCGCCATGTATTGAAGGAGCTTGCAGCCGCCCTTTCCTCTCGACCAGTCGTCATCTGCCAGCGGCATCAGGCCGATATCTATGCCTGACAGGGTTTCGATTTCAGTTTCATAGCTCCAGGGCAAAGAACGCAACGGCAAACTTTCTATGTTTATTTTTTTCCGCTGGACGCCGATGACCAGTAACTGACATTCAACGGAAAGCTCCGCGAGCTTCTTAAAAACATTTTCTAGTCTTTCTAGATAGCCGACATTGCGCTCGCGGCCTATCCAGCCTAATACGATATCTTTACCCGGTTCTTTCCAGCGAAAGGGATACCTATACGTGTCTATCGCGATCGGGATCTTCACGACCGAAGCGCAATATCTTTTCGCGTAAGCTCCGATAAAGTCATTGCCCACGATCACCTTGCGCGATAAAGAAAGCAGCCGGTCGATCTTCTCCTTTGTTCCTTTAAGCATTACCCTGCCGAAGATCTTTCGCTGCTCTTCTTCAGACAGATATATGGCATCATCAAAATCAAAGATGAGTTTGGCGTTGCGGCGTATCAATAAATTCAATAAGGGCCCCGGGATAAGCTCCTTTTGGATGAATACAAAGTCATATTTTCCGGCGTTAAGTATTTGAAAAAAACGGACTAGATATTTCCAGTATAAATAAGTCTTATTGAAAATACGGCTTAAGTATCCGGAGCATCTGCCGAGTTTAGCCGAAGCGCGCTCAAAATTAGCGGTGTAAAAGGGGTAGACGCTGTAATCTATCCCGGCCTCCCTTAAAAAAGGCAGGTATTGATAGACCCGGAAACGGCTGCTGGCGCCGTTGAAATCGTATAATGTAAAAAACAGCGCCTTGAGCTTATTTTTGCCTTCCGCTTTAATCATTTTTCCTGAGCACTACCCTTATCTGCTCCCCCATAAGCAGCCGTTCATCCAAAACGGAGAAGACCGATTTATACAAAAATTTCAAGACATGCTTGAACCTTCCCGCCTTTTCTTTAAGATTTACGCTCTCTTTGACCATGCGGCCGCAGATGTGGTTGCTCACCGGATTTATATAATTGCTGAAATGCCGGTAAGTGCCAAGCGCATCTATCGAAAGGTTAAGTTTATCCGCGAGGAATTTCATTGATGCCGGAGAAAAAATATAGAGATGATACGGGAAAGACAGCTGGTGCCATTTAGATTTGAAGATCACGGATTCAACGCAGCGGTAGTTCGGTATCTTTATGATCATAATGCCGCCTGTTTTTAAGGATTCTTTAGCTATTTGAAGTATCCTGACAGGGTCGGGAAAATGTTCCAATACCATGAACATGACGATGACGTCAAAATGGTTTTTGGGCAGGCCGGCATCTTCGAGGCGCGAATTCATGACGTTAAGGCCCAGCCGCTGGGAAGCAAAAAGACAGGCGAATTCCGAGATCTCGATACCCATCGTCTCCCATCCCAGCCGCTCCGCGGCCTTCAGGAAGAAACCCGAAGCGCATCCCACCTCCAGGAGTTTTCCGGTTCTCTTGAAGGGGTGTATTTCATATTTGACGCTTTCCTGCGCCAGGCGGATCCTGGATTCGATAGAGTTCCCGTCCAAACCTTTTAAATACTGGATGTTATGGTTACGGAAATATTCTTCGCAATAAAATTCCCTTATTGTCCCGGCATCCGGCAAGGGATGAAGAAACATGGACTCACAAAACCGGCACTTATACATCTTATGCGGCTGTTTAAAATTAAAGGCTACCCGGCTTGTAAGGTTACCGCAAATCCCGCATTTTTTCAGATCCTCTTTACGCTTCATCCGCATTGTTATTTTCCTGCCAATCTTTCTTTGATGACTTTTGCCGGTACGCCCGCGGCAACGGTATAAGAAGGTATGTCCGCGGTCACGACGCTGCCGGCCCCGATCACCGCCCCCTCTCCGATCACCGCTCCGGGAAGCACGGTTACGTTCGCTCCCAGCCAGGCGTTCTTGCCGATAACTACAGGCGCTGTCTTATGGGCGTTATAAGATTGCCTGCCTACTTTCCCGTAATCATGATTTACGGTAATTATGGAGACGTTCGTCGCGATCATAGTGGAAGAACCGATAAAAACCTTATCGTGCGCCAGGATCGTCAGGCCCGAATTGATGCAAACATCATCCCCTATTTCGACGTTTTCCGGATGAAAGACGTTGAGAGGAACGCGGATATAAACATTTTTTCCCAATTTCATATCTTTCGTAAAATACCATACCCTTCCCCTTAGCAACGCTTGATATAAAGCGTTGCACAGGATACCAAAAATCCCCTTAATCGCCTTTTTTAAGCTCTGCATAATTTTTGATAGTCCCTGTCCGACCAGATCAAATTGCAGCTTCTGCACAGGCCTGGCAGCTCCTGAAGCCGCTTTTCTGCCATCAAGAGGCGGAGTTTGCGCATCGGTTCTGCGTTCCAGATATCCATTATGCCCTGATTTACGGTATCGCCGATCTGCAGTTCTCCGTGCGAATCGATACAACAGGCAAAGGCCTTACCGTCCCAGCCTACGGCGAAACGGCTCCATAGCTGACGGCAGGGTTCATAAAATTTACCTTCCGGGTACTTGATCCCTGAGTTTACCAGGTGGCTTCCGAACGATAAGAACCAGATCGCGCTGAATTTATCCACGGGAAGGCCGGAAAAGAGTTTTTTGAAATCTTCGCTTACGGCCGGTTTTTCCGCAAGGCCGCCGTAATCTTTTATCACCTGGATCTGAACATAAGGCAGTTTTCTGCCTAAGGCCGCCCTGTCCTTAAGGAAAGAGCGGATCCTCTCCAGGACATCGCCATAATCGGCGTTGCGGCGCATCTTTTCGTATTTTTCTTTTGTCTCGCCGTCAAAACTGAATGAGATCGTGTTCAACCCGGATAAAATAATCTCCCTATTAAGCTCTTTATTAAGCAAAGTACCGTTAGTATGCAGCCTCGCGGCAAGCCCTTCCCTCCCGGCGATCTTTATCATCTCGATAATCCTCGGGTGCAAAAGCGGCTCACCGCCCATAAAGAGGCTGACCTTTCTTAAATTAAGGCCCTTGATCTGTCCGATAAGCTTTTTATAAAGCTCCATATCCATATAACCGGCAGGCCTTTTCAAGCCTTTTGATTGCGGGCACATCATGCAGCGTAAATTACAATGATTCGTCGGTTCTATAAAGATCTCCCTCGGGGGATACTTCAAGAAGCTCGCCCCGCTTGTCCAGCTTTTTAAATACATCCGCTGATAAAGCCTGCTCTTTAGATATTTAAGCATTTCTAGGTCTCCGGGAATATGGGAGCCGCCGCTCTTTCTTTTTTGAATTTGGATAAGATCATTCTTTTTACTTCTCCTACTTCCTCTATCTTTAAGTAATGCATAAAAACGAAATACAGGCTTATGCTTAAAACTCCGGTTAGCGCGAGAAAGACCGGGCGCGTAAAAGGGCCGTGGGCAGATGTATGCAAAAACACGTTGAGGTAATAAAGCACTAAACCGGAGCATAATGCCACGGAGAAGATCTTGGCCGGGGTGAGGAAGATCTCCTTTATGGAAAGATTCTTTATCCTTATATACAAAAAGAAATAATTGATGGAAAACGCTATCAAGTAATAGATAGCGAACGCGATCGCGATGCCCTGCAATCTCACGGCCTTTGACAGGATAGAACAATAAAACGAATAGGCTATTATCTCAAATATCCCGATAGGGATGAGAACCTTCGTGTCCTGCGTGATGACGTATATCTGGCTGGGCAATGTAGACAATGCCATGAAAAACAGGGCGATGAGATAATATACGAAAACCGAAGCGGTATTCAAGGAATCCTGGCTGGTAAACTGCCCTCTTTCGTATAGAAGGCGTATCACGTCCAATCTCATGATTATAAGATAGATCACTATCGGGCTGGCGATGATCATCAGGCTGTTGATCCCTTTAATGTAAGTCTTCTTGACATTTTCCCAATCGTTGCTGCTGGCAAATTTCGACAATAGCGGGAAGAAAGCGGTTGAGATACCGGTTGTCGTAAGCGCGAGAAGGACCGGGATGATCCTGTACGCATAACCAAGATATGAAATGGCCCCTGTGGAAATCCCTGACGCGAAGTTTTTCTCGATCAAAGTCGTCGCTTTGTAAAAAACCGCCCCGATCATTACGGGCAGGATCAGTTTTAGTATCTTTTTAAGGTCGCCGTCGTCAAACCGGAGTACGCAGCGGTATTTTCCCGAGAAAACAGGCAGCAAAAACAAAGACTGTATAACCGCGCCCAGGATCATTCCGTAGGCAACGCTATATATACCCAGAGACCTGCCTGAGAGGAAAACCATGAGGAATATGACCGCGCTGTTTAAGATAATTGTAACCGACGGCTTAAGAAAGCGATTATCGGCGTAATACAGGCTTGTTAACAAAGTGCTGAAACCGTTGAAAAAAATAGAAGGAAAAAGCACCAGGCTTAGCCCGACCGAGAGTTCATGAGAAGTCAAAGATAATCCAGGCGCAAGCCACTTAATATAAGAACGTATAAAAAACAGGCTGATTACCACCAATAAAGCCAGGAATAACGAGAGCGTATTTACGAAATTAGACGCGAATTTCCACGCGGAATCCTCTCCCTTCTTGAGCCTGGAATCGATGAAAACCGGTATAAATACCCTGGATATGCTTGTGCTTAAGATCAGGCTGACGAAAGTGGGAATGGTAAGCGCCACAAAATAAGAATCCATCTCAGCCCCCGCTCCGAAACGGCTCGCAAGTATGATCTGCACGGCCATGTTTATAAGAAGGGAGAGGAAGTAAAAGACAGTTATGATAAATACGGATTTCGCTACCCTGGCCTTGGTCATTTACTTTATCTCCGCTATTAACTTTGCCGGCACCCCGCCCGCTATGGAATGAGGCGGCACATCTTTATTCACCACTGCGCCCGCGGCGATCACGCTGTGGTCGCCGATCTTTACTCCTCCCAGTATTACGCTGTTTGCTCCCAGCCAGCAGTCCTTGCCTATATTTATCGGTTCCTGTTCGTATGATTGCTCCATGATCAATTTTCCGGATTCAAATTTATGGTTACCCGTGACTATGGTGACATTCGGCCCGATAAGGGTGTTATCGCCTATTTCGACCCTTGCTTCTCCCGCGGCGATTACGCAATTTATCCCTACCCAGCAGCTTTCGCCGATATAGATACCCTCGTTTTCCTTAAGCTTGCTGGAAAACGCGCACAGATAGCTTCCGAACATTATCCGGCTATTGCTTCCGATACGGATCCCCGCGGGAGAAGAGTGGATCCTGCAGTTTCTGTCAAAAAAGACGTTCCTGCCGCACCATAAGCGGCTGAAGTATTTGATATCGACATTCTGTTCGCAGAAGAAAAAGCTGGAGCCCCTCGGCAGAAGGAGCCGGTATAAGGCGCCCCGGATGACCATTCCGGCGGCAGTCGGTATCCATCCTGCCAGGGCGCAGATCAACTGTTCGGTTATAAAGCTGAAGATGCCCGGGGCGTTCGAACGGATATAAAGCCCGGAGAGGCTTCTGCCGGAATCATTCTTTAAGAAATCCTTTGTGGTTATCTTTTTATTCATGCTTACCAGTAATATTTTTTTTGCTTTTCATAATACGAGATGGTTCCCCGCAGGCCGTCTTCCAGCCCTATCTTTGGTTCCCATCCGATAATCCGTTTTATCTTGGATATATCCGAATAAAAGTCTCCCGGTTCCTGGGCCTTGCGTTCGGCCGAAAAAGGAGCGAACTCCCATTTCCCCTTCCCGGCGACCTTGATTATGGCCTCGGCCAGTTCGATGAAATTTGTCGGCCTGTCGATGCCTACGTTAAAAATCTCACCGTACGCCTCGGGCGTCGCCGCGGACATGATTATCGCGTCTACGCAGTCATTAACGAAAAGAAAATCCCTTAATATCTTCCCGTCGCCGAATATCTTGAGCGTTTCGTCATCCATCGCCTGCCGGATGAACCAGTTTACAACGCCGAAACGGTGATGCTGCATCTGGGCGCGCGGGCCGTAAATATTCGTAAGGCGCAACATAACCGACTTTATCCCGTGGATATCGTTATAGACCTTGATGATTTGCTCGGCAGCCAGGTTTGATATTTCATAAATCCCCTTGGGCCTTGTCGGCGCCTCCTCGTTGACCGGCAGATGCACGCTCGGGCCGTATTGGCCGCGGGTCCCGGTATAGATAACCTTTACGCCGGGGTTATTCTTCTTGCATGCCTCCATCAATACGGCAGCGCCTTTTATGTTAATATCGATATCGGGAAACGGGTTCGTAAGGCTCATTACATGGCAGACCTGGCCGGCCAAGTGAAAAATATAGTCTTTTTCCTTTACCAGATAATTCATGGTGTTATCATTGCGGATATCCCCAAAATTGACAGTTACCATGCTTTCAACCGGCTTTATGTTAAAAAGGTTCCCCCCGTAATCAGGGATCATCGCGTCGAGCAAAACTACTTTGGCCCCCATCCCGGCGAGCCTGATGGCGAGGTTGCTGCCGATAAAGCCCATTCCTCCGGTTATCAAAACATTCTTTCCCTCAAAATCCCCCACGTATCTGAATAACCGGTCCTCTTCGGGGACCTTCGGGATATTATTTTTTTGCATCTTCAGCCTCTCCGACTTTTTTGACCACTTCGTTTAAGTCATATATGTCTATAACCCGGGGAGCATTAATGATCTGGTCCTGGTATTCTTTTTTTGAATCATAAAGATAATTTATGGTTGTATGCGGCGTCGTAAATACCGGCCGTATTTTATTTGCCGCGGCAAGGATCTCGTTAGGATAGCTATAGCGGTACTGGTCCAATAAAACATAATTAAAGCCTTTTTCCGCCGCGAAATCTTTTACTTTCTTTGCGTCGATATGCAGCTTGCCGGTAGTATCGGCCTCTTTTTTCCGGAAGGAAAAGCTCATATCGTACACATCGCCTCTTTCGGCATATACCCTGGAAATATAGTAGTTTGAGCTCAGGTGCCTTATCCCCTTATGCCTTTTCATATAGCTTATGGCTTCCGGGAAACCGGACCTGTAGCTTAAAACCGGCAATGAGCTGGAGAGTTGTGCGGCGGCTAAAACACCGGCCGATAAAATCGCCGGGATCTTGTTCTTTTTCGCGAATAAAAGGCTTACCGGATACGCGGCGATAAAGCACATCGCCGGAACCGCGATGGAAAGCGTCCTGGTTGTGGGAAAATGCGAATAAACGCCGAAAAGCGTAAAGGGCACAAAAAAATATAAAAGTAACAGGGATCTATCCAGCCTTCCGTTCCCGGATCGTATAATATCTTTTAGGATAAGGATGACCCCGCAAACGAAAAACACCGCGAAAGGCAGTCCTTCTTTGGCCAGGATAACCTTCAGATAGAACGCCGCATTCCCTTCGTATCCGGTCTGGCGGTTGCCGGAGAACGCCTGAGTAAATAACTGGCCAAAATATGTTTTGAATGCCCCTTCTCCTGACGCGCCCCGCACTAGATCCGCGTACAAGGGATTCGCGTAGATCCAGTGCCTGACCATCCAGGTAGAAGCCTGCCAGAAAACTACCGGTAAGGCCAGCGCGCCGGCCCAGATAAAAATCCTGATTAAGCCGGTTTTTAGGCCGGAGCGGCTCATCCTGAGGAAATAATAAGACTCGACTAGCCCGAAGATAGCCGCCAGCCAGAAAAAAGCGTAGTGGCTGGTAATGGCCAGGCCCAGCGAAAATCCGTAAAAGAAAACATACTTACGGCTTTTCCCGGAATAACCGTGAAGAAGCAAGGCCAGATAAGCAAAAAAAGTGCCGGTTATGTGCGGGAAAGCGGAACGCGAATAGGTGACAAAGAACCATGATACCGACAGGATGAACGCCGACATAATGCCGAGTGAATCATCCCTTATCTTCCGCGCGATGAAAAAGGCCAACAGGACCGTCAAAACACCGAAAAAAGCGGATACCGCAGGAAGCGTAAAATCTTTTAAGCCGATAATGAAAGAACCGGTTAAGGCCAATAGTAAGTATGTGGGCTTTCCGGCCATAAAATTGTAACCGGCTTTCTTCTTGATATATTCGCTGAACTCCGGATACTCGGGCCTTCCCGCCATTTTCGAATATAAAAACTCAAAGGGCGCTCTCATGGTCTTTACCACGTTGAAATATACGCCCTCATCGAAGGCGAACATCCTGCTTTCATTTAAGCGGTAATAATTCATGCCCATGCTTGTTACGATGATCGCGCCTAATAATAACAAGGTTACTTTCTTCATAACGCGGGCTTCCCCCCAAAAGTTTTATCCCGCAGGCTTAAAAACCCGAAAGCCGCGAACATAAAGACATAGAGGTTAACGGGGAGCGAATAACGAGGTTCCATTATCAGTACGGCGTGGAATAAAGAAAAATAAAGCATCAACGCGAGTATTGCCGAAACCGCCTTTTCTTTCTTATCCGCCAGATATGCGCCAAAAACGAATAAAAGGAAAACCGCGTAATGAAATAGCCTGTAAAACATGGCCAGTAAGGCGCTCTTCGCAGCAAGCAGATCGAGGCCGTAAGGGACCAGCCAGAATTGGAAGAATTTCCTGGTAACCAGCATGGCATATGAAAAAGGGCGCTGCGTGATGTTCTCGATCGCTTTAGGCAAGAATATCCGGTCGATATCGCTCACGGACTTCGCGTCTTTGATCAGCGATTTGACCGGTTCCTGGTCCCAATGCGGATAAAATTGGCCTTTAAAATCAGTGCTGCCCACCCAGAGCGCCCAGCCAAGCCCCGAATGTGACAACGTTGGCTTATGAAAACAAAGATAATTCCTGATTATCCAGGGACTCATCGCAAGAGCCATGAAACAGGTGAATATAATGAAAGAAACCGCGAGTTTCTTCCTCAATGCCTTAGAAAACGCTATAAGAGGTAAGAAAAACGCGAATGGAAAAAGGGCCAGGGTCGAGCGCACAAGATTCGAAAGCCCCATAAACAGGCCGGAAGACGCAAAATCCCGTTCCGCCCCGCTTTTAAACGCCCTTACCAGGAAATAAACTGATAAGGATGCGAGAAAGATATAAAGGGTCTCGCTAAGGATAAAATTCGCGAATAGTATGTATGGAGGGTATAAAACCGCCAGGGCTGCCGCCAGGACGGCAACGCCCCTGCCGAACAAAAGCCCGGAGGCTTTATAAAGCAGCATACATGTGGCTGAATCGATCAGGAATTGAAATATTTTCACGGCAAGCAGGCTCTGCCCGAAAATAAAATAGATAAGCGCCAAAAAAAACGGATACCCGGGAAGCCTCCTGGTATCGGGCAATTCCGGCGCCGCGCTGCTGGTGTATCCATGCCCATGAATGAACCTTACGGCCAGGTCATTGTAACTCTTGCTGTCCCCCGCTATGCCCCGCTCAGGCAATACCAGTAAAGCCGCCGCCCTGACCAGGAAAGCGGCGACAAAAATTACCCAAATATGATTATTTTTATACATCGGCTATTTTTTTATCCCAAGATATAAAAAAAGTATCGGTTTTAAAATAGACCACCAGTCAATAAACGGCCTGATGTGCGTATACTTTATCTTTTTCTTTTTTGCGGGATAAAGTTTTGAAACCGCCACTTCCTTGTACTTGAATCCGAAGCGCAGGACATTTAAATTTAAATATGTTTCATATTCATAATGGTCGAGCCAGTCCTGCCAGACATTGATCCGCGGATCCTTTAGAATATCAAGCCTGTACGCCCTGAACCCGTTCAAAGGGTCTGTAACTCTCTGGCGCGTGATCACCGATAAGAAAAGCGCGTAGGCTTTTATCATCACTAAACGGAACAGAGGCAGGTTATCAGAACTGCCTCCCCTTAAGAAGCGGGAACCCTGGACATAATCGGCTTCGCCTTCGGTTATGGGCCTGAATATCTTGGGTATCTCTTCCGGATTATCTTTGCCGTTACCGGCCATGATCACAAGGATATCGTAATGATTGTCTAAAGCGAACTTCGCCGAAGTCTTGATCGCCGCTCCTAGGCCCTTGTTATATTGGTGTTCAATGATCTTAAACCGGCTGGAATTGCGCAATAAAGCCGCTGTCCCGTCGGTAGAGCCGTCATTGACGACGATCACGTCATAAGAATCGTCTTGAGGGAATTTCCTCAAGACCCCTTCCGTCGCGTTACATGTATTAAAACACAGCAATGAAACCAGGATTTTCGGCATCTTCTATTCAGTTAAGTCATTCGCTTCGATAAAGCTATATACGATCCGGGAAAAAACCTTATTTCCCTCGTTGCTGAGATGAATACCGTCAGGGCTAAAGAGGCTGTCCTGATCCGGCATCTTTGTAAAATAAGATGCCGCGTCAAAAACGGCGACCTTATTCTGCCCGCCTACCTTGTCGATAATGCCGTGTATCCTTTTATAATCCTCTCTTAACTCAACGGCCATATATTTTTGGACCATCCTCTGGAATTCCTGCGGATTACCGCCCGCCTTCTTGTTTTGGTAAGGGAATTTGATCAGGAAGGCCCGGATATTGTTGGCCTTGGCCTCGGCTAAGATCTTATTCAGATTGGACTCATACCTCGCGAAGACCGTATCGGGCGGCCGGCTATGAACATTCTTCCAATACATCTTATCTATATTTCCGCTTTTTGCCGCGAGCTTTTCCCTCAGCGTCATCACCAGGATGCTTTTTTTGGTAAGGTACCATAATATATTGTTCGAGATGCTGTTTACGCTGGTCGTCCCCTCGTATATCCCGTTTATCACGTCATTCCAGCCGACCATGACCGCCAGCAGGTCAGGCTTTACCGCCAAAACGTCATTTTTAAGGAAGGCGAGGCAGGAAGCGGAACTGTATCCGGGAGTCCCGGCATTGATAACTTCCACTTTCCCTTCAGGAGTACGTTTCTGTTTTAACAGTTCATCCAGGAGCCGCGGGTAGGTGTATTCATCGGGGTTATCGATACCGAATGTGATCGAATCGCCGAGCGCAACGATCCGGAAAGTACCGGCGGGTTTAGGTACGTCAATTTCTCCGCCGCGGAATTGGCGGGAATTGATAGTGCAGGTTATATTGTTGTAGGTGTGCTTTCCGTTAGGAAAACGGCCTTTTTTCTTATGGAAACCGTATTTTAGCCACATTGCGTCCTTATTTTTCACGGCATAACGCGCTCTTTGCCCAAGCTCTAAAATCAGGATCAAAGATACTGAGACGATAAGGCTGAAGGCGACGGCTTTGAATAGCTTGCGCATCTTACTTTCTCCTTTTTTTATAAGGCCGGTCAGTAAGGCCGGTCTTGCATTTAAGCCCGAATATACTCCCCTTTATCTTCGCCGGGTTGCCGTAGGCGAAGGAATTCCCGGGGATATCCCTGGTAACTACGCTGCCGGACCCGACCATGGCGTTCTCCCCGATCGTGATGTAAGGATTTATGGTAACATTTGCTCCTATCTGCGCGCCTTTTTTTATCACCGGCCCCTTCATGCATTCTTTAAGGAAGCTGCACCCGGGATGAATGACGTTCGCCAGGATAACCCCGGGAGCCAGAAAAACATCGTCTTCGATAATAGACTGCGGAGCGATATACACGTTCGAATGCAGCTTGACGTTGTCTCCGATGCTGCATTCGTAATCGATAACGGAGTTACCCCACATAAGGAAATTCTTCCCGATCGCTGTTTTTTCTCTTATAGTCGCGTTATGCCCGATTATGGCGCGGCATCCTATGCGGACACCTTCGTAAACGACGCTTCCGCTTAAAATATAGGCGCCTTCTCCGATAAAAAGCGGAAGATCTTTTTTGCTTTTTAACCGCAAAGATTTCTGGCCGATCAACGCGCTGGGATCGACAAAAGAACCGCGGCAGATCACTATGTTCTTCTTACGAATAAGCAAGTTCATTTTTACTTTCCGTAAAACCTTCCTATTTTGCGCGTGATAAAATCAATTTTATCTTCGGTCAATTCCGGGTACAGGGGGAGCGTCAATATTTCCGACGTTGCGATCTCCGTATTGGGAAAATCGCCCAAACGATGGCCGAGGCCTTTATACACCTTCTGAAGATGCAGCGGTAAAGGATAATGTACCGCTGTCGAGATCCCGTTCGAAAGCAGGAATTTTCGCAGCGCGTCCCTCTTTTTGGCCCGGAGCACGTAAAGGTGATAAACGTGGCGGCTGTCTTTTTGTTCTTTAGGCGTGACCAGAAAACCTTCCTCCTGGAGCCGCGCTAATCTCTTATTATAGCCCGCCGCCCTATTACGCCTGGCCGTGTTCCACTTATCAAGGTATTTAAGTTTTATCTTTAAGATCGCCGCCTGCAATTCATCCAGGCGGCTATTGTAACCATGGACCAGATAACGGCGCCTGTCTCTGCTTCCGTAAGCCCTAAGGAGCCTCAGCGATGCCGCCGTCTCCTTCGCGTCCGTAATCACCATTCCGCCGTCGCCGTAACCGCCTAGATTTTTTGTAGGATAAAAACTAAAACACCCGGCCGCTCCGAAGGTGCCGACCTTCCTGTTTTTATACTCCGCCCCGGACGCCTGGGCGCAATCTTCGATCAGTTTCAGCTTATGGCGGGTGGCGAGCTTTTTTATATCGCTCATATCGCATGGCTGCCCGTAGAGATGGACGCAGACTAGGGCTCTGGTCCTGCGGGTGATCTTTTTTTCTATCTCCTTTGGCTCTATCGTATATGATCCCAGATCTATATCCGCGAAGATGATCTTTGCCCCTGTTCCGTATATCGCTTCGGAAGTCGCGAAGAATGTAAATGGGGTAGTGATCACCTCGTCGCCTTTTTTAATATCCAGGGACCTCAAGGCGAGGATAAGCGCATCCGTTCCCGAGGCCACGCCGACGCCGTATTTGGCCCCGCAATACCCGGCGAATGCCTCTTCGAATTCAGTTACATGCCTGTCTAAAATATAAAATCCGCTCTTCAGCGTCTCGCGAACCGCGGGATATATCTCTTTCTTTATGTTCCGAAATTGACTTTTTAATTCGAATACGGGAATTTTCATTTCCTGCCTTTATCCATCAACCACTTGCGGTTGGCTATATTCCAGGCAACGGTCATCTCCAGGCCGCGTGAGAAACTTACTTCCGGCCTCCATCCCAGGTTCCTGACTTTCGAAGAATCCAGCGCGTAGCGCCAATCGTGTCCCGGCCGGTCATCCACGAATTCTATCAGGGTAAACGGCTTTCGCAATATTGTGAGGATCTGCTTTACGACATCTATGTTCTTTTCATGATGGCCGCTGCCTAAATTATAGATCTGGCCTGCCTTTGCTTCCCGAAGCAGGAACATGACCGCCCGGGCGCAATCGGAAACATAAAGCCATTCCCTCACATTGAGCCCCTCGGCATAAACAGGGACCTTCTTATCCCGTAAGGCATGATTTATTATCACCGGTATGAGTTTTTCCGGGAACTGCCATGGGCCATAGTTATTGGAAGGCCTGACGATGACGGCCGGAAAAGCGTACGTCCTCATATAAGATTTTATGATCAGGTCCGCTGCCGCTTTAGACGCGGCGTAAGGGCTGTTAGGCTTTAAAGGCGAGTCTTCCGAGAATTTCCCTTTCTTTATATCTCCGAACGTCTCATCGGTCGATATATGCACAAACCTCTCGACGCCGTATTTTCTGGCCTTATCCAGCAACACCTGCGTGCCCATGATATTGGTGCGCAAAAAGGCCTTGGCGTCCAAGATACTCCTGTCAACGTGCGTTTCTGCCGCGAAATTCACTACAACCTGAGGCCTTTCCTTTTTAAAGACCGCGTCCATACGCTTTTCGTCGCAGATATCTATTTTATGGAAATCATGTTTTTTCCTTACCTCATCCAGCCTTTTAAGGTCGCCGGCGTAAGTTAATTTATCCACGACAATAACCCGGCCCCACCTTGCTTTCGACGCCTGCCTGACGAACTCGCTGCCGATGAATCCCGCCCCGCCGGTTACTAGGATTTTATGTATTCTTTTACGCATTCTTCCAGTATCTCCTTCACTCTCCTGGCCTTAAAACCGGTATTCTCCAGCTTCCGGGTAGAAAGGATAAGGTTGGTCCTTATCAGATTGATCTTTTTGAAATCGATTATTTCGAAGTCATAATCAGGCACATATTTTTTGTATACCTTCAGCAGTTCGGAATAGATCAAAGGATCTTTATTCACTATGTTATAGATCCCTTTAGCCTCTATATCGATTAAATGGCGCAGCGCGTCTATAAAATCGGGTATATAGGTGATGGAATTCGGGATATCTATGACTTTTTTATAATTTATCAGCTTGGTGAGGAGGTTCCTGGGGTGGGGCCGGTTATCGACGGGTACGCGTATCCTCGCGATCAAAATCGGGCGCTCAGGCAGCAAAGTGCTCAATACCCGCTCCCCGTAAATCTTGGCCCGGCTGTAAAAGAGCTCAAAAAAATCCGGTTCTTTCTCCTCATGAATGGGGATATCCTTGGCATAGTCGTAATGATAGATGCAGCCGCTGCTGATATGGACAAGCCTGACATTATTCCTGAGGGCCGCCTCCGCCAGGATAACGGGAACGAATACGTTCGCGCTGATCGTCTTATCCTTGTCATTTTCGCAATCATCCACGTTATTTTTGCCGGTAAAACCGATGCAATTTATCAGGATATCAGGACGGAACCTCTTTATTTCCCCTTCCGCGTCCGCGTAAGAATATATCTTTTTCGAGGAGATATCGCACTTGAATCCCTCCTGCAGCCTTCTCCCGATAAAACCCTGCCCCAGAATGAGAATTTTATTTTTCATCGTTCCAGATTTTTTTTAAGTACGCTCCGTAATCGACGTTTACGCCTTTCGCCAGCTCTTCCAATTGCTCTTTGTTAATATAGCGCATCCTGTAGGCGATCTCCTCGACACAGCCGATCTTCAAACCCTGCCTTTCTTCTACCGCCTTTATGAACATCGAAGCGTCTATCAGGGAATCGTAGGTGCCTGTATCAAGCCAGGCATAACCCCTGCCGAGCAATTTAACTTTTAATTTTCCATTTTTAAGGTAGACATTATTTACATCGGTGATTTCTAATTCTCCCCTCCCGGAAGGCTTCAGGGATTTAGCTATCTTAACGACATCGTTGTCGTAAAAATAAAGGCCGCAGACGGCATAGTTCGATTTGGGCGCCTTGGGTTTTTCTTCTATCGAGAGCACCCTGTTTTCCCCGTCAAATTCGATAACCCCGTATCTCTGCGGGTCATTTATATAGTAACCGAAGGTAACGGCGCCTTCCTGCAGGGCAGCCGATTCTTTTAATAAACCCACCAGGTCCCCGCCATAAAAAATATTATCCCCGAGTATTAAGCAGACTTTATCTTTCCCGATAAAGTCTTCCGCTATTATAAAACTCTGGGCTATGCCTCCGGGTTCATTTTGCACGGCGTATGAAATTTTTACGCCCAGATAACTGCCATCGCCGAGCAGATCCTTGAACCTGGGCGTATCCTTGGGGGTGGAAATAACGAGTATTTCCCTTATCCCGGCAAGCATCAGCACGGATAATGGATAATAGATCATGGGCTTATCATAAACGGGGAGCAGCTGCTTGCAAACCCCCTTTGTGATCGGATACAACCTGGTAGCTTTCCCCCCGGCTAAAATTATTCCTTTCATGGCAAAGCATTACCCTCCCGAGGCAAGTTAGAGCCTGCCTCATTCTTGAGCCGTTCGACCTCTTCCTTCAATTTATTGTACTCATAGCTCTTCCATTCAAAGAATTTCTGCGTAAGCTGTATCTTTATTTTAATGCCGTCCGGAGTAAGCAAATACATATACGCAAGCTTATTCTTGGAGTTTTTAAAGTTTTTTATTTCGATTATGCCTTTATCTATGAGGGCCCTGACGAGGAAGTTCAGCTTGCCCAGGCTGATTTCCAGCCTCTGGGCGAGATCTCGCTGGGTAATCTGGGGATTACGCTCTATTTCCTGAAGGACGTGGAGGGTCTTTTCAGAATCAAAAATCTTCACGGAATTGTTCATTATTTTGGTATTTGTTCAGTATTTGAACAGAAGCCATATCCTATCATATTTTACGGTAAAATCAAGGAAAAATTTTAGATTTTTTTCGGGTTAGATCAGGAAGGAAAGTTTCTGGTATCCAGTGGGTTAAATAAAAAGGGCGGATTAGGAAATCCGCCCTTTTACTCGCTTTTTCTTGGTGTCTACAGGCCCTTCCTGATCATATACTCGCAGAGATCCACGATGCGGTTTGAATAGGCCCATTCGTTGTCGTACCAGGAGAGCACTTTTATGAAGTTATCGGATATTACCTTCGTGCTCAGGCCGTCTACTACCGAAGACAGGGTGCAATGGTTAAAATCCGAAGAAACTACCGGATCCATGGTAAATCCGAGGATCCCTTTAAGCTTGCCTTCCGCGGCCTCTTTAAAGGCGGCATTGACTTCTTCGACGCTTAATTTCTTCAGCATGGAACAGGTCAGGTCTACTATGGAAACGTTTGGGGTAGGGACACGGATAGCGAAACCGTCAAGTTTGCCCTTCAATTCCGGTATGACCAACCCTATCGCCCTGGCCGCTCCGGTAGAAGTGGGTATCATGGAAAGCGCGGCTGCGCGCGCCCGCCTCATATCCGAATGCGCCATGTCTTGTATGCGCTGGTCGTTAGTATAAGAATGGATGGTTGTCATCAGGCCCTTTTCGATCCCCCACATATCATTCAATATTTTGGCAACCGGCGCCAGGCTGTTGGTAGTACAGGAAGCGTTTGACACCACGTGATGGTTCTTCGGGTCGTATTTTTCTTCGTTGACTCCCAAGACGATCGTGATGTCTTCGCCTTCGGCGGGAGCGGAGATGACCACTTTCTTCGCGCCGCCTTTGGTAATATGGTTTTCGGCGCCTTTTACTGCCTTGCCTTTTTTATTCACGCCGTCCTTTTTTATCGTAAAAAGGCCGGTAGATTCCACTACTATACTTACCCCCAGGTCCTTCCAGGGCAGCTCGGCCGGATCCGACTTGGCGAGCACCTTTATTATCTTTCCGTCGACAGAAATGGAATCCGTCCCCTCTGCCTTGACTTCACCGGGAAACCTGCCGTGAACGGAATCGTATTTTAAAAGATGCGCGTTGCTCTTGGCGTCGGTAAGGTCATTCACGGCCACCAGTTCCAGGTCCGCGCTCTTTTTCTCCAAAATTGCCCTGGCCACAAGCCTTCCTATCCTTCCAAAACCATTGATTCCTATTTTTACTGCCACGACACACCTCCTGTTTAGTTTAGATTAAACTTTATTTCTCTCTAAGGTATTTAGCCGCGAGTTCCGGCGGGGTAGGGACCAGGTAGAAACCGGAGCCCCATTCAAAACCCGCGACCCGGGTCAACTTCGGCATTATTTCGATATGCCAGTGAAAATATTCTATGCCGTCGTCGTTGGTTACGGGGGCAGAATGGACCATCAGGTTATAGGCGGGGCTGGCGAATACATTCTTGATCTTGGCGATAGTCTCTTTCAAAATTGCCGCTAATTCCGGAACCTCATCAACGTGCATATGACAGTAATAACTGTTGTGTTTTTTGGGGATTATCCTTACCTCGAACGGAAAACGCGAGACAAAGGGGCAAAATGAGAGGAAATATTTATTCTCCATGATGACCCTTTCCTTATCCTGCAATTCCTGTTTTATCATATCGCAGTAAATGCAGCGTTCGCGGTATTCAAAATAATTCTGGCACCCTTTTAGTTCTTCCATGGCGTTCTTGGGCACCATGGGCAGCGCGATTATCTGCGTGTGGGGATGTTCCAGCGACGCGCCGGCCGCGGGGCCAAAATTCTTGAAAAGGAGTATGTATTTAAAACGTTTATCTTTAAAAAGGTCTATCGAACGCCGGCAGGACATGGTAATGATCTGCTCTATCTCGTGGTTCAATAGATCCGGTATATCCTTATTATGATAGGGGGTATCGATAAGCACTTCATGGGCGCCGATGCCGTTAGACATATCATAAAGGCCGAGCCCCCTCCTATCCAGCTCCCCTTCTATCTGCAGGGCGGGAAACTTATTTGAGACAACGCGGACCTGCCAGCCCGGAGTATTCGGCCTTGTTGAGGGGTCGCGGAAAGCCTCTATCTCAGGGGGCGTCAGCGCCTCGCTGCCCGGGCAAAAAGGACAGTTGCCGCCCTTCCAGACGTTCGGCTCGTGCTCAAAATCTTCGGGTTTCGCCGGATGGTCGGTATCCACTATGACCCATCTTCCTCCGATAGGATCTCTTCTTAATTCGGACATTATAGCTGGACCTCTCTTAAAAACTTCGCCGCGTTTTCGGGTGGCAAGGGGCAGATATAAAATCCTGTCGCCCATTCGAACCCCGCTACGCGGGTCAGGCGCGGCATAATTTCTATATGCCAATGGTAATCGTGCTCTATGCTCTTCCAATAGCCCATTTTTTGCCGCCTGAAAGGAGCGGTATGCAATATATAATTATAAGGCGGGTCGTTCAGGCCTTTTTTCAACTTTTGCAGGACCTGCTTTATGATCCTGCCCAGGTCGACCCGGTGGGACATCTCCATATGAGTAAAATCGCAGGAATGTTTCTTCGGCAAGATCCATACTTCAAAAGGAAATCTGGAGGCGAAAGGCGCTATGGCGATAAAACCGTCGATATCGAGGATAAGCCTGTCTTTTGACTCTAATTCCTGCCGGATCATGTCGCAGAAGACGCACCGTTCATGGTATTCATAATAATGCCTTGTTCCGGCGAGCTCTTCCTTGACGCGTTTCGGGTTGACAGGAGTAGCTATCAGCTGGGACCTTGAATGCTTGACCCTTCCTCCCCCGGCTATCCAACCGTGGTTTTTAAATACCAGGACATATTTGAATCTCTGGTCCTTCTCCAGGTCGTTTATCCTGTCTATATAACAGGTAATGACTTTCGCTATCTGCCCTTCGCTTAAATCCGCCATGTTACTGATGTGCTCGTTGGTCTCTATTATAATTTCATGCGCGCCGATCCCGTTCATCAGGTCGTATAAACCCTTTCCCCTGCGATCGATCTCCCCTTCGATCCTCAGAAAGGGCGCGATGCTCGGTACAACCCTTAATTCCCATCCCGGGCCGTTCGGCATGGTATGGCGCGGCCTTGAAGAGTATATTTCGGGAGGGGTGCTGGGCTCTTTTCCTTCGCAGAAGGGGCAGGGCTTCTCCGCGTAATCTTGCTGGGATGAACCGCTGAACTGATCGGGCCTTTTCGCCCTCTCCGTGGCTATGATCACCCATCTTCCCAGTATCGGGTCTTTTCTTAATTCAGGCATTTTTTATTTTTTTATAAATTCCTTGAAGTGAAAACAATTAATTATAACACAAAACCTTTCCGGCGCAACTACTTTTTATCCGAGCCGTTCTCCGACGGGAATTTTATGGCCCGCGATGAAATCGCGCGCCTCCATCCGCCTCTTGCCTTCCATCTGCAGCTCTTCGATCAATAAGCCGCCCTCCTGCGCGCGCACAAGCACGCCGGCTTTAGAGATCCCGGATATTTCCCCGGGTTTTTCCGGCCGCTTACTGTCCGGCATCTGGATGGCCCTGGCTCTATAAATTTTCAGCAGCTTGTTTTTGTAAAATGTAAAGGCCCCGGGCCAGCCCGCGCAGCCCCGGACCAGATTTTGGATCTCAACGGCGTTTTTACGCCAATCGATCCTGCCGTTTTCTTTTTTCAGCTTTGGCGCGTAACTGGCGCTGTTCTCATCTTGCGGGATGAGGCTGTACTTATTTTTTTCGATAGACGAAACGGCGGACGTAAGTAAGCGCGCCGCGAGCTCCGATAATTTTTCCTCTAAAGTAATAACCGTGTCTTCGGGTTCGATACCGATCTGTTCCCGCGAGATTACCGGCCCTTCATCCATTTTCGCGGTCATCTTGATCACGGTCGCTCCGGTCCTTGTTTCGCCGTTGATTACCGCCCAGCTGATCGGGGCCGCGCCTCTGTATTTAGGTAAAAGCGAGGCGTGGACGTTTATGGAGAATAGTTTGGGGATATCCAGTACTTTTTGAGATAGTATCTGGCCGTAAGATATGACTACAAAAAGATCACAGGCGGTGCCTTTAAAAAAATCCAACGCCTCTTTGGAATTTACCCTTTCCGGCTGGAAGACCCTTATCCCCGAGGCCTGGGCGAGAGTTTTGATCGCGGTCCCGGAAAAATGCAAGCCCCTGCCTTTATGCCTGTCAGGCTGCGTAACGACGCAGGAAACCCTGTGCTTCGAGGCCGACAACGCGCGTAGAGAAGGCGCGGCAAACTTCGAACTTCCGAAAAATATAATGTTCATATCTAAAGCGGATCCATATCGACCGTCACTATTATACCCGAACGCGGCAGATCCTTTAAGTGCATTTTCAAAAATCCGGTTATCTTCCGCGTTGAGGCGCTTTTTACCAGTATCTGCCAGTAAAAATTCCCCCGCTGCTTGGCTGGCTGCCCCGGATTAAGCGAGATTATATCGACGGCCCGGTTTTCTTCCGCGTAACCGCGCAGTTTTTCAAACGCCGCCTCCGCCGCCTTTCTTACTCTTTCCTCCCTCTTCCCGCGCAGCTTTAAAAAACAGAAGTGCCGGTAAGGAGGAAAACCGAGCTGCTTTCTTTCCTGCAATTCTTTATCATAAAATATCCCCGCGTCATTTCGCTCTATTGCCTTCAAGATGGGATGGGTCGGTATCCGGGTCTGGATGACCATCTTCTTGCCTGTAAGGGAAAGCAGGCCGGATAACGAGGCGAATACCTTTTCCGATGAACGCAGGTCGGAGCGGTTGAGCGAATTGTCGATCGCCAGGGCGCAAACAAGGTCGAAACCGCCCCCCCCTTTTTCCGTTATTGAAGAGGCGGAAATGATTATATCGGCGTTTTCCGCATCAGGCGGATATTCCTTATCCAGCATCTTGATCCTTGCCGCCGGGAAGACCCTCGCCAATTCGCTTTCTATCTTCTCCGTTCCCGTACCCGCGTAGCGGATATAACTTGCGTTACAGTTAGGGCAGATCTTTGGGGCGGGGGCCTTATAGTGGCATAAATGGCAGCTCAACGCGTTCTGCTTAAAATGGTAAACCAGGTTAACGCTGCAGCGGGGGCACTTTAAAACCTCCGCGCAATTGGGGCAGGAAACAAAAGTAGCGAAGCCTTTGCGGTTCAGAAAGAGCAGGACTTTACCTTTAGCCTCGAGGGTTTGGGCGATACAATCCTGCAAATACTTTGAAAGTATGATGTTCTTCTCTTTATATACGCGCCCTTCCCTGCGCATATCGATGATCTTTATTTCCGGATAAGCTTTTATTCTGGGTAAAAGCTTGTACCCTATCTTGCCGCTTTTGGCTAAATGGTATATTTCCATGCTGGGAGCGGAACTTCCCAGCAATATGTCTATATGCTCTATTTTTTGACGCATAAAAGCGGCTTCCCTGGCGTGATAATGCGGCACCTGGTCCTGCTTGTAGGCCGTGTCCTGTTCTTCATCTATGATTATCAGGCCAAGGTTCTTTACCGGGGCGAATACCGCTGAACGCATCCCTATTACAACGGCGGGCAGCAGAACTCTCGCCTCCTGCCATGCCTCCAGTTCGCGCGGCTGTTTCCTGTATAAAAGCAAGGGCTCTATCTTAAAATTCTCCAGCAATACCTGCTTTGCCTTTTCGGCCGACTTAGCTCCGGGCAGCAGCATTATAACAGACCTGTTATTCTCGAGGTTCTCTCTTATCTTCTTTAAGTAAGTTTCCCACCTTGAGGAAGACAGGTCATGGATCAAAACCGTGCTCCCGCCGGAGGAGGAGGCCCTTGCGGAAGAAGCGCCCTGCCCCGTACCGGCTATATTCCTGCCCTTTCTCAGGGCTTCGGGAAGCGCCGTTTCGAGCGCCTCTCCCAGGGAACAGCCGTAATATACGGACAACCTGCCCGCGAGTGAAAATATGTTCCTTTCGATAACAGGGGTGTCGTCGATAAGCTGTAATACCGGCTTTATATTTTTTATATCGGAGCGCGTTTTAATGCCGGCTACATAGCCCATTTTCTTACGGCCGCAGAAATTGACCCATACCCGGCTGCCGGTCTTTATCTTTCCGGCTATTTGGCTGTCGACACTGTAGTCGAAAGGCCCTTCAACCGGAAGCCCGAAGACTATCCCCGCATAAAGCATCGCATAACTCCTTTACCGCCATCGGCCGCTTCAGTTTATCGATCGCTTCCTTCGCGGCCTTTATCCTATCCGGGTCCAGAAGACCGGATATCCGTTCTTTGAGAGAAGAAACATCATTCAATATCAGGCCTACTGAATTTTCAGCCAGGACCTGCGCGTTTTTCGTTTCCTGTCCGGGTATGGCGGTGATGAATATAGGGAATAAACCCATGCTTAGGCTTTCGGAGATCGTCAATCCGCCGGGCTTTGCCACAATGATGTCGGACACCGCCATCAGCTCTTCTATGTTATCCACAAAACCGAATAATTTTATCCCCGGGCAGGCTTTTTTCCGTAATCTTGAATATAGCGCCTTATTCTGGGCGCAGACCACCAGCACTTGCATACTGGCGCATAATAAAACCGCGGCATCTTCTATCGCGCCTATACTCGAGGACCCGGTGCTGACCAATACAGTGAACTTGTCCGGCGGAATGCCTAATTTTTCGCGCAGCGCTTTTTTATCGTAAGGCCTGGAGAACTTCAGATCTATGGGTATTCCGGTATCCCGTATCTTTTCAGCGTTTACCTTTTGGCGGATAAGTTCTTGTTTAGTGGAAGCGCAGGCGGCGATATAGGTATCCGTCCCCTCCACAACCCAGAACGGATGGACCCCGAAATCGGTAATAACGGTGGTTATGCTTGACCTGATCTTGCGTTTATTCCTGAGGTGCGCGGCGATCTCGGAGGGCAAAAAATGCGTGGAGATAATGATCTCGGGGTTCTCACGGGTTAAAAATCCGAAGAAACTGTTCAGATTAACGCGGTTTATCCAGCAATTGAAAAATTTAGTGGCTCTGTTAAGCCACCTTATTGAGGTGATCCAGAAACCAAGGCGCCAGGCCCAGAGCGCGTGATTTATCAAAAAGGCATACCCTCCGGTATAAAGCAGCCTGAAAAAAAAGTTGGCTTTTTCCAGGGCGTCTATTATCGCTATGTCGGCCTTGGGGCAGTTTTCCTTTAAATAATTATATACCGCCTCCGCGGCCCGGCGGTGGCCGCTGCCTGCCGAGGCGTACGCCACTATAATTTTCATTTTCTCTGCGGGCATCAACGGAGTAAGCTCAGAATTAAATCGGTTGCGGAAGAAAGGTCATCAGCTGTATAGTCGGGAAAGACCTCCCAGTTATCCCTATTGCCGGGCCTCTCCTTCCCCGAGAAGAGGAGTATGGTCTTGATCCCCGCGGCCTTGCCGGCCTGCGCGTCCGGGATAGAGTCTCCTATAAAAAAACTGCGGCTTAATTCGATTTCCTGCCCCTTCTTCTTAAGCCCCTGGACCGCCGAATCGATAAGGCCGGTCTTCGGCTTCCTGCACGCGCAATTATCCTCTCTCAGGTGGACGCAATAATAAACTCCCTCAATAACGGCTCCGGAATCCTTAAGCTCCTTAAGCATATTACGCGTGATCAGATCAAGCGTTTCCCGGGAATAGAGCCCTTTGGAGACGCCCGCCTGATTGGAGATAATTATGAGCTTATAACCGCCTCCGTTGAGCCGTTTCAGGCTTTCCTTTGCTCCGGGTAAAAAACTAAATTCACTCCAGGATTTCACATAATCCCTGTCTCCCGGATATTTATTGATAACTCCGTCCCTGTCCAGAAATACTACTTTTATAAGTTTCATACACTTTAAAAGGAGAGCTTTTTATTAGTTTTGCGGAGGGTTTGCGAGCGTGCGTTAGAAAACTTTTTGCAAGAGTGCACAAGGATTTACGAGCCGCTGAAGCAGTATCTTACCCGCGTAAGTCGTTGCGTAAGCGGCGAATAAACCGTAGTGCACGGAAAAAGTTTTCAGCACGCGAGCAAAACCCGCATCAAAACTATTTAAAATAGCTCTCATTCTCCTTCACCCACTCGTAAAGCTTCTTTATCCCTTCCCTCACCCCGGTCTTTGCCTTCCAGCCGAGGGTCTTTTCAAGCTTCGATGTATCGGTAATATAAACCTTCTGGTCCGACGGCCTCCAGTCGGCGAAATTCACCTTTGGCCTCTTGCCGGAAAGTTTCTCCAGTTCATCCAGAAATTCCAAAAGGGATATGGTATTATCCGGCC